>JAFIHI010000238.1 GCA_017848755.1 Nakamurella sp. | reverse complement strand
CCAGCGCGGGCCTCGTGACGGTGTACGACACCGATCACCGACCGCTGGCCGTGTTGTACGATTTTGCTTGCCATCCCACGGTTCTCGGACCAGAGACCATGCAGTGGTCGGCCGATTGGGTTGGCGCCGCCCGTCGCGAGCTACGCCGGCAGCTCGGCACCGATCTGCCGGTGGTCTTCGCGCAGGGAGCCGCCGGTGACGTGAGCACCCGGCTGGTGCGCAAGGGCCGCCGCCCGGAGGACGTCATGCGGATCGGCAGCGCGGTCGCCGACCGGCTCTTGGCCGCATTACCGCACGCGCGCCCGCTTTCGCCCGGGGACCTCCGTATCGTCCGGCGCGACATCACGGTGCCGTCCCGATGGAATGGCGGTTCGCGGCGCACGGCTTCGGTATCGGTGGCACGATTGGGCGAGCTGCGCCTGCTGGCGATTCCCGCAGAACTGGTGGCAGGCCTGGGCCGACGTCTCACCACCGCGTTTCCCGGTATCCGACTGTACTGCTGTGCCGACGGCTACCTGGGGTATCTGGCAGACGAGGAGAGCCATTCCGAGAACCGGTATGAGGCGGCCAACTCGCCGCTCACCCTGCCGGAGACGCTGTCCTTCCTGGACGCCTGCGCGGAGCTGGTGACGGCGTCATGATCGAGACACCCCTACGCATCGGCATTGTCGGCACAGACAACTCCCATGCCGCGCAGATCGTCCGACTGTTCAACATCGACCGCCGGTTGCCGCACGGGAGAGTGGTCGCTGTCTGTGGTGAGCCGCAGGCCGCCGGCGCACTGGCCGCGCAGGGCGGAATCGATCGGGTGGTCGCCGAGCCGGACGGGCTTCTCGAGCTGGTCGACGCGGCGATCGTCACCGACCGGCACGGGGCGCTGCATGCGGCACACGCTCTGCCGCTGATCCGCGCGGGACTCCCGGTGTGGGTGGACAAGCCGTTCGCCACCAGCACCGCCGACGCCGAACGCATGCTCGCAGCCGCCGCGGCCGCTGCGGCGCCGCTCACCTCCTATTCGGTGCTGCGGTGGACGCCCGAGGTCACTTCGTTGCGCACGCTGGCTGGGCAGTCGCCGCTCGAGACGTTGACCGTGCGCGGTACCGCCGACACCGAAAGCCCCTACGGTGGCGTGTTCTTCTACGGCATCCATCTGGCGGAGATCGCCTGTCACCTGGCTCCGAGCGCCCCGCAGGTGCAGGCCGTCTCGCTGTCCGCCGACGCCGTCCGGGTCGACGCGCTGCTGGGAGACACCCGCGTGACCATCGAGCTTCTCACCCCAGCCGGCGAGCAGCCTGTTCCCTTCCAGGTCGCGGCCGGCCGGGCTGGGCAGACCGAGTCGGTCACCATCGTGCTCGGCGCCGACTACCTACTGCCGGCGATCGACCGATTCCTGCAGATGGCGATCCGTCGGACGCCGCCCCTTCCGGCCCCCGAACTGCTTCGCCCGGTCGCACTGTTGGAACAGGTCGAGCGCCGGCTGGCGACGCTGCGCCGGAACCACGACGGGGCGCGCGGACGCCATGGCTGACACCGATATCCGGGTGACGGACGGTGCGGTGTCGTTCACCGACGTCCCGCTGGCGCATCCGCTGATCCTCGCCGGTGGGGTGGTGGACAGCGTGACGATGGCGACCGTGACCCTCACGGTGGTCAACCGTGCGGGTCATCGCGCGCAGGGAATCGGCGCCGCCATGCTCTCGGTTCCGTGGTCATGGCCCGCACCAGGTTCCATCACCGACCGCGACACGGCCCTGCGCGAACTGACCGTCACGCTGACAGCGAGGGCAACCCAGGCGCGCGAGGGCGATCCGTTCCTGCTCTGGCAGCGGCTCGCCGCCATAGCCCAGAAGGATGCGCAAGCGGCGGGCGTTCCGTCGCTCGCCCGCATGCTGTGCGTCGCCGCGATCGACAACGCGGCGCACGACGGGTGGTCGCGCGCCGCCGGAGCCGGACTCTATGAGCTCTATGAGGCCGGCGCGGTGGCCGATGCCTGCCAGAGGATCTTCGCCGTCGATCTCGGACCATCGGGCTACCGACTCGGGCCGGCGCGGCGTCACCTACCGGTGCAGCACGTGGTCGGGCTGGCCGACGCGATCGATGCGGACTCTCCGCTCGGTCAAAGGATCCGCGTGGAAGGGGTGCGGGAGCTGAAGGTCAAGCTCAGCGGGGACACGGGGGCCGACCTGGATCGCACGCAGCAGATCCTCATGACGGCGCAATCGCTGGGCGATCGCATCGGTCTCGCCCTGGACCCCAACGAGGGCTACGCGACGGTGGATGGGTTCGACGCGCTTCTCACGGCGTTGTCCGAGGCCGGTGTGCTGCGGTCGGTTCGCTACATCGAGCAACCGGTGCCCCGGTCGGTGCTCGATCTGCGGCCGCCTACCGGCCGATGGCCGGTACCCATCCTCGCGGACGAGGGCCTCACGGACCCCACCGATCTGCCCGGCTTCCTTCGACGCGGATGGTCCGGCGCGGTGATCAAGGCCAGCAAGGGGCAGTCGTTCTCGATCCTCTGCCACGCGTATGCCCGAGCCCGGGGCGCCTACGTCACCGTGCAGGATCTCACCGCCGCCGACATCGCCCTGCTGCATTCCGCGCGCCTGGCCAGCCACCTGCCGCTGTCCTACCCGGCGTTCGAGTGCAACAGCCTGCAGTACGCCCCAGACGCCAACGAGACGCTGGCCTCTCGCGCGCCTGACCTCCTGACCGTGCGGTCGGGCAGCGTCGGCATCGACCCGCCCGCGCCCT
>JAFIHI010000237.1 GCA_017848755.1 Nakamurella sp. | reverse complement strand
CGGGTGCCCCCTCGGTGTCGGTCTTCCGGACGGTGAAGGTGATGCGGTGCACTGTGCCCGGCAGCGCCGGCGGCAGCGCCGCGTCGTGTGCCGTAAAGCCCTTCGGGGGCGCCGCCATGAAGTCCAGATCCGATGCGGCGGAAGCACTGTCAGCGCTCGTGCCGGTGTGCTGCATGCCCGGCATGTCACCTGTCGCTGACGGCGGCGATGTGGTGCCCGCTGCGGAGCCGGCCTCGTTCACCGCGCCCACGACGGTGATGTGCATGACCATGCCGAGCTGGCGGTGGCCGACGATAGAGCGCCAGCCCTCGATCGCGCGGCCGACGACGCCGGCATCCACGGTGGCGGACTGCCCGGGTCGCAGGCGCCCGGAGGTCACTCCGGTGTCCAGCACCAGGTCGTGGACCATGGTGTCTGTATTGGTCACGTCGATCACCAGGCGATTCCCCACCGGCACCGAGATGTTCTCCGGGTGGAACCGCATGCCGTAGGCCTCAACCTTCACCACCGTCGTTCGGCCGGTGGCAGCGGCGCTGCCGGCCGCGGAGTGCACCGGCGCGGCGCCAACGTCCGCGGGATTGAGGGCGACGGCCGCCGCGACGGTCAGGGCGACGATCGCGAATCCGGCCGCGGCCGGACCGGCGAACCGTCCGGGCCGCGCCAGAGCCGCGGTGGCGCCGGCCGCTTGCCCGCGACGCTCGGCCAACGACGGGCCCGGCGCGGTGTCGCGGCGGGCCTTCCTCGATGCCCGGAGCGCGAGCGCGAGCAGCGGCAGGAAGGACGCGAGGCCCACGAGCGCGGCCGCCGAACTGGCCACCGCAACCATGCTCGGTACCGGCAGCGCCCACACGGCGATACCGGTGCTGATGATGCTGACCCGCCAGGCGGCGCCGCGGTCGAGGACGGCGGTGGCGGCACGGACCGCGACGGGCCCGCCGCCGGCGACGACCGGCAGAAGATAGCTGAGCGCGCCGAGTAGAACCTGGGCCGCGAACCCGGCCGCCAGTGGGCCGACCACCACCCCGAGATGCGCCGAGAATGCCGACCAGGTCGGCGATATCGCCGCGAGCACGCCGAGCCAGACGAGCGAGATGACGAGCCAGCCGACACCGGCCGCGACGGAATAGGTGGCGTAGCTGTGCGGCGGCTTGGCCCGCGCCTCCTTCATCAGCGGGACCGCGGCGATGGTCAGCCCGGCCAGGTATCCCGCGATGCCGATCACCCCGACCTGCGGAGGAGCCCAGAGCGCCGCGGCGGCGATAGCAAGGACGGACGCCGGCAAGATCCACAGCGCGCGGGCCGCGGCGCGTTCAGCGCCGTCCACGATCCGCGTGCGCAACATGGTCGCCCACAAGGTGACCAGCGTGCCGATCACGGTGATCCCGACCCAACCGAGCACGTTGATGGCCATATGCGCGACGACGAGCCGGTCGTGGTCCAGATCCCGCGCCAGCAGGATCCCGGCCGCCACGCCCAGCGGCAGCAGGCCGGCGGCGACCAGGTAGTAGCGCACCGTGGGCTTGAACCGCGCGGGCAGCGACCGGCGCATCCGCGCGGCCAGCACCGTACCGTGCCAGAGCACCGCCGCGCCGACCAGAGTCCCGCCGGCCAGCACCGAGATCCATTGCGGGATCGTCATTCCCGCTACGACGGCGGCGACGCCCAGGTTGAGCAACCACAGCCGCGTCGTCTGGCCCGCGACTCCCCGACGGGACGGGCGGGACCGCAGCACCGAGTCGGCGAAGTGTGTGCTCCACACCACGATCGCGTTGGTGACCGCGCCGAGCAGCAGCAGATGCACGAGAAGCCACGTCGGTGCCGGCAGGAATCGATGCGTGACGGTCACCAGGAGCAGCGCCAATAGCCAGAACACCACTCCGGCGTTCGCCTTGAGATGCCATGCGGCACGTCTATTCGGCACCCGGTATCACCCCTCGGGCCGTCGACGCCCCCGCGTGCAGCGCGCTGTTCGCGCGGGTTCGTCGCCGTCGCGCCGCGAGTGACGCCGTCATACCCGTCGCTACCGCCGTGATGACGAAGGCGAGGACCGCGATCACATTGCCCACGCCGCCGATCTGCCACACCAGATGGGCGCCTCGGAGGTCGCCGCCGACGACGCGGACGGCCAGCGCCACATGCAGCAGCGCAGCGGGGACGTACATGACGGGGTGGTAGGGCAGCGGGCGGCGCAGCACCGCGGGCAGGATCACCGCCGCGTGCGCGAAGATCATCGACATGGTGAAGCCGAGCATCACCGAGTGCACCAGCGCGTCATAGGCGCCGCCGTCGAACGGATGCGGAATCAGCACCAGGATGCCGCCGGCCACCGTCAACCACACGTAACCGGCCATCAGGCAGGCCGCGCTGAACCGCGGCAGGCCGGTGGACCGCAGCATGGTCCGGGCCACGTCGGCGTTGACGAGCGCGAAGACCATGGCGAGCAAGGCCGCCCCCAGCACGGGTGCGCCCCATCGCGGAAAGAGCAGCAGCAGAACGATCGCCGCGAGAAGCGCGACACCGCCTGCGAGAACGGCCTTCTCGGCGCGGTCGTCGGATCGGCCGAGGCGCGCCAACTCCATGCGCTCGCCGGAGATCAGCAGCACCACATAGCCGACGAGCCAGGGCAGGAACGACGCCATGGCCACCCCACCGGTGAACAGGATCGTCGCCCCGAACGCGCTGACGGCGCCCAGCGACTGAACGAGCACGGCGGCATCGCGGCGGCGTCGCCACAGCGGGATGAAGATCACCGCCTGCAAGCCGGTCGCCGCCATGAGCAGCGCACCGGCCACCGGAAGCGGCACCGGCGAGATCAGCGCGATGCCACCGAGGCCCATCAACGCCGGCGACGCGAAGCCCCACCAGCGGCCGAGCGCCACGGCGCGTTCCAGCGCGATCACCGTGCCGATGAAACCGAGCACCATCAACATCCCGTGCACCGACGCGAGCCGCTCTGCCGTCACCGGCGCCGCGACACCCAGCAGCAGGAGGGCGGCGTCCAGCCCAGCCAGCAACGCGATCCCGCCGCCGACCATCAGCGCGAGGCGCACGCCCATGGGCCGTGGCTTCGCCGGAACGCGGACGCGATCGGTCCTCGGTGGGCAGTGTGGAGAGGTCGGGGGCGGCGTCGGCGCGGTATCCGGCGGGGCCGGTTCGCTCATTGCACTTCCGAGAGCGTCAGTAGGCACGCCCCGGGTTCGGCGAACGCCCGAAGATCCGCGGTGTCCGGATCACCGCCCAGGCAGGCGACAGCGCCCCGCACGATCCCCAGGTGCACCTGGCACACGACATCCGGGTGTCGGCGGGCAGCATCCAGGAACGGACAGGTCGTGAGCCGCATGGACTTGGGATCGTCCCCAAGACGCGGCTCGAATCGCAGGTCGCGCAGGATCCCGACCACGGAGCCGACCGCGTCGGAGTCGGCGTGCGAGTCCGCGTTCCGATATCGTGCGGCCAACGTGCGACCCCAGCGCTCACCGGCCCGGCGTCCCAACGCCCCCGGGTTCGGACTGGAATCGGAGACCTGGTCGATGAGCGCGACGGCGAGCGCGATGTACTCCTGGCCGTCGGTCGCGTATGGGCCGTCGCCGAGCAGCCCGCCGTCATCGCCCGCCGTCGCGTGATCGATGGCACGGTAGAGCCAGGCGGGGCGGCCGCGACCGACCGGGGTCGACCGGGTGCGGCTCGCGCGACCGTCGGCGACCAACGCATCCAGATGCTCGCGTACGGTATTGGGGTGTTGCCCCAACTGGTCGGCCAGCGCCGTCACCGTCGCGGCGGCACGCGCGTTGGTCAGCGCGCGCAGCACGGCTGCGCGCGCGCCCGACAGCCGCGAGGCCGCGGACAGGGCGTATCGCGGCCCGAGCGGAAGCGATTCCGCGGGAGTTTCGTTCGCCGTCGCGCCGACGCTAATTGTCACGACCATGACTGTAATAAACTCGTCTCACGCCCGCTACTGTCGGGGCAAAACCCGACCGGAAGGTTTGATCAGCTATGACGACATCCCTTGCCGTGGCGACCAACAAAGCCGATTCGGCCGCGTTGGACGCGATCACACAGCATCACGCGGAACTGGTGGGCACCGTGGTGGCACACGCCACCGCGCTGCTGGACGCATCGTCGGCCGGCAGTCTCGAGGGTGCCTCGAACGCGCGTCGCGACCTCGTGCTGTTCTGCCGCGGCGAGCTGTTGCCGCACGCGATCGCCGAAGAGGACACGCTCTACGCCCTGGCCCGCGAGCTGCCGGGTGGCACGTTGCTCATCGATGCCATGATCGCGGATCATCGCGTGCTGGCCGAGCTGATCGACGACCTGGCCGGCGCGACGACGCCGCTCGGCGCCTCGGCCGCCGCGCACGCGTTGCGCGTGCTGTTCGAGTTGCACGTCGAGAAGGAGAACGACTACGTGCTGCCGGCGCTCGCCGCGAGTACCGAGGTGTCGCTGGCTGACGGGCTGGAGCGCATGCACGGGCAGTTCGAGGAGCTGCGGTCGGCCGCGACCGGTGGTGGGTGCGGTTGCGGTGGTGGCGGCTGCGGATGCGGCGGCGGGGGACATGGCCATGCGGAGTCCGCGCAGCAGGAGGTATCGGCCGGCGGCTGCGGATGCGGCGGCGGGGGACATGGCCATGCGGAGTCCGCGCAGCAGGAGGTATCGGCCGGCGGCTGCGGATGCGGTGGTGGAGGCTGTGGTTGCGGTGGTGGAGGCTGTGGTTGCGGCGATGGCCACGATGTTAGCGACACCGCCGCCTATGACGACGTTCCGGGCGAAGCCTCCGTGGCGAACCGGCCGGTCCTGGATGCCCGCCAGGTGCCGCACCACATCCGGCACGCCACAGTCTTTGGGGCACTGGACGCCGTCCGTCCCGGCGCCGGGCTGGAACTGATCGCCCCGCACGACCCGCTGCCGCTGCTCGCCCAGATCGAGCAACGCGACCCGGGCGCCTTCGAGATCACCTATCTGGAGCGCGGCCCCGAGGCGTGGCGCATCGCACTCGATCGGCGGGTGACAGCGACGGTCTGAGGCCCGTTCGGGGAGGCAGCCGCACGGGAGCCGCCCCGACCCCCCACAGCCGCGTCGAGTGGGCGTGCTGCAGAGAAAATGGCGCCCGAAACTCTGCAGGACTCCCCGTCAACGAGAAATCCGGACGTCGCGACGTGCGGCGCCTAAGCGGGCAAGGTGGCGATGCCGGGCGGCGAGAAGCGGCGTCCGACAACCCGTTCCGAGACGCCTTCGCGGTCCAGATACGGGGTGATCCCGCCTAGCCAAAACGGCCAGCCGGCGCCGGTGAGCATGGCGAGGTCGATGTCGGCGGCCTCCGCCACCACGCCTTCGTCCAACATCCGGTGTGCCTCGTCCGCCAGCGCCGCGAGCGCCCGGTCGCGCACTTCGTCACCGGTCGACGGCCTGTCGCCCTGCTGCCAGAGCGCCGCGATCGCCGGGTCGAGCGATTGCGATCCGGTCTCGTCGAAGGCGACCAGCGTGCGGTGTCCGCCGTCGACGATCCGCCGCAGGTTCCGGCTTACGACGAACCGGTCCGGGAAGGCCATCGCGAGGGTTTCCGTCACGTGCAGCGCGACGGCCGGACCGACGAGCTGCAGCAGCATGATCGGCGTCATCGGCAGGCCCAGCGGGGCCAGCGCGCCGTCCGCGACGGCCGGGTCGGTGCCTTCGTCGATCGCCGCGATGATCTCGCCCATGAACCGGGTGAGCAGCCGGTTCACCACGAACGCCGGCGCGTCCTTCACCAAGATCGGGCCCTTGTGCAGCGCCTTCGCCGTGGCGAACGCGGTGGCCAAGGCGGCATCGTCGGTGTGCCCGGCCTGCACGATCTCCAGCAGCGGCAGCACCGCGACCGGGTTGAAGAAGTGGAATCCGACCACCCGTTCCGGGTGCGCCAAGTCGGCGGCCATGTCCGTCACCGACAGGGACGAGGTGTTCGTGGCGAGCACCGTGGTCGGCGGAACGTGCCGTTCCAACTCCGCGAAGACCTGCTTCTTGACGCCCATCTCCTCGAAGACCGCTTCGATGACGAAATCCGCGTCGGCGAACGCCGCGTAGTCCAGCGAGCCGGTGACGAGTGCTGTGAGCCGGTTCGCCTCGTCGCCACTGATCCGGCCCTTGGCCTTGAGCGCGTCGATCTCGCGGCGCACTCCAGTCAATCCCTTGTCCAGTCGTGCCTGGTCCACGTCGGTGATCACCACCGGCACATGCAGCCGTCGCGCGAAGAGCAGCGCCAGTTGGGTCGCCATCAACCCGGCGCCGATCACGCCGACCTTGGCGACCGGCCGGGCCAGCGCGGCATCCGGGGCGCCGGCGGGTCGGCGGGCGCGCTTCTGGGTCAGGTTGAACGCGTACACGCCAGCGCGGAACGTCTGCGAGCAGATCAGATCGGCCAGCGCGTCGCCCTCGGCGGCGAACCCTTCGTCGAGGTCGGCCGTGCGAGCGAGGTCGATCATCTCCAGCGCCCGGTAGGGGGCGGGAGAGGCGCCATGCGTGCGCAAGTCGGCGATCATCCGGCCCTGCGCGACCGCGGCGGACCACGCCGCCTCATCGGCGCGATAATCCTTGCGCGGCACGGCGATCGAGCCGCCCAGCACATCAGCCATCCAGGCCAGCGACCGCTCCAGATAGTCCGCCGCGTCTAGCACCACATCCACCACGCCGAGCCTCAGCGCCTGATCGGGCCGGAGCATCCGATTCTGGTTCAGGGCGTTGTCGACGATCACCGTCACCGCCGCCTCCGGGCCGGCGATCCGGGGCAGCAGCTGTGTGCCGCCCCACCCGGGCAGGATGCCGAGGAAGCACTCCGGCAGCGCAACCATGGCGGCGTTGGATGCGAGGGTCCGGTAGTGGCAGTGCAGCGCGATCTCGACCCCGCCGCCGAGCGCCGCGCCGTTCACCAAGGCGAACGTCGGGATCGAAGAGTCGTGCAGGCGCCGGAACACCCGCCGTCCGAGATCGCCCACGGCGTGGGCGATCTCGCGGTCGGTGATGGTGCCGATGCCGGACAGGTCGGCCCCGGCGGCGAAGACGAACGGCTTGCCGGTGATCGCGATCGCTGCCGGCGCCGCCGCGAACGCCTGATCCAGCGCCGCGTCGATATTGGCGAGCCCCTGCGGGCCGAAGGTCGTCGGCCGGGTGTGGTCCATGCCGTTGTCCAGGGTGATGAGCGCCACCTGTCCGGCGACGCCAGGAACGCTGACGAGCCGCACGTGCGCCGCGGTCACGACCTCGCCGGGCAAGGTCAAGCCGGGGGCCGCAGTGGTCTCCGAGGCCGGGGCGGCGGTGTTCATGCCGCTTCTCCTTCCATCGTCACGGTGGCCGATTCGGCGGCTTTCCTCGCTGCGTCTGCCGCTGTCTCCGCTGCCGGGTCGGCCGCGCCCGCGCCGGTGTACTGGGGGTTCTCCCAGATCACGCTGCCGCCCATGCCGAGCCCTACACACATCGTGGTGAGTCCGTACCGCACGTCCGGCCGCTCGGCGAACTCCCTGGCCAGTTGGATCATCAGTCGCACGCCGGACGAGGCGAGCGGATGGCCGATGGCGATCGCGCCGCCGTACGGATTCAGGCGCGGGTCGTCGTCGGCGAGGCCGAAGTGATCGGTGAACGCGAGCACCTGCACCGCGAACGCCTCGTTGATCTCGATGAGCCCGATGTCGTCGAGCCCGAGACCGGCACGGGCCAGCGCCTTCTCGGTCGCCGGGATCGGCCCGGTGCCCATGAGCTCCGGCTCGACGCCGGCGAACGCGTACCCCACCATGCGCATGCGCACCGGCAGCCCGAGCTCCGCCGCGGTATCGACCGAGGCGAGCAAGCAGCCGGTCGCGCCGTCGGTGAGCGGCGAGGCATTGCCCGCGGTCACCCGGCCGTGCGGCCGGAACGGGGTGCGCAGGTCGGCGATCCCTTCGGCGGTGGTGTCCGGCCGGGGCAGCTCATCGGTGGTCGCAAGCCCCCAGCCCTGCTCCGTCGAGCGCGTGGCGACCGGGACCAGGTCGGGCGTGATCTTCCCGGTGGCGAGCGCCGCGGCGTACTTGCGCTGGCTGGCGGCGGCGAAGGCGTCGGCGCGCTGTTTCGTCAGCTGCGGCCAACGGTCGTGCAGGTTCTCCGCGGTCGCGCCCATATTGAGCGCCGACGGGTCGACCAGCCTGTCGGCGACGAACCGCGGATTCGGGTCCGCCCCGTCGCCCATCGGATGGTGCCCCATGTGCTCGACGCCACCGGCGATGGCCACGTCATAGGCGCCGGCGGCGATACCGGAGGCGACGGTCGTCACCGCCGTCATCGCGCCCGCGCACATGCGGTCGATCGCGAACCCGGGCACCGACCGGGGGAGGCCGGCCAGCAGCGCCGACGTGCGCCCGATGGTCAATCCCTGATCCCCGGTTTGCGTGGCGGCGGCCACCGCGACCTCATCGATTCGTTCCGGCGGCAACTCGGGGTGGCGCCGCAGCAGCTCGCGGATCACCTTCACAACCAGATCGTCGGCGCGGGTCTCGGCGAACTGGCCCTTCGCACCGGCCTTGCCGAACGGCGTGCGCACGCCCTCGACGAAGGCGACATCGTTCAGGGTTCGGGCTGTCACGCGCTCACTCCCTTGATCGTTGGGTGATCGATGGCGGATGCCTCGATGCTAGCGAAATAGCTACCGATGAGTAACTTCCGCTCGGCGGCCGTCGAGCATCGAGTATGACGACGTTCGGCCGACAGCCTGTCAGGACGGCAATGCCGCTGCCGCGAGCGCCGCCGCCAGGACCGGGGCCACCAGTTCGACCTGCCATGGCCGGGCCCCGCCGAGGGCAAGGACCTCCGGCAGATCGGCCGTCGCCGGGGGCTGCCACAGCACGTCGCGCACCAACTGCGGGCTCATCATGTTCTCCACCGGGATCGCGAGCCGCTCGGACAGCTCGGCCAGGCGGCTTCGCGCCGCATCGAGCCGGGCGGCGGCGGCCGGGTCTTTGTGCTGCCAGCGCCCGGGCGGCGGCGGCCCATCCGACGGCAACCGGCGCGGCGGGAGATCGGCGGGCGGAATTTTCCGTGCGCGTTCGAGGGCGGCGAGCCAGCGCGGAGCGGCTCGCCGCTGGGCACGGCCCGAGAAGACGGGTAGTTCCGCGAGTTCCCGCGCCGTGCCGGGCAGCGCGGTGGCCGCCGCGATGATCGCCGAATCCGGCAGCACGCGGTGCGGTGCGAGGTCCCGTGCCCGCGCCAGATCGTCTCGCGCATACCACATCTCGCGAATCGCGGCGAGGGTTCGCCGGTCGGCGATGTGATGGATCCCGGAGGTGCGGCGCCACGGGTCGAGCCGCGGTCTGGGCGGCGGCGCCGCCACGAGCGCCGCAAACTCCTGCGCGGCCCACTCCGATTTGCCCTGTTCGGCCAGCAGGGCGGCCATCGCATCGCGGAGGTCGATGAGGACCTCCACATCCAGCGCCGCATAGTCCAGCCAGTCGGCCGGCAGCGGCCGCCGGGACCAGTCGTCGGCGCCATGCCCCTTGGTCAACCGGAGTCCGAGCATCTGCTCGACCAGCGGGCCCAGACCCACCCGCGGCAGCCCCGCCAGCCGCCCGGCCAGTTCGGTGTCGAACAGGCGACGCGGCCGCAGCCCCAGTTCGGCCAGGCAGGGCAGGTCTTGGCTCGCAGCGTGCAGCACCCATTCCCCGCCGGCCAGCGGAGCGGCCAGCGGCGCGAGATCGGTGAACGGCACCGGGTCGATCAGCGCGGTTCCCACTCCCTCCCGGCGCAACTGCACCAGGAACGCTCGGGATCCATAGCGGAATCCCGAGGCGCGTTCCGCGTCGAGGGCGATCGGGGCGTCGGACGCGCCAAGTGCGACGGCCAGATCGGCCAACGCCGTCGCGTTGGTGATCGGCGCGGGCGTCCCGTCGCGGGGATGGAGCAACGGCGCGGCGCTCGGCGTCCCAGGAGCCTCGCCATCGGCCGTCGGGGTGGACGGGTTGTGCCCCACGGGATCGTGGGTCGTTTGTTGATCGGACAAGATGGCAGGCTCAGGTGATGACGCCCGCGCGAAGCGCCAGCGCGACGATGTGAGCGCGATCACCGGTTCCGAGTTTGCGCCCGATGCGCGCCAAGTGGCTCTTGACGGTCAGTGCCGATAGGTCGAGTTGGTCGCCGATCCACTTGTTCGACCGACCGTCCGCCACCATGCGGATCACCTCGACCTCCCGGGCGGACAGGTCGTGCACGCCTGCCGGAAGCTGTCCGGA
Source organism: Nakamurella sp. (assembly GCA_017848755.1). Lineage (GTDB taxonomy): Bacteria > Actinomycetota > Actinomycetes > Mycobacteriales > Nakamurellaceae > Nakamurella. The sequence goes on along the minus strand of JAFIHI010000237.1, from coordinate 9,169 downwards.
GGTGGGATTCGCGCGGCGAGCGACGACAACCCCGGTGGCGCCGGCCGCCATGGCGTCGATCGCGGGCTCCGGCTCGGCGGTCGCCGCGAGCGCGAGGACGCGCCGCCAGCCACCGAGACGCAGCGTCTGGATCGCCGCAATCGCGCGTGATCCGAAGCGCAGGCTCACTACTGCGAGGCGGCTTTGATGCCTGGCGATCTCCTCGATGTCGTCAATGTTCGTCGCGACGCGGACGGGGCCGAGCCCGACGGCCGCCAACTCATCGCTCAGCGACATCAGCGCTGCCTGATCGGTGTCCATCAACAGGACACCACCGGCTTGGCTCGCATCGTCCGGTTCGCCCGGGCGCACAGGTGACGCCACAGCCGAGGCCACACCCGACGCACGCTGCGCCGGCAACTCATCCGACCGCGAGTCGGCCTCGGGCCGGCGCTCGGCCGTCGCCCCGTGGGCGCCGACAGCCGAACCTGTCACGGTTGCTCCTCTCACGCCGTGCCGCAGCCATTACGCTCTGCATCGTCCGTTGAGTGTGAATCGACCGCTCGGCCCGAGTCAAGTGCCCGAACCTCATACGCATCGAGCGCCGACTAAGACAAATGACCCGCAAATGGGTGAGGATGCTCACGGATGGCCGTGACACCTTCCGGCGGTAGGCCGGCGGCGGTGGCGAGGAAGTCCGCGAAAGCAGCGAGATGAACGCCCACGTGCGGCCCGGCTGCGGTCCACGACGCACGCAGCTCCAGCTCATCGATGCGCGGAGGGCCGGCGATGTCGCCGAATCTGCAGGACGACGTGATGGTCACCGTACCGCCGAGTGCCCGATAGTCGACGCGGTGGGCGGCGAGGCGTTCGGTGAGCCAGGACCACGCGACCTCTGGCAGCAACGCATCGGAGGCCATCGACGTGTCGATCTCGCAGCTTCCGAAGACCACGATGCGGTAAGTGCCGTCCCACGCATCCACCCCGTCCGGATCGTGTAGCAGCACCAGCCGGCCGGACGCCGCCTCCTCATCGTCGGGCGCCGCCACGGTGACGGCGACGGCATACGTATAAGGCGCGAGTTGGGTCGGCGACGGCAACTCCACCACGTCCGTGCCGGGGCGCAGCAGCGCATGGGACAACTCCGCGACCGCGCGGCGGAAAGCCGCCGACGTCGCCTTGGTCGTAGAGCCCGCGCTGCCCATGCTTCGAACGATACGGCGTCGGTCCGACAGCGCCCGGACACCACGCCGATGACGGCGGGCAAGCCCGCTCGTTCGGGGCGCGATCACGCCCCGAACAGCCCGTACTCAGCTCTGGTCGGGGCGGCGCCGCAGCGTCAGTGCGATGGAGTTGATGCAGTACCGCTGGTCGGTGGGGGTGTCGTCCCCCTCGCCCTCGACCACGTGGCCGAGGTGCGAGCCGCAGGACGCGCAGCGCACCTCAGTGCGTTCCATACCGAGCGTCGCATCGCGGTGCAGCGTCACATGGTCGGCGTCCGAGGGGGCATAGAAGCTGGGCCATCCGCAATGCGACCGGAACTTCGTCATAGACGTGAACAGTTCGGCGCCGCAGGCGCGGCACGAGTAAACGCCCTCGGTGAACTCGTCCGTGTATTCGCCGGAGAAGGGCCGCTCGGTGGCGGCCTCCCGAAGCACCGCGTACGCGGCCGGGCCGAGCTGTGCGCGCCACTCTTCCTCGGACTTCACCACGGTGGGGCCTTGCGGGTTGGTCATGCCGCCACTGTACGGACGCGGGGCCGGGCTGTGTCGAAATACCGGTCCGCCCACCGCCTCGCCGGTCACTGTGCGCGCGGGCGGCCCGGTTATGGCGGGCACAGCGTGCCGCGGTCGGGCACCTTCCCGTGGAGCAGGTAGTCGTCCACGATCGACGTGATGCACACGCTGGCCGGATACGCGCCGTCGTGACCGGACTGCCACGTCACCAGGGTCGCCGACGCGAGTTGGCCGGCGACCGACCTCGCGGCCGCGAACGGATGCACAGGATCGTTCACGGATCCGATGACGGTGATCGGCGGTGCACCGGCGCCGGAGAGCCGGCCCAGCGCCTCGTCGGGCGCGGGCCAGGAGGCGCACAGCCCGGACAGCGCGACCGCGTACGGGCCGAACAGCGGCGCGGCGGTGCGCGCGGGTGCCACCGCGCCCGCCATGTCGCGGAGGTCGAGCCGATCGGTGGTGTCGTTGCAGTCGTAGATGATGCGGGCGGACAACCGAGCCGTGAGATCCGCGCCGCCGAGGGCGCCGGTGACGAGGTCCGCGAGCGGCCTCGCGTTGCCGTCGCCGAGCCCGGCGAGGGCGTCCGCGAGGGACGGCCATGCGGTCGGGTCCGGCAGAAGTTCGATGAGCGAGAGGAGCACACTTCCGGCGGTCACCACCCACGGCCCGGCGTCGGTCCCGCTGGTGGCGAACCGGTCGACGAGGGCGGTGATCGCCGCGACCGGGTCGTCGCCGAGCGGGCAGCCGTCGGCGCGCGCCGTGCAGGCGGCGGCGAAGTCGCGAAGCAGCGTCTGCGCGGCGATCGCGGTCGCGGCGGCGCGGTCCTGCGGCGTCTGCGTCGGATCGGCGGGGGAGTCGAGGATCATGGCCGTCACCCGCCCGGGATACCGGTCCGCGTAGACCGCGCCGATCGTCGCGCCGCCGCCGCGCGCGAGGATGCTGAGTCGGTCGACGCGGAGTGCCGAGCGGAGCGAGTCGAGATCATCGGCGGCATTGGTCGAGTTGATCTTCGTCAGCGCCGGGCCGGCCGTGTCCCCGCAGTCGAAGGCGAGCTGGCGGGTGATCGACGTGAGCTGGGCCGTGCCGCGAGGTGATGCGGGGTCGGCGGCCATGCCCAGGATCGCACGGGCCGTACCGGCCGAGACGCAGTTGATGGGTGTCGACTCGCCGGTGCCGCGCGGATCCATGGCGACGATCGTGTAGTGCGCGCGGATGTCGGCCGGCAGCGACGCTGCGGTCGCTGCAATCGATGCCTCGCCGACCGCACCCGGGTCACCGAGCATGACGACGAGAGGTGGTGCGGCGGGCGGTGTCTCGGCTGCCCGGGCCTCGGCGACGTGCAATTCGATCGAGCCGCGGTTCGGCTCCGGATACGACGTCGGAACCATCAGCGTGGCGCAGCGCACGGCGAAGGTGGTCCCGCCGGGTGCCGTGCGGGGGATCGTCGCCGGACAATCGTCCCAGGCCAGCGGCTGCGCGGTTCGACCCTTGCCGCCCGGCCCCAGCGGCATGGGCTGACGGTGGGAGGTCGGCGTCGACGCGGTGGTGTTGCCGCCCGAGATCGCCAGATCGGGCCTGCGCGATGGGCCGATGGTGCAGGACGTCAGCACCAGCGCGGCAGTCGTCATGATCGCGATGACCACAGTGATCACGGCCCGCCGATCACGATCGCCGACCGTGCCGCCGGAGATCCTGTCGGCGGCACGTCGCATGGTTGTCGATGGTATCGGCGCCGGTGTGGCGTGCCGGTCCGTGTCGGCTGCCGGTGTCGGCTGCCGGTGTCGACGACAGGGGACCCGAGGGTGAGGCGCGTCGCGGGGTGGCGACAATGTGAGATGTGAGCCTCGTTCCGGCCGGCAGTCAGGTTGACCGGGTATGACGCTGTCCTGGCTCGTTCTCGTTCCGATCAAGTCCACTCGCATCGGCAAGTCCCGCATCGCACTCGATCCGGGTCGGCGCAGGCGGTTGGCGCGTGCCATGGCGCTCGACACCGTGACGGCCGTCGCGGCCGCCGGCTGCGTCGGGGGCGTCTGGGTGCTGGTGGACGATCCGGCAGACGGGGACATGTTCCGGGGCATGTCCGGGGTGTGCGTCCGCCGGACCGGGGTCGTCGGCCTGAACGACGTGATCCGCGAGGCATGCCGAGCGCTCCCCGCGGCGGGCGGTGAGGGTCCCCGCCCGGTCGCGGTGCTCCCGGCGGACCTGCCCTCGCTCGAACCCGGGGAACTCGACGACGCCCTGCTGCGGGCCTCTGCCGTGCCGCGAGCCGTGGTCCCGGATCGCCAGGGCACCGGAACAACCCTGCTCGCGGCTCGTGACGCAGCGCGGCTGCGGCCGCAGTACGGACCGGGACCCTTTGCCGCGCACCGGTGCTCCGGCGCCGCCGGGCTGCAGCTTCCGGACGATTCGGGCCTGCGCTGCGACGTCGACGTGATGGCGGATCTGGCGGGCGTCACCGGCCGATACACGCGGAACGAGGCCGGCGATCTGGTCTCCCCGGCGACAGACCGCCAAGGCGTCGGATGACCCGGTACCGTCGAGGTGTGTCGCGCCGCTACCTCCGACCGGGTGCGCTGGTCGGCCACGTGCTGGTGCTGGCCGCCGCGCTCACCTGCCTGCGGCTGGGCTGGTGGCAGTGGAACGTGTTCGAGGCCGCACGGGGCACCGCCCAGAATCTCGGATATGCGTTGCTGTGGCCCGTGTTCGCGGGGTCGTTCATCTACATGTGGCTGCGCTTCCTGCAGCTGGAGTCCACCCGGGAGACCCAGGCCGGTGACGGTGCCGAGACGGACACCGTCGATACCGCACCGCCGGCCGACCATGACGAGGCGGACGTCTCCGCGCCGGACGCGCCCGCCGGGCCGGAGGATTCCGACACTCGCGTGGATCACGAACAGCGTCATACTCGGTTGCCGACCCCCGAACGGGAGGTGTTCACCGTCGGAGTGGGCTACATCGACGCCGCCGACGATGACGACGATCCGGAACTCGCGGCGTACAACCGTGCGCTCGCCGCGCTGGCAGAACAGGACGAACGACGTGCCCGCTGATACCCAGCCGAGCCCCACCAGGACTCTCACGCCCAAGATCGCGGCCGCGCTGCTGCGGTACCGCATCGCGTCGTTCGTGGTCGGCGTCGGGCTGCTGCTCCTCGTCCTGGCCATGGTGCTCAAGTACGGGTTCGACGTCGGCTGGGCGGTGGCGGTGTGGGGGCCGATCCACGGCGTGCTCTACGCGATCTACGTGCTGCTCGCGTTCGATCTCTCGTACCGCGCGCGGTGGAAGCTCACGAACCTGCTCAAGGTCCTGCTGGCCGGCGTGGTTCCGGTGCTGTCCTTCTACGCCGAGCATTGGGTGAACCGGAAGATGCTGTCCGGCGAGCGGATGTAAGACCACGGTCGTGGTCGGCCTGCGGCAGTCGGGGGAGCAGTTTAGGACAGTCTGCCTACCGCGATCCGGGCCGGTACCGCGGTGGCGGTGGTGCCGGCTCCGGTGGTGGGTGCGTGCACTGTGAGTACGGACGCGGTCTCGGTCAGGCGGTGTGCGGCCCTGTCGGTGGGTTTGGCTCGCCGTCCCGTGACGATGAGCAGGTCTCCCGGCTGGAGATGTTTGCGTGCGGCCATGAACCGCTGCTCCCGCGTGGGGGTGACGGTGATCTTGCTGGCGTTGGCTGTCTTGAGCGCCCAGTCGCGTCCGTCGGTGGGGGTGATGACGACGGCTGGGGTGTCTCGGGTGGCGCAGCGAGCGCCGATCCGGACCGCCGCCGACGCTGCCGCGCTGTAGCGTTCGAGATCGACCTTGTCGAGGACGACGAGCACGCGGCGGTAGCCGTCGTGGGTGCCTCCGGCGAGGATCGCCGTGGGGACCGCCGCCGCGCGGATCAACTCGGCGGCGTCGGCTGGTTCCAGAAGAGCGTCTTCGGCGTCCAGGATCACCAGGCTGGCCTGTTGTTCGATGCTTTCGGACTGCAGAGCAGCGGCCGCGGTTCGGTCGACCCGCAGCACCGGCCGGGTCTCGACGCCGAGTTTGGCGAGGCCGGCGGCGGCATCGGCGAGAGTCGCACGTGCCTGCGGGACGTGTGTGGTGTCGGCGCGGTCGAGCACGATCCGCAACGGCACCACCAGGCCCTGTGAGTTGGCGGCCAGCCGCGCCGACAGCGCCGCGACCGCACCCGACTCCCGATCAGCCGACAGCGGCAGTATGACGGCCGACCCGATGTCGGGAGTGTCGACTGTTGGGGCGGCGAGCCGCGGCGCGTACCGGCCGGCCAGGATCGAGGAGATCAGGATGCTCACGACGATCACGACGATCACCGCGTTGACGACGTCGGCGCCGTACAGGCCTAGATCACTCCCGACCACCGTCGCGGCAAGCGTCGCGGCGGCCTGTGGCAAGGACAGCGAGAACATCGCGGCGGTCTCCACCGTCCGCATGCGGAACAGGGCGCCCGCGATCAGGGCCGCGGCGGCCTTGCCGATGATGAGGGCAGCGAGGAAGAGGCCGGCCAACCGCAGGGTGGCCAGGGACGCGAGCAGGACCGGATCGACGAGGGTCCCGACCCACACCAGGAATGCGGGCACGAAGATGGCCGAGCCGACGAACTCGACTCGTTCCATCAGCGCGCTGGCGGCGGGCACCAGCCGGTTGATTCCGAGCCCGGCGAAGAACGCCCCGACGATGCCTTCGATGCCGACGACTTCCGCGAGCAGGGCCGCGGACGCGAACGCCGCCGCGGTGAACACGAACCGCGCCACGGCCTCCTGTCCGACGCTGCGGAACACAAGCCGGGCGATGCGCGGCAGCACCCACAGGCTGTAGACGACAAGGATGCCCAGCCCGGCAAGTATCTGGAACGCCAACACGGCCCCCGGGCGGGAGCCGGTCTGCAGCCCGGCGATCACAGCCAACACGATCAATGCCAAGGTGTCGGTGATGATCGTCGCGCCGACCGTCGCGGCGACGGCCCGATTGCCGGCCTTGCCGCGGCGCCGGAACTCCGGATAGGTCACCAGGGTGTGGCTGGCCCAGAACGAGCCGATCAACACGGCGGCCGTCAACGAATACCCCGCCCACCACGCGACCGCGAATCCGGCCAGCAGCGGAAGTGCGAAGGTGAGCAGGCCAAATCCGAGCGCGACCCGGCGAAGGGCCGCGAAAGCCCCCAGGTCCAACTCCAGACCGGCCAGGAACATCAGATACAGCAGGCCGAAGCTTCCCACACTCTGCAGAACTGCCGGATTACTGATCAGATCGAGGCCGTGCGCTCCGATCAGCGCTCCACCCACCAACAGGCCGATCACGCCGGGCAGCCGCACGCGTTCGGACAGCCACGGGGCGAACACGATCAGGACACCGACGAGCATCCAGCCCAACGCCGGGCCGTGCGGGGAGTGGAACATGTCAGTCCTCCAACCACGCCGCTTCACCCGGCGACGAGACCGGTCCATGCTGGGCCCGGCCGACCGGAGGCGATCTTTTCTACCACGGTTCAGGCTGTCAGAACGACGAGCTGGCCGGTGGCGCGGATCATGTCGACGTATCGGTCGACCGCGCCGGTCAGCCGAGTCCGGGTAGCCGCGGACGACCCCACCACGACCCGCCGCCTACTCTGCGATGCGATGTCCTTGCGCATCACGAACGTGGCCGGCGAGCGGCGACGGCAACACCGAGCAACGATGGCGCGGGCCGGTATGGGGTCTCGCTGCTGCCGAATGCTCTCGGCCCGGACCGCGTGCCGGCCGTCATACTCGCTGCCAGCTGTCACGCAACCGGAGACGCCGACGCGGCCACGACGACGGGTACCGGGGCCGGGTTTCTTCACGGTGTGTTCGCGGTGGTGCCGCCGGGTGTTGGTGGTGGTTCAGCCGGGTTGGATGTCTCTGCGGGCGAACCGATCGATGCCGCTCCAGGTGAGCGCGAGGGCGATGAGGATCATGACGACCAGCGGCGTCCAGGCCATCGGCTGGAGCGGCTGATAGGGCGTCGCGGATAGCGGCAGGTTCCCCAGGAGCCAGTGCGGCAGTCGGAACACCTCGCCGAACATCGTGAGGAACCACATCGCGGCCATGACGCCCCAGGTGATCGGCGTCGCCAGCCGAGGCAGGTAGCCCCAGAGCAGGACGGCAAACCCGACGAAGATCATGACGGCGGGCCAGTACGCCAGCGCGGCCAGAGCGAGTCGGCCGCCCTGCGAGGAATCGTGAAGCGCTGCGCCGTCGACCACGCCGATCAGGTAGCCGCCGAGGACGAGCAACACCGCCGACCACACCGTCGGGATGATCAGCCGCTGCACGCTCCATCGCCGGCGGGAGATCGCGCCGGCCAGTTCCGGCTCGATGATCCCGGACGCTTCGTCGGAGCGCAGCGACACTGTGGTCTGCAGGGCGAAGATGATGGTGACGAGCGCGATCATGCTCACCAACAGGGACAAGAGGGCGTTGACGCCCGTGCCGCGCAACAGCTTCTCGGCCGCCGAGCCGGCATCGGACAGCAGGTTGGTCATCGCTTGCACGACGGAGCCCAGGAGCATCCCGCCGAGCAGGATCGCGATGGTCCAGCCGATAATCGGGTTGCGCTGCAGCCGCAGCGCCAGGCCGAGCGGCGTGGCATAGCGGGTCGGTGCCCCGGCCTTGCCGGGGCGTTCCGGCACGAGCCCCGCGCCGAAGTCGCGCCGGGCCTCGAGCCGGCTCGCTACCGCGAGCAGCACCGCGGTAAGCGCAAGGAGCAGCAGCAGCGGCCACCAGCGGTTGTCCGAGTACGGGCGCATCTGCTGGGCCCATCCGATCGGCGACACCCACGAGAGCCTGCCGTCGCCGAGGTCACCGATCATGCGCAGCACGTAGAACACGATGATGACGGTTGCGCCGAGCGAGTTGGCGCCGCGGGAGGCCGACGACACCTGCCCGGCGACCGCGCCGACACCGAGACCGACGAATCCGACGCCCGCCACCGACGCTCCGAGGATCAGTGACCCGGCGGCACCCGTTCCGGTCGGGTCGAGCGATCCGCCGATCGACACCAGCGCGATGAACACTCCGACCGCCACGCACAAACCGCCGTTGACCAGCCATGAGGCCACCGAGTACGCGTGCACCCCCAGCATCCGGGAGCGCAGCAGCTCGGTGCGGCCGGCCTCCTCGTCGGCCCTGCCGCTGCGCGTGACGAGGAACATCACGCCGATTGCCAGCGCGAGGACCACCGTCATCCAGCCCTTGGTCCAGACGGCACCACCCATGGTGTCCGCCGCGGGTGACAGGCCGGTGAGCGCCCTGATGCCGGGAGTGTTGGACAGTGTTGCGAAGTCGTCGAGCGCCTGCTGGGTGGGGAAGACGGATTTGTAGTAGCTGACGATGTACTGATACATGCCGACGAGCACGACGAGCCAGACGATCAGCCGCACGCGGTTTCGCCGGAGGACCAGTCGAACCATCGTGCCGAGGCCGGCGAGCCTGTCG
>JAFIHI010000236.1 GCA_017848755.1 Nakamurella sp. | reverse complement strand
GTACCCCTTCCGACTGAGCTCGTCATGCGCTGACGAGCCGATTGTGGCCGGGCCCGCGACCCGGAGTCGGGGATAACCGTACTCGCCGCAGACGGCTGCGGGCCGCATCTGTGCATGGCGCGACGTTCGTGGCGTCGCGCCGGCGCCGGGCGATCACCGCCCGGCCGGGTTGTCGGGGCCAGATGTCAGACTATCGGCATGACCTTTTCCGCAGACGCCGCACGCTACGAGAACCACGTCTACCGCCGGGTGGGCGCGAGCGGCCTGAAGTTGCCGGCCGTGAGCTTGGGGCTGTGGCACAACTTCGGCGACGATGTGCCGCTGGACCGGCAACGGGCGATCCTTCGCCGCGCATTCGACCTGGGTGTGACGCATTTCGATCTGGCGAACAACTACGGTCCGCCGTACGGCAGTGCCGAGACGAACTTCGGACGTCATATGCGGGATGATTTCCGGCCGTACCGCGACGAACTCGTGATTTCGACCAAGGCGGGCTACGACATGTGGCCGGGGCCGTATGGCGAGTGGGGCTCGCGGAAGTACATGCTCGCCTCCCTCGACCAGTCGTTGGCCAGGATGGGCCTGGACTACGTGGACATCTTCTATTCGCATCGCGCCGATCCGGACACGCCGCTCGAAGAGACCATGGGCGCGCTGCACACGGCCGTGCAGTCCGGAAAGGCGCTGTACGCGGGAATCTCGTCATATTCGCCGGAGCGCACCCGGCGTGCGGCGCAGATCCTCGCGGACATGGGCACCCCGCTGCTGATCCACCAGCCGTCGTACTCGATGCTCAACCGCTGGATCGAGGACGGCCTGCTGGAGACGCTCGGTGAGCTGGGCGTGGGGTGCATCGCGTTTTCGCCGCTCGCCCAGGGCATGCTCACCGATCGGTATCTCCACGGCATCCCGGCCGGGTCACGCGCGTCGAAGGGCCGGTCTCTCGACCCGCATCTGCTCACCGAGGAGGCGCTCACCCACATCCGCGCCCTCAACGACTTGGCGGCCACGCGGGGTCAAAGCCTCGCGCAGATGGCTCTCGCGTGGGCGCTGCGCGACCAGCGGATGACGTCGGTGTTGATCGGCGCGTCATCGGTAGCGCAGCTGGAGGCCAACGTCGCGGCCGTCGACAATCTGGCGTTCAGCGAGAGTGAACTGGCCGCCATCGACAATCACGCGGTGGAATCCGGCATCAACATCTGGCAGCGGTCGAGCGCGGAATAGGGGCAGCGGAGCGGCGGAGGAGCCGCGCGCTGGCGTCATCCGGGCGACGAACGCCGGCTCAGCCCACGGTGCCGTCGTCGGTTCCGGGCGCGCCTGAGCCGCCGGTGCCGCTCGCGTCCGAGCTGCCGGTGCCGCCAGTGTCTGAGCCGACACCGTCCTTGTCGTCCACCGACGCGCCGTCGCCCCATTCGCCCGCGCCCGCGAGTAGCTCCGCGAACTCCCGGTCGCGGGCGATGAATGCCGCCGGATCGTCGAGGTCGGCCGTTGCCGGCAACAGGTCGGGATGTGCCCAGAGCGCATCCCGGCCGCCTATCCCGCGGGACGCCTTCAGGCCGCGCCACAGGTCGGCGGCCGCCCGCAGCCGGCGCGGGCGCAACTGCAGTCCGATCAGGGTGGCGAACGTCTGTTCCGCCGGGCCGCCGGTCGCCCGTCGCCGGCGCATCGTCTCGTGCAGGGCATCGGCGCCCGGCAGCCGCGCGCCCACAGCATCGGCGACGACCGCGTCCACCCAGCCCTCCACCAGGGCGAGCAGCGTCTCCAGCGTGGTCAACGCCCGCTGCTGGCCGACGGTGGCGCTCGGCTCGAACATGCCCTTGCTCAGCGCAGATTCGACCGACACCGGATTCGACAGGTCGATGGAGGATGCAAGCTCCTCCATGGCGGAAAAGTCCACCGTGATCGCGCCGGCATACGCCGAGATCAACTCCACGATCCGGTCGCTGAGCCACGGCACGTGGCGGAACAGGCGGTGGTGCGCGGCCTCGCGAGCGGCGAGGTACAGGCGGACCTGATCCTCGGGGACATCGAGGCTGGCGCTGAGCTCCGCCATGGCGCGGGGCAGCAGCGCGGCCGTCCCCTCGGGCCCGAGCGGCAGGCCGATGTCCGTGCTCGTGAGCACCTCGACGGCGAGCTGCGCCAACCCCTGACCCAACTGGCTGCCGAACGCCATGCCTCCCATCGACCCCATCATCGCAAGTAGCGGCCCGGCCTGGGCTCGCGCCTCGTCAGGCAGCCCCTCTACCCATGCCTTCGAGACCCGTTCGGCGATCGGCGAGGCCAACCGTTCCCACACCGGCATGGTCTTGTCGATCCATTCACGCGGCGTCCAGGCGGTGACCGTCGTCGCCCCGATGGGGAACGCCGTCACACCGTCCAGCCACACCTCTGCCAGCGCCATCGCATCGCGGACCGCGCCCAGATCGACGGAGGCGACCGGGTGCGACGCGGGAACCTGGGACATCGCCATCTGCCGGGCCAGGTCGTAGTTCACGGGCCCCGTCTGGCCTTTCGCGCCCGCCTGCGACATCATCTGCCCGAGCTGCGAGAGCATCGACCCCAGTTGGCTCAGATCGAACGAGCCCGCACCGGGCGCCGGATCGTGGGCACCGGCTGGGTCGTCGTCGCCGGGACTGGAGAATCCGAACGGCTGGTTGCTCATGGCATTCACGGTACTGACATTCCGGCCGGGACGGCGGCACGCCGCGTGGTGCGGCCGGCAGCAGCCGGGACCGGCGGTGTCTCCGGCACAACCGGCACGCCCGGCACGACGCAGCCACATCATCGCCCCGTAGGCTCTGCGGACGTGGCCGACGCGCACGATTCCCCGCTTGATCCGCAGCCGGATGCTGCTGCCGAGCCGGCCGCTGCCGCGGGCCCGGAAACTGTAGAGCCGGAAACTGCAGAGCCGGAAACCGCAGAGCCGGGCGCCGCTGCGGAGTCGACATCGCGCGCCACCACGCGTCGGAGCCCGTCGCGCCGCGCGCGGACGCTGATGGTCGGTAGTGGCATCGGCGCGATCCTGCTGGTGCTCGCCAGCGCGGTTCCGATCCCGTTCGTCGCCCTCGGCACCGGGTCGACCTACAACACGATCGCCTCCGGCCAGGGCCGCGAGGTGATCACGTTCACCGGCAAGGACATCCCGGCGGCGGCATCCGAGCAGCCGAGCGGCCATCTCAACATGCTGACCATTCGCATCGTCGACCAGATTCCGCTGATCGAGGCGGCCGCCATGTGGGCCTCCGGGAAGTTCCAGTTCGCGCCTCGGGACGAGTACTACCCGCCGGGCAAGAGCGCGGAGCAGGTCACCGAGGAGAACGTGCAGATGTTCCGCGATTCGCAGTCGACCGCGGAGATCGAGGCGCTGCGGCACCTCGGGTACCCCAACATCGTGTACGTCGGAAGCATCGAGAAGGGGTCGCCCAGTTGGGATCTGCTCAAGCCGCAGGACCGCATCACGGCCGTCGACGGGCACCCGGTGACGGACTATGCATCGCTGAAGTCGATCATGGCCACCACCCATCCCCGACAGAAGGTGGCGGTGACCGTCGATCGTGACGGATCGCCTATGACGATCTCCGTGGTGCTCGGCGCGAACCCGAGCGTCGGGCCGCAGGGCTTCCTCGGCGTCGGGGTCGCCGAACGACCGGTCGCGCCGTTCACCATCCACATCTCGCTGGAGGACATCGGCGGGCCATCCGCGGGGCTGATGTTCACGCTCGGCATCATCGACCGGCTCACCGATGGTGACCTGACCGGCGGCAAGTTCATCGCCGGCACGGGAACGATCGAACTGGACGGAACCGTCGGCGCGATCGGGGGAATCACGTTCAAGGAGGCGACGGCGCGCGCCGCCGGGGCGCAGTACATGCTGGTGCCCGCGGACAACTGCGCGGAGGCGCTCACGGCCGTGCCCGAGGGGCTCACGCTGGTGAAGGTGTCCACGCTTGACGACGCGCTGGCGGCGGTCAAGACAATCGCGCGCGGCGGGACACCACCCCGGTGCTGAGCAGCTCGGATCGCAGCCATCGCGCTTGTCGCCGAACAGCGTCATACTCGATACTTCCCGGCGGTCGGGGCGTGGCGTGCCCCCGCGGCGCTCGACCGCTACGGCTCGAACGTGGCGTGCAGTGCGGTGATGACGTCCGGCGCGAGGTCCGGACTGTAGGTCACCGGACCGTGCGGGGCGTGCCGCCAGCGCAGGGCGCACGCGCCGCCCGCCCGGTCGCGCATCACGCCGACAGCCATGCGGCCCTCGGCGAGCGTGCCGCCCGAATCCACCATGATTTCGAGAACCAGGATGCACCCGGCGATCTCGTCCGGCCAGGCGATCGTCGCCAGCGCGTCGGCGACCGTCTCGCCCGGGAGTTGCCCCTGCTCGATGCTGGTGTATTCGGGCGGTGTGCCCTCCGGGTCGTCGTCGCCGGGCCCAATCTGGCCGATAAGCCCGGGCTCGTGCGCCAATAGTTCGTCCGTGCGCACGAGCGCGAACAGCTGCCGGGGAGTGTTCCAGCCGGCCGCGTCGACGAACTGCTCAGCCTCCGCGACCGCGGCACGTAACGCCGCACCGAGCGGGTCGGCGGCGGGGGACTGACTCACGGCTCCCGATCCTGCCACGCGCGGCGGGTGGCGCCGCACGCGCGCATCCGGATCGCGTCGCGCTCGATGCATCGGACGCGAGCACGGGAACTTTCCGGCGCTGGCTAGAGTTGAGCTGGCGCGGGGGTCAGTCCGATCGCCCGCGTGACCTCGTCCGGTTGCGAGCCACGCTTGCGGCCCCCCGGCGGCCCTGCCGCCTGAGCCTCCGAAGGAGCGCACCCGTGGCCACGCCGTCGCCAGCTGGCATGCCCGTACTTTCACCGCGAGCGAAGCGTGTGCTGATCGCGATCGTCGCGCTGATCGTCGTGGTGGTGCTGTGGTACCAGTTCGTCGGCATCTATGTCGACTACGCGTGGTTCCGCGAGATCAAGCAGACCGGCGTCTTCACGACCCAGCTGGGCACGCGGGTGGCGCTCTTCTTCATCGCGGGCGTCGGTATCGCGCTGGTGATCTGGCTCTCGCTGCTGATGGCGTACCGCAGCCGTCCGGTCTTCCTGCCCAGCAACGAGATCGATCCGCTCGCGCCGTATCGGGTGATCGTGACGGCGCGGCCGAAGCTCTTCGCGATCGGGATCGCGGTGGTGGTGGGGCTGATCTGCGGCGCGTCGGCGCAGGGATCCTGGCAGACGGTGCAGCTGTGGATGCACGGCGGCGATTTCGGCATCACCGACCCCGAGTTCGGGCACGATGTCGGGTTCTACATGTTCCGGCTGCCGATGATCCAGATGATCATCTCCTGGCTGTTCACGGCGACGGTGCTGGCCTTCATTAGCGTTCTCGTGACGCAGTACATCTTCGGCGGCATCCGGCTCTCGGCGGGCAAACACCGGAAGGTGACCTCGCAGGCCGCCCTGCAGCTCTCGCTGCTGGTCGGCGTGTTCGTGCTGATCAAGGCGGTGCAGTACTGGTTCGATCGGTACGACCTGCTGTTCTCCAACCGGAGCGGGATCTTCACCGGCGCCTCCTACACCGACGTGCACGCCGTGCTCGCCGCCAAGATCATCCTGATGTGCATCGCCGCGATTTGCGCCATCGGGTTCATCGTCGGCGGGGTGCTTAAGTCGATCAAGCTGCCGGTGATCGCGCTCATCCTGCTGGTCCTCTCCAGCGCGGTGGTCGGCGGGATCTGGCCGCTCATCCTGCAGAAGGTTGTGGTGGAGCCGAGCGCGATCACCCGCGAGGCCTCCTACATAGAGCGCAATATCGCCGCGACGCGGCAGGCGTACGGGATCGGCACCGATAAGGTGCAGTTCGTGAACTACGGCGCCGACAAGAAGGGTGTCAATCCCGCGCAGCTGGCGGCCGAGGAGCCCGGCACCGTCAACAACGCCCGGCTGCTGGACCCGAACCTGCTCTCCGCCACGTTCACGCAGCGGGAACAGCTCCGGAACTTCTACGGCTTCGCGAGTCAGTTATCGGTCGACCGGTATCAGACGAACGGTAAGGCGCAGGACTACATCGTCGCCGCCCGCGAGATCGACGCGCAGAACTTCTCCGACAGCCAGCAGGGCTGGATCAACCAGCACCTCGTCTATACGCACGGCGACGGCTTCGTCGCGGCGCCCGCCAATCAACTCGTCGACGGGTACCCCGTTTTCGAGGTCTCGGACGTGTCCAACACGAAGGGCTTCCGGCCGGTTGAGCAGCCACGCATCTACTATGGCTCGCTCGCGCCGGACTACGCCATCGTCGGCGCCCCGGAAGGGGCCTCGCCGCGCGAGTACGACACAGACACCACCCAGTACACCTACCAGGGCACCGGCGGTGTGCCCGTCGGCAGTTTCATCAACCGGCTGATCTTCGCCACCCAGTACGGCGAGGCGAACTTCCTGTTCTCGTCCGAGATCAACTCCGACTCCAAGATCCTGTACAACCGTGACCCGCGGGTGCGCGTGGAGAAGGCGGCGCCGTTCCTGACGGTGGACACCCGGCCGTATCCCGCGGTCGTGGACGGCAGGATCGTGTGGATCGTCGACGCCTACACCACGGCGCAGAACTATCCGTACGCGCAGACCGTGACGCTCTCGGAGGCGACCACCAATTCGCAGCAGACCGGCGCCAACGCGACACTGCAGACGAACACGCAGGTTTCCTACATCCGCAACTCGGTCAAGGCCGTGGTCGACGCCTATGACGGGACCGTCAGCCTGTACCAGGTGCAGAACAACGATCCCGTGCTCAAGGCGTGGGAAGGCGTGTTCCCCGGGCTCATCAAGCCGGAGAGCGCGATCACGCCGGACCTTCGCGCGCACTTCCGTTACCCTGAGGACCTGTTCGAGGTGCAGCGCGGCCTGATCGGCAAGTACTACGTCTCGAACCCGACCGAGTTCTACCAGCAGTCGAACTTCTGGAAGGTCCCCAACGATCCGACCGAGAGCACGGTGACGGCCGCCCAGCCGCCGTACTACCTCGAGATCACGCTGCCGGGCACGAATAAACCACAGTTCATGTTGACGACGGCGATGACATGGTTCCAACGCGAGTACATGGCGGCGTACATCACGGCGAACAGCGACCCGGAGAACTACGGCAAGATCACCGTGCAGCAGTTGCCGGTCGATACGCAGACGCCGGGACCGGTGCTGATCCAACAGTTGTTCAACTCGAACACGAACATCGCCAACTACGTCACGACCCGGAATACCGCGGGCCGGTCGCAGATCCTCACCGGGAACCTGCTGACGCTGCCCACGGACAAGGGTCTGCTCTTCGTGGAACCGCTGTATCTGCAGGGCGGATCTACGAACTCCTACCCGCAGCTCGGCCAAGTGCTGGTGTGGTACAACGGCCAGGTCGGCATGGGGCCGTCGCTTGCCGCCGCGCTCGACAACGCCTCTCCAGCGGACCTTTCCGCGGTCAACGGCGCATCGGGCGGCACCTCGTCCACCACGCCGTCGTCTACGTCGTCGAGCTCGCCGCCGTCCACCCAATCGGGTGCGGTCAGCACGCCGCCGAGCGTCAGCGGCAGCACCGGACCGACCTCGACGAGCGGGGGTCCGCTGCCCGACGCAGCTCAGGCATTGGCCGCGATGCAGCAGGCCGAGCAGGCCTTGAGCGCGGCCAAGCAGTCCGGCGATCTCGCCGCCATCGGCTCGGCGACCGAAAAACTGTATGCGGCCGTGCAAACCTATCTCGAGGTGGCCGGCCCGGCGGCGACCACCACGGCCCGGTCCACGACCGCAGGGTCGACCACCACATCGTCCGGCGGCTGACCGGGACCCGACTCATCAACGCCTCGGCCGTGCCGATCCTTGAGGTGTCCGCTGCATGCGCCAAGGAGACCTCATGGACGACATGGACGAGATCGTCCAGGAGTTCCTGATCGAGAGTTCCGAGAACCTCGATCAACTCGATCGGGATCTCCTGGCCCTCGAGGCCACGCCGGACTCGCGCGAGCGGCTCGCCAGCGCATTCCGCACCATCCACACGATCAAGGGCACCAGCGGCTTTTTGGCCTTCGGGCGATTGGAGAAGGTGACCCACAGCGGCGAGTCGCTGCTCGCCCGGCTGCGTGACGGTCAGCAGCAGATGACGACACCGGCAGCGGACGCGCTGCTGGCCATGGTGGACACCGTACGGGCGTTGCTCGCGTCCATTGAGGCGACCGGTGCCGAGGGCGATGTCGAGATCGATGCCGTCATGGAGCAGATCCAGGCGCAGGTGACGACCGGCCACGCGCCGCAGCCGCCCGCCGCGGAGGTTCCCGCCGGTTCGATCGGGGTGGAAAGCGAGGATGACGCTGTTCGGCCCGGAGCCCCCGGCGGCGAATTTGCGCCTGCCGCGGAGCCGCCACTCGCTGAGTTGTTGGAACCGGCCTCGCCGCCGAAACCGGCTGCTTCGCCGCCGAAGTCAGTTGGTACGTCGTCGAAACCCACTGCGTCGAGATTGGCAGCGTCGACATCAGCAGGGCCCAGACGGTCGGCGGCCGAAAGCTCGTTGCGCGTCGACGTCGACCTGCTCGACACGCTGATGCGGCTTGCCGGAGAGCTCGTCCTCACCCGCAACCAGCTCCTTCGCGGGGTGGGGCAGATCGCCGATCCGACACTCTCGCGCGCCGCGCAGCGGCTCAACGTGATCACGATCGATATCCAAGAAAGCATCATGAAGACCCGGATGCAGCCTATCGATCATCTGTGGTCGAAGCTGCCGCGGGTCGTGCGCGATGTGGGAGCGCAGTGCGGTCGCCAGGTGCGGCTCACGATGTCGGGGCAGGACACCGAACTCGACCGCGCGCTGCTCGAGGCGATCAAGGATCCGCTGACCCACTTGGTGCGCAACTGCGTCGACCACGGGATCGAGGCGCCCGAGGTGCGGGAGGCGTCCGGCAAACCGCGCGAGGGCACAGTGAGCCTTCGCGCCTACCACAACAGCGGGCACGTCGTGATCGAGGTCGCCGATGACGGCGCGGGAATCGATCCGGCGAAGATCGCGGCCGCCGCGATCGAACGTGGGCTGAGGACACCGGCCGAGCTCGCGCACCACTCCGACGCCGAGATTCTGCAGCTCGTGTTCGAGCCCGGCTTCTCGACGGCGTCGGAGGTGACGAAGCTGTCCGGGCGCGGCGTCGGCATGGACGTCGTCAAGACGAATCTGGCGGCGATCGGCGGCGCCATTGAGCTCGAGTCGACAGTCGGGCAGGGCACCGTCTGCCGCATGCGCGTGCCGCTCACCCTCGCGATCGTTCCCGCGTTGACCGTCGAGTGCGGAACCGATCGGTACGCTGTGGCCCAGGCGAGCCTGCTGGAGCTGGTCGCGCTGGATGCCGCGTCGGCCGCATCGGAGATCGAGAGCGTGGGCGGGGCACCGGTCTACCGCCTCCGTGGCGCCCTGCTCCCGCTCGTCGCACTCTCCGACATCCTTTCCGGCGCCGACACTTTCGGTGCACCCGAGGGCAAGGTGAGCCAGGTGATCGTCGTCCTCCAGGCGGGCAACCGCCGGTTCGGACTGCTGGTCGACCGGGTCCTGAACACCGAGGAGATCGTCGTCAAGGCGCTGAGCCCGCGGCTGAAGAGCATCGGCGTCTATTCGGGCGCGACGATCCTCGGAGACGGCACGGTCGCGCTGATCCTCGATGTGCAGAACATCGCCCGCCGGGTGCTGCGCGCCGACGCGGCGGAGCGCGCCGCGCAGGCGGACGTGCAGCGCGCCACCTCCGCTGCGGCCGATGCCGAGGCCGATGCCGGACCCGATGCTGGGGCCGAGACGGAACGACTGCTCATCGCCGGCGTCGGCGACGGCAGCCAGGTGGCGATCCCGATGTCGATGGTCACCCGCCTGGAGATGATCTCCGCCCAAGACGTGGAAACCGTCGGGACGCGCGAAGTGGTGCAGTACCGCGGCACGATCATTCCGCTCATCCGCCTGGATCGTCATCTCGGCGTCTTCTCGGACCGTCAGCCGACCGAGCTTCCCGTCGCCGTGTACGCGCAGGCCGGTCACAGTGTCGCGATCGTCATGGACGACATCATCGACATCGTGGAGCACGCGACGGCGCATCGCAGCGAGATCGACGACCGCGGCTTCGTCGGGTCCGTCGTGGTGCGCGGTCGGGTCGTCGGGCTGCTGGATGTCAAACGGGCCATCGCCGCCGCCGATCCGGCGTTCTTCCCGGCCGTGCACGCCCAGGCCACGGCCGGCATACAGGTTACGGCCGGGGCCGTTCCGCGGGCCCGCGCCGGAGCCGACGACGCGCCATTCGGTGTCAGCGATCCAGCGGCCGGAGCGCTCGGCGACCTAGTGGGAGTGAACCGGCAATGACAACCAGCAGGACGACCGGCAAGCAGTATGCGACGTTCTGGCTGGGCTCCGGGCTCTACGGGGTCGAGGTGGAGCGCGTGCGCGAGGTGCTTCGTGAGCAGAGCATCACGCGGGTACCGCTGGCGCCGCCCACGGTCGCCGGGCTGATCAATCTGCGCGGGCAGGTGGTGACCACGATCGACCTCCATCCGCGTCTGGCCCCGATCGGTCATCGGTCCGCTGAATCGATGCTCGTCGTGGTGCTCGTCGGCGGGGAGCCCGTGGCTTTGCTGGTCGACCGGATCGGCGGAGTGGTCGACGTCACCGACGGCCAGTTCGAACCGCCGCCCGACACCCTCGTCGGAACCGTCCGCGAACTGGTGTCCGGAGCGTACAAGCTCGACGGCCAACTGTTGCTCAGCCTCGACGTCGATGCCGCGGTAGCGGTCTGACGCGGTGAATCGCGACGACACCGGTTCGTCGATCGATGAACTTGCCCGTAAATCGGCCGATAGGACGGGCAAGGTCACATCATTCGCCGCCTGAGCGCTGCCCATGCTCGCGAAACCAAGGACACCCGCTCGATGATCTCCGTAGTGGTAGCAGACGACTCCGCGCTGGTCCGCCGGTTGGTGTCCGGTGTGCTGAACGACACGCCCGACATCCGTGTCGTCGGCATGGCGCACGACGGTGAGCAGGCCATCGCCAAGATCGCCGAGCTGAGCCCCGATCTGCTGACGCTCGACATCGAGATGCCGGTGATGGACGGATTCACGGCCATGCGCGAGATACACCGCCGCTTCCCGCGTCTCCCGGTCGTCATGGTCTCGACGCTCACACACCAGGGTGCCGCGATCACGCTCGACGCGCTCGCCGCTGGTGCACGCGACTACGTCACCAAGCCTGCCAACTCGGCCAGTCTGGCCGAGTCGTTGACCGACCTGCGCGATCAGCTGGTCCCGCGGATCCGTGCGCTCACCAGCCGACCCCGGCCCTTCGTCCGTGAGCTGCAGCAGCCGCTTACGGCGCCGGCGCCGCGAACGGCGTCATACTCGTCATACTCGCGGGAAAAGCGGACGACGAGCGCACGTCCCCCGCAGATCGTCGCGATCGGATCGTCGACCGGTGGCCCGGACGCCTTGGCGCGGGTGCTCGCATCGATCACAGAGCGCCCCACGCTGCCCATCGTCGCGGTACAACACATGCCGCCGGTTTTCACCGCCACACTCGCGCAGCGGCTGTCCCGGATCGGCCCGGTCGATGTGATCGAAGCGGAGGACGGTCAGCAGCTCGCGCCGGGCGTGATGTACCTAGCGCCCGGCGGCCGGCATCTCGAGGTACGGCGCCGAGGCGCAGCCGTCGTCACATGCCTGCACGACAGGGAGCCGGAGAACTACTCGCGCCCGTCCGTCGACGTGTTGTTCCGGTCCGTCGCGACGGCGTATCCGGGCAGCGCGATCGGCGTGATCCTCACCGGGATGGGACACGACGGCCGGGCGGGGTGCGCTCAGATGGCGGCGGACGGGTCGCTCATCGTGGCCCAGGACCAGGCGAGTTCCGTCGTTTGGGGGATGCCGCGCGCCGTCGCGGAGGCGGGGCTCGCCGACGCGATCATCGGGCTGGAGAGGGTCGGGCCGTTTCTCGCCGAGCAGCTACGGGCGGCGCGGCCAGCCGGCCGACCCGCAGCAGGGGTGGCGTGATGGGGGTCGGATCGTCCGAATTCAACTGGGTCAGCGACCTGGTGCGGCGGGAGTCGGCGATCGTGCTGCAACCCGGCAAGGAGTACCTGGTCGAGGCACGCCTGCTGCCGCTGGCCCGGGCCGCTGGCCTGGCCGGTGTCGACGCGTATGTCCGTGCAGCCCAGCGACCGACTAGCCTTGCCGAGCGGCGCGCGATCGTGGAGGCGCTCACCACGAACGAGACGTCCTGGTTCCGCGATGCGACGGTGTTCGCGTCGTTCCGGCGCGACATGTTGCCACGGCTGCTGGCCGACCGCATGGTGCATCGGCCGCTCCGGATCTGGTCCGCGGCGGCATCGACGGGCCAGGAGGCCTACAGCCTCGCGATGCTGCTGATCGAGGAACTCGGACCGGCTCGCCGTTTCGAAATCATCGGCACCGACATCGCACGCGGGGTGCTGGAGCGGGCGCGGCAGGGGCGGTACACGCAGATGGAGGTCAACCGTGGGCTGCCGGCCCGCTACCTGGTGCAGTACTTCCAGCGGGCCGGCACCGGTTGGCAAGTGAGCCCGGAGCTGCAGCGCAACATCCAGTTCCGTGAGCTGAACCTCGCGGCGCCGTTCCCGCCCGGCTTGCCGGCATTCGACGTGGTGTTCTTGCGCAACGTGCTGATCTATTTCGATACGCCGACGAAGCAGACGATCCTGCGACGCGTGCGCCAGGTCATGGCCCCCGGCGGCTGGCTCGTCCTCGGGACGGCCGAGACGACGCGGGGGATCGATGACGGGTTCGAGCTCGTTCGGATGGGCGATCTGTCCGCATATCGGCCGGTATGCGGTCCGGTAACTAGGCCGCCTTCCGGGCAAGCTTCCGAGCCGCCGTCGGTTCCGTCCGCACGGTCGGCGCCCACCCCGGCATCCGGTCCGTCTTTGCAGCTCAGCGGAAGGATCTGACATGTACGCCATTGTGATCGACGATTCGTCGGCCATGCGCATGATCTTGAAGCGCATCGTCACGAACCTGGGATTCGAGGCGACACTCGCCGAACACGGCCGCGATGCCCTCGACAAGATGGACGCGGCGGACCACCGTTTCGACGTCGCGCTCATCGACTGGACCATGCCGGAGATGGATGGCCTGGAGTTCATCCGGGCCGTCCGTGGTGACCCCCGGTACGACGACGTGGCTCTGATGATGGTCAGCGCCGAGAGCGAGCAGAGCAAAGTGGTGCGCGCCCTCGCTGCCGGGGCGCATGAGTACCTCATCAAGCCGTTCACCCCGGATGCGGTGGCGGAGAAGCTGGAACTACTGGGTCTGCTGGACCCCGAACGCCTGACGGCAGGAGTGTGACCCATGACAGGGCTTATGGCAGGGCCTATGACGGAAGCGATCGACCCGGTGCTGCCGACTCCCGCGGAACTCGGCGAGATCGTCGGTGAGGTGTGGTCCTCGTTCATCGACGGCGACATCGTTGCGATGTCCGGTGCCGCGATGTCCGGTGCCGCGATGTCCGGTGCCGCGGTGCCCGGTGCCGCGATGTCCGGTGCCGCGATGTCCGGCGAGCGCGCGGGCAATCCAGGCGGCGATCGGGGCGATCACGCAGCCGGCCCGGCGATGGTCGCGTCCGTGTCGATCAGCGGTGGGTGGGCCGGGCACCTGATGATCGTCGCCGGACACGACTGCGCGCGGAAGATCGCCGCGAACCTGTTCCAGTTGGCCGACGACGACGTATCGACCGCGGAGATCGCCGACGCCCTCGGCGAGATCGCGAACATCGTGGGCGGCAGCGTCAAGTCGATGGTGGGCATGGCCGCGACGCTGTCCCTGCCGCAGGTGGTGCTCGATGCGTCCGCGCTGGTCAATCCGGACGCCCGCGAAGTGGTGACCGTCCATGCCCTGTGGAACGGGCAACCGGTCGACGTGTCGTTGTGGGAGCGGTGCCGCGGCGGCCGGCCGGCGGACGATGTGAAGGGGCGGTAGGACCATGCGAGTGCTCGTCGCCGATGACTCGACAGTCATGCGGCGGATCGTGGTGCGGACGCTCCGCCAGGCCGGCTTCGATGTCTCCGATGTCGTCGAGGCCGCCGACGGGCGCCAGGTTTTCAACGTCGTCATGACCGAGGAGCCGGACCTGGTGCTGTCGGATTGGAACATGCCGGAGATGACGGGCATCGAGTCGCTCCGGGCCATCCGCGCGGCCGGGTCGACGGTGCTGTTCGGGTTCGTCACATCCGAGGGATCGGACGCGATGCGAGCCGAGGCAGCATCCGCGGGCGCGGCGTTCTTGATTGCGAAACCGTTCACCGCCGAGACCTTCCGTGACGTCCTGGGTGAGTTCGTCGCCTAAAATCGATTACTGTCGGTAACCTCACAGTTACGGAGAACATGATCGATGACCAACCTTCCGCCCACCAAGCTGATCAAGGACGTTCTTG
>JAFIHI010000235.1 GCA_017848755.1 Nakamurella sp. | reverse complement strand
CGTTCTGCAAATCACTTTGCGAGCGCTGCATCCACTCGGTCCACCAGGCCGAGTCGCGCGGCTCGATCACCGAGATCCACTTGTCGGGGTGCGAGGTCATCTGGACGTAGGCCGCCCACGGCCCGGTCTTGAAGAACTCGTCGTTCGCCGCCGACTTCTGGATCGGCACCAGCGAGTTCTCCTTGTCGAACTTGATCGACGGATCACCGGAGAGCCACTTCACCAGCTCGACCGCTTCCGCGTGATGTTTCGACGCCTGCGCCACACCCCAGCCGGCGGTCGCCATCGGCCACGCGGCCTTCCCGGTCGGCCCGAGCAGGTTCGGCGCGACGTTCCACTGGTCGGCCTTGAGCGACGAACTCTTGACCGTGGCAATGACTTCCGGGTCCTGCAGCAGGAACGCCGTGGAACCGTTCGTGAAGGCCTGCACCATCTCGGCGTAACCCCACGCGACGGACGATTCCGGCGAGCCGGTCTTGAACAGCTCGATGTACTTGTCCAGTGCGGTCTGCGACTCGGGGGTGGAGAAGATGGTCTTGCCGGAGGTCACCTTGTAGGCGTTCTGCTTGTCCAGGTTGTCGGCGTTGTAGGCCTCGAGGATGCTCATCAGTTGGCCGGCCGAGTTGGTGCCGCCGCGGAAGGCGTAGCCGTAGCGGTTCTGCGCCGGGTCCTGGATCTTCTTGGCCTGCGTGACGAGGTCGTCCCAGGTGGTCGGCGGGCCGTTGAATCCTGCGTCCTTGACGAGATCGGTGCGGTAGAACAGCGACAACCCGTAGAAGCCGTAGGGGATGAAGTAGGAGTGCCCCTGCGCGTCGTAGGTGAACTGCTTGGCCTGGTCGGTGAGCTTGTCGAGCCCGTCCCAGCCCTTGAGATCGGGGGCCATGTCGTAGAGCCATTTGTTGTTGGCGAATGGGCCGACGGTGAGGTCGCGCACCTCGAGAACGTCGACGCCCGAGCCGGACTGCAGCATCTGCTGGATCTTCTGATCGGCCTGCTCGGTCGGCGGCGAGATGAGGTCCACCTTGATGTTCGGGTGGGTCTTCTCGAAGTCCGCGAGCATCCCCTTGATGAGGGTGGTGCGCGCGGGGTTGGTCAGCGACTCGACCATCTGCAGCGTCACCTGGCCGCCGGATGCGCCGGACGTGCCGGACCCGGTGGTGCCGGATCCGCTGCTTCCGCAGGCGCTGACGGTGAGCGCAAGCGCGGCAATGGCGGCGGTGGCCCCGATGGTGAACTTCCGTTTCATGCATCCTCCCGGGTGCTGTTGTGAGGGGTGGGCGTGCGGTCTGGTGGTGGGTCAGAGCCCGGCGGAGTTCTCCCTGCCGGCGGACCATCGGTTCAGCAATGGGATGCCGACCGTGGCGAGATGCTGGTAGTCGCGGATGGAGTTGTACAGGTGCGCGGAGAGCCGCAGGTAGCCACGGCCTTTGAAATGGGAGAAGGCGCAGGCGATTTGGACCTGGTCGCCGAAGGGGACCCGCAGGCCGTCGGCGTCCGCGTGGGTACTGCCGAGGTTCCCCGGCAGCCGGAGCAGGCGCATCGGCCCGATGGGCTGTCCGACGTCGGGGACCGGATCGTCCATCACGGCCCGCAGCGCTGCTGCGACGATCTCGGTGCCTTCGTCGAGCAGCTCGGTGGTCTGCTTGCGGGCGCTCCCCCAGCCGACCGTCTCCTCGATGTGCCGCCAGGCGAACGGCGCGGCGATCCACGCCGTCGTGTCGAGAGTGCCGATGTGGTCGAATCTCTCGGGGAACGGCAGCGGCGCGCCCCACGAGTCGATCACCGGATGCAATTCCTGGCCGTCGCCGCGGGCGACGATCACGGCGGCGCCACGCGGCGCGCACGCGAACTTGTGCAGGTTCCCGATCCAGTAATCGGCGTCCCGGCACACCGGGTCCTCGACGACGCCCGGCGCATGCGCGCCGTCGACCAGCGTGAGCACGCCGAGAGTCCGTGCCACCGAGCAGATCTCGTCGACCGGGAAGGCCCTGGCCGTCGCCGAGGTGATCTGGTCGATGACGAGCAGCCGTGGCCGGTGCTGGGCGATAGCCGCGGTCACGAGCTCGACGACGGCCTCGGCGCCGGCATCGAGCGGAACCTCCAGCGTGATCGCCCGGCCACCCGATCGCTGCGCGAGCCGCTCGGCGCCCATCGTGACCGCGCCGTATCCGTGATCGGTCACCAGCACGTCGACCGGCCCGGAGGCCATCAGCGATTGGAAAACGGTGGAGGCGCCCGCGGAATCGTTGAGTACGAACGCGAGATGGGCCGGATCTACCCGCAGGAGCGCCGCCACCTCGATCCGGGCGGCGGCAATGCGCTGCGGCAGCGACGCGAACCAACGCACCGGGTTCGCCTCCATGAGTCGCCGCAGCCGCTCCTGCTCCTCCTGTACGGCGACCGGGACCGCCCCGAAGGACCCGTGGTTGAGGTGCGTAACGCACGGATCCAGCGTCCAGCGCGGCGCCGGGTCGGCGATCGGGGCCGCGCTGGCAGCCCCCGACGGAATAGCCGCCATCGCCGCCTTCGCCGTCGCAGCCGCTCCGGAAAGATCCACTGTGAAAACCTCCTGGTCTGACAATGAAGCAGATAGAGGCCCTCTAGTCCAGCTTTTGTGACCAAATTGAAACAGATTGTCTGACAACCGCGGCATAGGGCATGATTCGCATGTGCATGCAGACGACAGTGCCGACGCGGACCGGGCGAGCGCCGTGGAGACCGCGCGACGCGGCCTGTGTCAGATGATCGCCACCGGCGAGCTCGCCGCCGGCCAGCGACTGGCGAGCGAGGTAGAGTTGTGCGAACGGTTCGGCGTATCCCGCTCGTCGTTGCGTGAGGCGCAGAAGATGCTGACCGTGGCCGGGGTGCTCACGTCGCGACCGGGGACCGGGTCATCCGTCTCGCAGATGTCGCCGCGCGAGATTATGAGCGGGCTGGAGATGGTGGTCCCGTTGCTGCCGCTCGACCGGTTCCTGGAACTGTTCACCCTGCGCGAGATCCTGGAGGGCCACGTCGCCGCGCAAGCGGCGGCGAAAATGACTGCGGCGGAAGGTGCCCGGTTGCAAGAGATGGCCGAGCGACTGGCGGCTGCAGACCCGTCCGACAACGCCCAGCGCCTGGACGCCGACTACCACGACCTGATCATCGACGGGGCGCAGGACGAGGTGATCGCTGCGCTGCTGCATCCGATCCGCAAGCGCGGCAGGGACTATCGCATCTTCGAAGTCGAGACCCACGCGGCACTCAAGGATGTCAGCGACCAGGCGCACCGGCAGATCGCCGCGGCCATCGTGGCGCGGGACCCCGAATCGGCCCGTTTCCTCGCGATGCAGCATGTGCGGGTCACCCGCTCCTGGCTGGAGCAGATCCGGCCCGGCCCGGTGCTGTTCTCTGCCGACTCGCTGTAAGCGGCGCCGAGCCATCGGCGCCTCGAGCCGAGGCGGGCGCGGTCAGGTCGGCGCGGTCAGTCCGCCGCCGCCTCGGCGCTCCTGGTCGCCACCTCCGTCGCGCGGATCACCACGATCCGGTCGCCGGGCTGGAACACCTTCACCCCGCCGGAGTCGAAGCGGTGCGAGATCCCGCCACGGATCACGGTGAGCACGATCTCGCCCTGCGCAGACAGTCGCGCGGGGGAGAGCCCGATGTCCTCCGGCCGCACCTCTCGCTCCGAGATCTGGAGTCCCGCAACGGGTTCCAATAGATCTTCGATGAGTTCGCCGGCGCGCGGGGCGGTGATAGACAGGCCTAGCAGGCGGCCCGCCGATTCCGCGGTCGGGATCACCACATCCGCGCCGCCCTGCCGGAGCACCCCGATGTTCTGCTGCTCCTTGGCCGCGGCCGCGATGGTGGCGGTGGGGTTGAGCCGGCGGGCGGTCAGCGTGACCAGCACCGAGGTGTCGTCGCTGTCCGACGCCACGATCACCTGCCGGGCGCCGGTGATCGCTGCCTGCCGGAGCACCTCCTCACGGCGGGCATCGCCGACCACCCCGACACAACCATCGGCCGTCGCGGCCTTCACGGCGCCGCCGTTGATGTCCACCACGACGATCGATTCTGCCGAGATGCCTTGGTCTTTCAGGGCGGAAACGGCCGACCGCCCCTTCATGCCGTATCCGACGACGACGGTGTGCTTCCTCACGTGCCTCCTCCATCGGCTGAAGCGGAACTGCTGTCGGCTGCGTTCGGTCAATGCCTCGATGGTGGTGCCGACCAGGACGATCAGGAACAGGAACCGCAGCGGCGTGATGACGACGATGTTGATCAGGCGGGCGCTCTCCGAGACCGGTGTGACGTCGCCGTAGCCGGTCGTGGACAGCGTCACCGTCGCGTAATAGAACGCGTCGAGAAGCGTGGTGAGACCTTGCTTGTCGTTGTCGCGGTATCCGGTGCGATCGATGTAGACAAGGATTGCCGTGACCACGATGCACGACAGCACGATGGCGATGCGCACCATGATCGACCGCAACGGGCCGCGTTCCCGCTCGGGCAGTTCGATACGCGCTGCGGTGGAGGGTGCGGAGCGTGCCACGCAGCAGACCTTACCCGCCGCCGCGGGCTCACAGGTGGCAGCACCGGCGCCCCTGCCGTGTCAGCTTTCGTGCCCGTCCTGATTCGCGAGGTACGCCTCGAATTGGGCGCCGAGTTCGTCGGCCGTCGGCAGCGGGCCGCCCTCGGTGAGCAGGCCGTGCGGGTTCGCCGCCACGAACGCGTCATATTGCTTCTCGAGCGCGTGCACCACCTCGGCGACCTCGCTGTGCTCGGCGATCTGCTTCGCGAGCTGCTCCTGCATCGACGTGATCGCCGAATCCAGGTCGTCGCTCGGCAGCACGAGACCGCCCGCGTCGGCCGCCGCGTCGATCAGACGCCGTGCCGCGACGGGGTATTCGCTGCGGGCGAGGTAGTGCGGCACGTGCACGGCGAAACCCAGGGCCGGTTTGCCGGCCTGCCCGAGCCGGTATTCCAGCAGGCCGGAGACGTGCCCGGGCACCTCGATGGAACCGATCCAGTTCGTGGCCTCCGGCAATATGTCCGGGCTGGTGGCGTGCACCGACATGCCCGTCGGCCGGGTATGCGGCACGCCCATCGGGATCGCCATGAGCGAGATCGTCAGCCGGATGCCCAGGCGATCGATCACCTGCTCGACCGCCGCGCAGAACTTCTCCCAAGACAGGTCCGGCTCGGGCCCGGTGAACAGCACGAACGGGGTACCGGCGGCGTCGCGAAGGCGCTGCATCACCAGGTGGGGCGTGTCGTAGCTGGTGTAGGAGTTGGATTCGAAGGTGAGCCCCGGACGGCGGGATCGGTAGTCGATCAGCCCGTCGGCGTCGAAGCGGACCACCGTCTCACGCGGCAGGGTGGCCGTGAGCTCTTTGATGACGAGTTCCACGCCGGAACCCGCGTCGACGTATCCGTCGAGCGCGACGATCATGACCGGGTTCGTGCCCGCGAGCTCTTCGGCGATATCTGCGTCGACCTCGTAGAGATCAGCGGGATCGCCACGAAATCGAGGCCCTTCCGGCCCGCTCAGCCCGTACCACCCGTCCATAGCTTCAGTGTCCCATCAACGACGCCGGCCCGCTCGGCGCTCGGCTGTCGGCGAACACGCCTTTCGCGGCAGCGCGAACATCGTCATACTCGACATTCCGCCCGGACGAACGGCTTCCCCGCGCATGCGGGCGATCAGCGGAAGACGACGGTCCGCAGCCCGTCCCGCAGCACGCGGTCCTGCAGGTGCCACTGCAGCCCGTGCGCCAGCACCGCCCGCTCGATATCGCGGCCGCGGCGCACCATGTCGTCGACCGAGTCGGTGTGGTCCACCCGGATCACGTCCTGCGCGATGATCGGCCCGGAGTCCAACTCCGCCGTGACGTAATGGCAGGTCGCGCCGATCATCTTCACGCCGCGCGCGTACGCCTGGTGGTAGGGCCGCCCGCCGACGAACGACGGCAGGAACGCGTGGTGAATGTTGATGAGCCGCCCGTCCCACGCCGCGCACAGCTCCGGCGGCACCACCTGCATGAACCGGGCCAGCACGATCGCATCCGGCGCCTCGGCGTCGGTGAGCTGCGCGATCCGGTCGAACGCGGCGTGTTTGCCGGCGTCGTCACCGGGCACCGGCACGTGCGCGAACGGCACGCCGAACATGCCGGCGACCGGCGCGAGAGTGGCGTGATTGGAGATCACCAGCGGGATGTCGACGGCCATTTCGCCTGCGTGCCAACGGGAAAGGAGATCGTAGAGGCAATGGCCCTGCTTCGAGACGAGCAGCACCACGCGTTTGCGCTCGGCGGTATCGGTGACCATGGCGTGGTCCGCGTGCAGCTCGGCGGCGATGGCGGTGAAGCGGCGGCGGAGCTCCGCCGCGCCGAAGGGGAGGGAATCCGCGCGGATGGCCTGCCGGGTGAAGAAGCGCCCGGATTCCGGGTCCGAGTGGTACGCGGCCTCGGTGATCCAGCCGCCCAGACCGGCCAGGAATCCGGTGATGCGGGCGACGATGCCGGTGGTGTCGGGGCAGGACAGCGTGAGCACGTAACGTCGCGGGTCTGGGTTCACGCGTGCCATCGTCCCAGAAAACGGATATGACGATGTTCGCGGGGCTGGCGCCCCGGTGCGGCCTTGCGGGGTCGCCCGGGCGCCGGAGGCGGGTGCCGGCAGGGCGCTGGGACCGGTACCGGGCAGGCCCTGCTCAGGCGCCCAGGCGGCTGCGGGTGTAGTCGCCCTCGGTACCCAAAACCGTGGTGATCTGCTCCGCGATCACGTTCTCCAGCTTGGGCCCGAACATGGGGATCGGGACGTTCGCGGTCCCCTCGACCGTGAGCGTCGAGCCGGCTGCGGACGGTGCGAGCCGCATGGTGCCCTTGAGCGATGCCGGCGCGCCCTTGACCACGATCGAAAAGTCCGCGACGTACCCGTCGCCGTCGGCCCGCCAGGTCTCCGTCCGCTCGGTGACGGGGTCACCCGCCATCATCGAGGCGACCATCGACGGCAGGACGGAAGCCGGGATCGCCTGCTGCGTCACGATTGTCGCTCCGGTCGACAGATCGCCGGCTGGGCCGTCGGCGCCCGCGGTGCCGCCGGTGCCGGCGATGGAGACGACCTTCGGATCGATCCCGCCGCCGGCCTCCATGCGCGCCTGCAGGAAGTCGCTGTGCGTGAAGAGCGCGTAGACCTCCGCCGGGGCGGCGGGATATTCCTGGGTGAGGGACATGGCGGTGGACACGGGGCGGCTCCCTGGTGATCGGCGGCCGCGCGGGCTTGAAGCACCCGCACGGCCGTGCTG
Organism: Nakamurella sp.; assembly: GCA_017848755.1. GTDB lineage: Bacteria > Actinomycetota > Actinomycetes > Mycobacteriales > Nakamurellaceae > Nakamurella. Next base: position 5,512 of record JAFIHI010000235.1, on the reverse strand, counting down.
CTCTGGCGGTGCTGCTCGCGACCCTACCCTTGGGGGATGCGGCAGCAAGCGACGGAGCGATCGACTGGGCGATCGACCGGGCAATCGACCGAGCGAGTGACCGGGCCGATCCGGCTGGCCGACCTCACCACGATCGGCCTCGGCGGACCGGCGCCGTCGGTCACCACGGTGCGCAGCGCGGACGAGGTGGCCGACGTGATCGGGGCCGCCGATCGCGACCGCGGGGCCTTTGTCCTCGGCGGCGGGTCGAACCTCGTGGTGGCGGACGCGGGCATCGACCTCCCCGTCGTGCGCATCGGTATTCCGGGCCTGCACGTCCAAATGATCGAGTATGACGATGCTCTCGCCGATTCCGGTGCGGGCGCTCTTGCCCGTGTCGGCGCGGGCGAGAACTGGGACGACGTGGTGGACGCGCTGGTCGCTGACGGCTGGGCGGGCGTCGAGACACTGTCCGGGATACCGGGCTCGGCCGGAGCCACGCCGGTGCAGAACGTCGGTGCCTACGGGACCGAGATCGCCGATCTGCTGGTCGATGTCGAGATGTACGACCGCACGACGGGCGCGCTGCGGACGGTGCCCACGGCCGAGTTGGGCTTGGGATATCGGTCCTCGGTGCTGCGCGGCACCGATCTCGGGGTGGTGACCTTCCTCCGGCTTCGGCTTGCGAGAACCGCTGCGCCCGTTCGGTATCCGGAGCTTGCGCGGGTGCTTGGCATCGAGGTCGGCGGCGTCGCCCCGCCCGCCGCGGTGCGCGCGGCGGTGCTGGAGCTGCGCCGTGGCAAGGGGATGGTGCTGGACCCCGCCGACGCCGATACCCGCAGCGTCGGGTCGTTCTTCACGAACCCGGTCGTCGACGGCGCGGCGTTGGCCGAGGTGCGGGCGGCGGTGCACCGACGGCTGGGGCCGGATGCCCGGATGCCGGAATACCCGGCGGGGCACGGTGATGAGCGCACGAAGCTGTCGGCGGCCTGGCTCATCGAACGGGCCGGCTTCCCGAAGGGGTACCCGGTGGTTGCGGGCTCGCCTCCCGGAGCGCGACCCGCGCGGCCCGATGCGCGGGTCGCGGTCTCCACGAAGCACACGCTCGCCCTGACCAATCGGGGCGGCGGCAGCACCGCAGAGCTGATCGCGCTGGCCCGCGAGATCCAAGGCGGCGTTCGCGCTGCTTTCGGGGTGTCGTTGCACCCCGAACCCGTGCTCCTCGGGGTCGGGCTGGACTGATCGACCCTGTCGGCGCGCGTCGCGCCGCGAACATCGTCATACCCGATCCAGACGGTAACAATCACAAGGCGAAAACCATGGGGCGGGCGCGGGAGCCGTATCATGAGTGCCGGTGTGTGCCCCGCGGACCACGCTGTCGGGCTGGGTTGTGGCCCCCTCTGCGCACCGCTGCGCACATCGAACCACGGTGCCCATCGAACTGCGGGCCCATCGAACTGCGGGCCCATCGAAACGGAGAAGAGACATGCGACCCGTGCTGTCCCGCCGCGATCCGCGGCACCACCGCGCCCACAGTGGCCGGGTCGGGCTTACCGCTCGGCTGATGGCGCTCGCGGCGGTGGGCGCGATGGCGCTGGCCGCGTGCACCACGTCCGCCCCGCCCACCGTGACGGTCACCCAGCATGCGGACGGCTCGCAGGTCACGGCTCCGTCGCTGTCCACCTCGCCGGAGGCGCCGACATCGTCGACATCCGGCAGCGCGACCCCCACGTCCAGTTCGGCGGCTGATGCGATCCGCGTCACCGCGACGCCTGCGTTCGGCAGTTCCGACGTCGGCCCGAACGATCCGATCTCGGTGATGGCGTTCCACGCGCAGCTGAAGTCGGTGACGATGTCCGGCAGTGACGGGTCCGTGGTGAACGGTGAGATGGGCGACGGCGACAAGTCGTGGTCGAACACGGACAAGCTGAAATACGGTGTGAAGTACACGATCTCGGGCGAAGCGGTCGGCACCGACGGAACCTCGAAGCCGTTCGACGGGACGATCACCACGGTGAAGCCCGCGTCGACGATGGCGGCATACATCCAGATCCCGGACGGGGCGACGGTAGGCATCGCGGCGCCGATCGTGGTGACGTTCGCCGGGACGGTGACGAACCGGGCGGCGGCGGAGAAGGAGCTGCACGTCACGATCAACGACGGGCAGCAGATCGAGGGCTCGTGGGGCTGGATGCAGGACGAGGACATCCAGGGCAAGGGCGTGAAGCAGTCCCGCGTGCACTTCCGGCCCAAGGACTTCTGGCCGGCGAAGGCGAAGGTGCACGTCGAGGCGGACCTCTACGGGGTGAACTACGGCACCGGCTGGGGGCGGGAGAACATCGTGCGCGATTTCAACATCGGGCCGAAGATCATCGTCAAGACCGATATCGAGAAGCACCGGCTGTACGTGATCCAGGACGACCAGATCCTCAAGAACTACCCGGTGTCCTACGGGAAGCCGGCCTCGGTCGACGCCGGGCGCACGACCGTCTCGGGAATACACGTGATCACCGAGAAGTTCGAAGTGAAGTCGATGTGCAACCCGAAGTACGGGTACTGCGGCATCAAGGAGCCTTGGGCGGTGCGGATCAACAACAACGGCGAGTTCATCCACGGCAACCCGGAGACCGAGAGACTCGGCCTCCTCGGCAAGGCCAACATCACACACGGGTGCGTGAACATGTCGGTGGCGGACGCGAAGGACTTCTACAACCTCGCCTACTACGGAATCCCGGTCGACGTGGAGGGCACCGGCGTGAAGATGTCCTACTCCGATTACATCTGGGACTGGGGCGTCGACTACAACACATGGAAGTCGTTCTCGGCGCTGTGACCGGGGCCGCTGTGACCGGGGGTGCTGGAATCGAGCGCGTTGGGATGGAGGACGTCGGGATTGGCGGCCCTGTGATTGGGGGCGAACCCCGCTGGCAGACGCGGATCGGCTGGGCTGCCGCCCGCCGGCGCACCCCGCAGCGGGTGGCCATGCTCTCCGTGCACACCTCCCCGCTGGAGCAGCCCGGTAGCGGCGACGCCGGCGGTATGAACGTGTACATCGACCAGGTGGCCCGGCGAATGGCCCGGCGCGGCATGTGCGTGGACGTGTTCACCCGCGCCACCGCCTCCGACCAGCCGCCGCGGGTGGAGGTCGAGCCGGGGTACGCGGTTCGGAACGTGCTGGCCGGCCCGTTCGGCGGGGTCGCGAAGGAGGACCTGCCCGGGCTGCTGTGCCCGTTCGCCGCGCACGTCCTGCGTGCCGCCACCCCGTACGGGCCCGGGCAACGGTTCGACGTCGTCCACTCGCACTACTGGCTGTCCGGGCAGGTCGGCCAACTGGTGCGGGACCGGTGGGGCATTCCGCTGGTGCACTCCGCGCACACGCTCGCGAAGGTGAAGAACGCCGCGCTCGCCGGTGACGACGATCGGCGCGAACCGCGCGGACGCGAGATCGGCGAGGAGCAGCTGGCGGCCGAGGCCGACCTGCTCGTGGCAGCGACGGAAACCGAAGCGCGCCAATGGATCCGGCTCTACGAGGCCGACCCGGACCGCGTCACGGTGGTTCCGCCCGGGGTCGACGTGAACGCCTTCGCGCCCGCGCCCGCCTCCGCCCGCCTGAGAGCCCGTGCCGCGCTGGGCCTCTCCGACGATGACGTCGTTCTCGCCTTTGCCGGTCGGATCCAGCCGCACAAGGGTCCGGAGGTGCTCGTCCGGTCGCTCGCGGAGCTGCGACACCGGCATCCCGACAAGCGGTTTCGTGCGCTGATCGTCGGGGACTCGTCGGGCAGCGGGCACACCGAGCCGGACCGGCTGCGGGCGCTCGCGGCCGGGCTGGACGTGGCCGGCGCCGTTCGGCTGATGCCGGCGATGTCGCCCGCGCGCCTCGCGGACGTGTACCGGGCGGCCGATGTGGTCGCGGTGCCCAGCCACAGCGAGTCGTTCGGGCTCGTCGCGCTGGAGGCGCAGGCCTGCGGCACCCCCGTGGTCGCCGCTGCCGTCGGCGGACTGCCGGTCGCCGTGCGCGACGGGGTGTCCGGCCTGCTCGTCTCGGGGTATCGCCCCGATCGATGGGCCGATGCGCTCGCGTCGATCGCGCTCGATCCGGTGCGGCGGTGCCGCATGGCGATTGCCGCCCGCGCCCATGCGGAACGGTTCTCCTGGGAGGCGACCGTGGACCGGTTGCTCGATGTCTATGCACGGGCCGCGGCACCATCGCTGGTGGGGCTCGAGGCCGGGGCGTGACGGGCCGCGGTGCCGAGCCCGCCTGGTGGTCTCGGCCCGTCTGCCGCCGCTCTCTCCTCCGCCTCGTGTGTGCGAGGTGGCGCCATGCCGCCACGTGAGACACACAAGGCTGAGGTTGCGGCGCGCCTGGCGAAGGCCTTCGACGAGCTGGGTCTGGCAGTGCACCGGGACGGGGACGACGCCTTCCTCGTGACGCTGCCGGGCGAGCGGCGGCACCGGACACTGGTGTGGCTGATCGTCGGCGCCCACGAGCTGTTGGTGGAGTCGTTCGTCTGCCGCAAGCCCGACGAACATGCCGAAGACGTCTACCGGTTCCTGTTGCAGCGCAACGCTTCTCTGCGGACCGTCGCCTACGCGCTCGATGCCGTGGGCGATATCCACCTCGTCGGGCGCCTTGCCTTGAGCAGCGTCACACCCGAGGAGATCGACACGATCCTTGGGGTGGTGCTCGCGACCTCCGATGCCGACTTCAACGCGATCCTGGAGCGGGGATTCGCCTCCGCCATCCGGCGGGAGTGGGCCTGGCGGGTGTCCCGGGGAGACTCGGTGAAGAACTTGCGGGCGTTCCGGCACCTCATCGGGGAGTAGCCCCCGCCGAGCGGTGCGAAATTGCAGGCAAAACGGACACGAAACGGTGCATTTCGCACCGGTCGGCGATGGTATCGAAGTGGTAGCATCCAGCCATGGCTATGACACTCCGGCTCGATCCCGAACTCGACGCGAAGGTCGCGGAACTCGCGCGCCGCGAGCGGCTCAGCAAGCAACAGTTCGTGATCCGGACCCTGGCGGATGTTGTGCAGCACAACGCGCAGCTCTCGCGCACCATGGCCAACGTCGACCGAGTGATCGCCGAGAATCGCGGCCTGTTGGATCGACTTCGTGAGTCGTGAGCGGCCCACGTGAGCCGGACCACATCGGATATTTGACGGAAGAGGAGGCCCTTGCGGCAGTCGAACGCATGGGCCTACATGTCCGGGACGCTGGACTTCTCGGTTCGGCGCTGGCGCGGCCACGCGCCTCGGCCTTCGGCGAAGATGCCTACCCGAACCTCATCACCAAGGCCGCGGCGATGTTCGAGTCGCTCGTTCGCAATCATGCGTTGTTCGACGGCAACAAGCGGCTGTCGATCGTGCTCACGTGGGCATTCCTGCTGAACAACGGCGTCCGACTGAATCACACCGAGGACGAGGCGTTCGACTTCGTCCTGGCTGTCGCCGCCGGTGAGCGTTCATTGGAGGCGATCCGCGATTGGTTCGCCGCGCACGCACGCCCCGACCAACCCTGAGCCCGAGTGACG
>JAFIHI010000234.1 GCA_017848755.1 Nakamurella sp. | reverse complement strand
GCAGTGGGGACGTTCAAGGCGGCGGAAGGTGCGTCCGCGCCAGACCACAAGATCTGGGTGACGGCCAAGTACACCGACAAGTCGAGCCTCGATTCCGGCGGCAACTATGCCGGCACGGTGCTGTTCGACTTCGCGAAGCCGGTGACGGACGTTCTCGCGAAGATCGGCGCCAAGGAGACCACGGGCTACTACCCGCTCGGCTTCGCGACAGGCGTCACAATCTCGATGTCGAAGAACGTGCCCGCCGATGTCCAGCAGAACGTCCAGGACACGATGAAAAAGATCGACGACGGCACGATCAGCGTGAAGCTCGATACCAGCAAGATCGGCGGATAAGCATTGGTCAGCAACGCCGCCGCCGCCGGACCCGATCCGGCGGCGGCGCTGCGTCCCGCGGGTGGCCAGTCGCCGGTCTTGCGGATGATCGACATTCGCAAATCCTTCGGCACTGTGCGCGCCCTGGACGGAGTCGACTTCGACGTGGAGGCACGGCAAGTCCACGGCCTCCTCGGCGGCAACGGCGCCGGCAAGACGACGTTGATGAACGTGCTCTACGGTCTGTACGCCGCGGACGACGGTCGTATCGAGATTGATGGAGCACGGGTATCGATCCGATCCCCTCGTGACGCGATCGCCGCCGGCATCGGCATGGTGCACCAGAGCTTCCTTCAAGTGGACACGTTCACCGTGACCGAGAATGTTGTGCTGGGAGCCGCTTCCGGTTCCTTCCGGACGAATCTCGCACCCGCCGGGCGCACGATTGCGGAGCTCAGCGACCATTTCGGGTTGGCTGTCGATCCGACCGCGGTCGTCGGTGATCTACCCGTGGGCGTCCGCCAGCGCGTGGAGATTCTCAAGGCGCTGTATCGCAAGGCAAAGGTGCTCGTGCTCGATGAGCCGACCACCAACCTAACGCCGCAGGAGGTCGATGCGCTCTTCGGTTCGCTACGGACGATCGTGGACGAGGGGATGTCCGTCATCCTCATCACGCACAAGATCCGCGAGACCATGGCAGCCTGCGATGTGATGACGGTGATGCGCGATGGGCGACGAGTCACGACGGTTTGCCGCGAAGACACGAGCCCGGACGAGCTCGCGGCGCTCATGGTCGGCGACACGGTCGAGCTGGAGGATGACGAGACCGTGATGGCGGCGGCCATGGGCGCCGCCGACGTCACGCGCACGGCCATGCACACGGCAATGCACGCTGCCATGCACACCGCCCCACCTGCCGTCACGCACGCGGTGCCACATCGCGAGGCCGGTCCTGCGCCGAGGACGTCACATATACGCATCGAGAACGTGTCCGCGTCGAATGACGCGGGTGCCCTCGCTGTGCACGACGTGAGCCTCGAGCTGGGACGCGGCGAGATCCACGGTATCTCGGGTGTTGCCGGCAACGGGCAGACCGAACTGGCGGAGGCGATCACCGGGGTGCGGCCTATGTCCGCGGGCTCGATGACGTTGGACGGCACGCACTTGGCCGGTCGCGCCACCGTCGAATGGCTCGAGGCCGGGGTCGTGTACGTGCCGGAGGATCGGCAGCGGGACGGGATCCTGCCGAGCGCTTCGATCGCGGCGAATCTGCTCCTCGGCGGACACCGCCGCTTCACCCGCTTCGGCCTGATCGACTGGTCGCGCGCCAGGGCGATGGCGACCGACGTCATCAGCGAATACTCCATCCGGGCGCCCGGGTTTGGCGCGGCCGCGGGGCAGATGTCCGGTGGCAACATCCAGCGGATGATCCTGGCTCGCGCGTTCCGGCGGCAGCCACGATTGTTGTTGCTGCACAATCCGACTCGCGGCCTCGACCTTGCCTCCACGCAGTTCGTCTACGAACAGGTGCGTCGGGCGGCCGCCGGCGGTTGCACGGTCGTCCTGATCTCGGAGGACCTCGACGAGATCCTGGCGTTGTCGCAGCGGATCTCCATCATCTACTCCGGGCGCCTGGTGTCCACCATCGATCGGAACAATGCCGACCCGTATCAATTGGGACGGTTGATGACGGGGGTTTCCGTATGACGAGCGGCGCTGCCATTCGGTACCGGACGGGATCGGCGCTGCGAGCGCTCGCACCGTACCTGGCCGCCATCGTTGCCGCGTTCGTCGTCGCCGGGGTCGTGATCGCCATGCTCGGCCACGACCCGTTCGTCGCGTTCCGGTCGGTGCTGACCACCTCGTTCGCAACCTCTTTCGGGCTGGTGGAGACATTCACCAAGTGGGTTCCGCTCACCCTCATGGCACTCGCCTTCGCGATCCCGCTCGGAGCGGGGAGGTTCAACATCGGCGGGGAGGGCCAGCTGATCCTTGGCGCGACAGCGGCGACGGCGATCGGCATCACCCTGTCCGGCCTCCCGATGCCGCTACTGCTGCCATTGGGGTTGATCGCCGGCGTTCTCGGTGGCGGCGTGTGGGCGGGTATCGCGGCCTGGCTCATGTCCCGGTTCCACATCAACGAGATTCTGTCCACGGTGCTGCTGAACTTCGTCTCCTTCCAGCTGCTGGACTACATCGCATCCCAGGTGTGGCCCGATGTCGGCGCGGGCTTCCCGGCGACAGTCAAGGTAGGCGCCGGTGCGATGCTGCCGACGGTCGGGCGTCCCGCCCTGCACATCGGGGTCTTCATCACGGCGGCCGTCGTCGTCATCGGCGCGATCCTGATGCGTCGCAGCGCACCGGGTTTTGAACTGCGCGCGGTCGGGATCAACGAGCGCGCGGCGAAGGTGCACGGCATCCGCACCGCCCGTATCGCCGTCGGTGCCGTGATCGTCGGCGGGATGGCGGCCGGGCTAGCGGGGGCTATCGAAGTGGCGGGAGTGCACGGCAATCTGCTTGAGGGGATCCAGTCCAATTACCTGCTGCTCGGGATCATCATCGGCCTGATCGCGCGGGGCAGCGTCGCGCTGGTTCCCTTTGTGGCGTTCGGCATTTCGATCCTGGAGATCGGCGCGTCGGCCATGCAACGCACCGCACAGGTTCCGGCAGAGCTGGTGCTGATTGTCGAGGGCCTGATTCTCCTGTTCCTGCTGCTGTCCGATGTGCTGGCCACGCGCTGGCAACGGAGCGGACGGAAGCGACCGCCGCGGCCGGCCACAGCGCGACAGGCTACGGGGCGCGCTCACGCCGGACCCGACAGCATCACGGCCATGGAGGCCCAACCATGAGTGAACTGACGAACTTCCTGGCGTTGGTGGTGACGGCCATGGTGCCGTACGTCTTCGCGTCGCAGGGGACGATGCTCTCTGGCCGCGCCGGCGTCTTCAACGTGTCCCAGGAGGGGATGCTGACGCTCGGCGCCGCGGTCGGGTTCCTCGTCAGCCTCAAGGTGGGGTCGAATGCGGCCGGCATCATCGCGGCCGGACTGGTGGGCGCATTGTTCGGGCTCGTGCTCGCCGCCGTCACGACGTACCTGCGGCTGGACCAGTTCGTCGTCGGCCTTGCGCTGTTCTTCCTCGCGTTAGGAGCTGCCAGTCTGCTGTATCGGGTGGTGATCGGAGTGACGATGTCTCCGCCCTTGATCCCGCTGCTGCAGAAATGGCGAATCCCGCTGTTGGCCGACATTCCGGTCGTCGGACCAGTCCTGTTCCACCAAGATCCGATGGTGTACCTGGCCTTGATCGGGTCGGCGGCCCTGTGGTGGTTCCTCTTCCGGACCGATGCCGGCATGCGACTTCGGTCGGTTGGTGAGAATCCGAAGGCGGCCGACAGTTTGGGCATCAACGTCGCGTCGACCCGGTTGTGGACCGGCATCGTGGGGTCCGCGTTGATGGCGATCGCGGGTGCGTACCTGCCGATGGTCTACTCGGGTACCTACACGGACGGCATGGCAGCGGGCCGCGGCTGGCTCGCGATCGCCTTGACGTTCTTCGGCGGCTGGCGTCCGCAGTTCATCGTCGCGGGAGCCGCGTTCTTCGCAGGCATGGAGGTCCTGGCGCTGCGCAGTCAGGTCGCCGGAATCGGCATTCCGCACCAGTTCGTCGCCATGCTCCCATACGTCGCCACCTTGCTGGTGATGATTTTCGCGTTCCGGTGGGCGCGGGTACCGGCGTTCCTGGGCCGCAACTACGACCGCGAATCGCGGCTGGTCGGATAACCCGACCGGCCGCGATTCACAACCCAATTCGCATCCTGATTCTCAGCCCGATGCGTGCGGCCGGTATCAGGCAGCCGGGCCCGTCCCGAGGATCACCGTGGCGTGGTGCGCCACACCGTTCGGGTCGGACCAGCCGAGCGCCACGGACTGCCCGGGGTGGTAGGTGAGCATCTGCGTGCTCAGCTGCGCGGGGGACGTCACGGTGTGGCCGCCGATCGAGGTGATGACGTCGCCGATCTGCAGGCCGGCTGTCGCGCCGGCTCCGTCGGCGATCACGCCCGCGATCACGGCGCCCTGCGGGGTGGCCGTGCCCGGCTGCTGCCCAGGCAGTTGGTTGCCCTGCGCGCCGGACCGCGCGCTGCTGGTGACCAGCACGCCCAGTGCCGCGGTGGGGCCGACGTGGATGGTGGCGGTGCCCTGCCCGGATTGGATCGTCTTCACCACCGACAGTGCCGTCGCGATCGGAATGGCATATCCCTCGTGCCCGCTGTCGGTCGCGGCCGGACCGGTGGACGCCGCGGTGTCCATGCCGATCACCGCCCCGGAGCTCGTCACGAGCGGGCCGCCCGAGTCGCCGGACTGGATGTTGGCGTTCGTCTGGATCAGGCCGGTGAGATGCGCCGTGGTGCCATACATCTCGTCGCCCACCGAGATGCTCTGGTTCAGCGCCGTGACGGAACCGCCTGCCGCGGAAGGCGTTCCGCCGCTGCCGCCGGCATTGCCGATACCGACGATCGGGTCACCCACCTTCACAGTGGAGGAGTTGCCGATTGTCGCGGTCGTGAGCCCGGATGCTCCCTTCAGTTGCAGCAGCGCCACGTCACCGGACGGGTCGTAGCCGACGACCGTTGCGCCGTAGGTCTTCCCGTTCCCGAGATCGGTGACCGAGATGCTCGTCGCGCCGTCGATCACGTGGTTGTTCGTCAGCACCTCACCGTTCGTCGTGAGCACGATGCCGGTGCCGGCCCCCGCAACCTGCTGGTATTGGAAGACGACGTTGATATCGACTATGCCCGGTTCGACCTTGTTCCGGATCGCCGTGATGTTGCTCGGCGACCCCGGTGCGGAACTCACCGCGCCGGACTGCTGCTGACCGTTACCGGATCCGTTGCCTGGTCCGTTACCTGACCCATTGCCGAATCCGGGGAACCCGCCGAAGCCCGGGAATCCGCCGAAGCCGGGGAACTGGTCGTTCCCATCGGAATCGCCGTCCGAGTTGCCGGAGCTTCCTGAGCCGCCGGAATTGCCGGAGCTTCCGGAGTTGCCTGAGCTTCCCGAATTTCCCGAGCTGCCGGAGCTGCCGTTCGAGCCGCCCGCCTGGCCGGTCGACGGCGCCGTCGCGGGGCCACCGCGCATGGCGACCGGTCCCGACCCGGCGATCGATGTGTCCGGCCACAGCGCATGCCCCACACCGGCACCGACCGCCGCCGCGACGACCAGCGCGGCCGCCGACACGAGCGGGACGACCCAGCGCCGCTTCCGCGGCGGGGTCTGCCGGGGAGCCTGCCCAGTGTGCGGCGGGAGGGGGGGCTCGGCCTGCCACCCGGGTTGCCATCCGCCGGTCGGACTGTGCTGCCAGCCCGGCTGCCACGTCGATCGCCAACCCGGCCACCCGCCGAGCTGCTGAGTCGGGTCGGGTTCCGCCGGGGACGTGGGGGCTTCGTCCGGGCGCTTGTCGTCGCTCATCGTCATTCACCATCCCCGTGTGAGGGTTTGTTGTACGACCTCCACGCAAGACGTCGTGGGTGAGAAGGCCATGAGATGCACCTTCAAGCTCGACGCGACTTTGCGCGCCTCGCCGCAGGGCGCTATATCAGCGTGCCCAGCCAGTAGCCGAGGGCGGCTGCCGCCAGTCCGCCGGCGGCGGGGATGACGATATTCGCTGCGGCATAGCGCAGTTCGCCACCATCGGCCAACTCATACGTCTGCAGCATCCACGTCGAGAACGTCGTGTATGCGCCGATCATTCCGGCGCCGACGATCAGTGACACCGGTGACGGCAACGCGGCCGACGTCACCAGGCCGAGTAGGAACGCGCCGGACAGGTTGACGATCAGCGTCCCATACGGGAAGCGCGCGCCGAGCCGGGACTTCACAGCGCTGTCCACCACGAGCCGCAGCACCGCGCCGAGCCCGCCCGCCAGCGTCATGGCGATCCACGAGAACGTCGTCATAGCCGTCATTCCCGCTCTTCCCGAACGATGGTGATGACACGGGTGACGACATGCGCGGCAAGGAGGCCAGCCGCGAGCGACGCCGTGAGATACGTTGCCATCAAGGCGAACTCGCGATCGCGAAGCATCATGACGAGCTCCACCTGGACGGTGGAGAACGTGGTGAGCCCGCCGCACAGGCCGGTGCCGAGCAGCAGCCTGCGATAGGGAAGCCGTTCGTGCACGGTGAGCAGCACGGCTGCCAGCACAGCCGCCCCGGCCACGTTCGCCGTGAACGTCGCCCAGGGCCACTGTCCGTGTACCACCGGCCAGACGTGCGCGAGCAGCGCCCGTGCCAGTGTGCCTGCGGCGCCGCCGAGGAAGACGGCCGCGAGGGCGCGGGGGTCGCGGGCGATCACCGGCCTATCGTCACACCCGTGAGGGTGTCGACCGGGCGGCGCACCGGCAGCAGCGCGACGAGCCCCACCGCCAGCACCAGTAGAATGCCGACGATGCCGGCGCGGTTCGCGTGGAAGACAGCGACGAACGCGCCGAACAGCGCCGGCGCCAGGAACGAGACGGCCCGGCCGGTGGTCGCGTACAGGCCGAACAGTTCGCCCTCGGCGCCGGGCCGCGCGAGCCGGGCCAGGAAGGTTCGCGACGAGGACTGCGCCGGCCCGACGAACAGGCACAGGATCAGCCCGAAGATCCAGAACATCCCCTGCCCCGAGACGAACAGCAGCACGATCCCGGTCGCCAGCATGCCGACCAGCGATACCGTGATCACCGTCTTCGGGCCGATCCGGTCGTCGAAGCGGCCCGCGGTGACGGCGCCGAGGGCCGAGACGACATTCGCCGCGACGCCGAAGATCAGCACGTCCCCGGGGTTGAATCCGTAGACCTGGACGGCGAGCACGGCGCCGAAGGTGAAGACACCGGCGAGCCCGTCCCGGAACAGCGCGCTCGCCAGCAGGAAGTAGGCGGTGTGCCGCTCGGTGCGGATCAGCGCGCCGATGTCGCGGAACAGTTTCCGGTACGACGCAAGGAATCCGAGCCGTGCCTCCGGCGGAACCCCTGGTACCTCAGGGACTTTCAGTAACACCGGGATCGCGAAGATCGTCAGCCAGGCGGCGGCGAACAGCGCGACGGCGCGGATGTTGAGCGACTCGTCGGTCGGCACCCCGAACACCGCGGAGTCGGAGATGAACCCGACGTAGCAGACCAGCAGCAGCACGATGCCGCCGAAATACCCCATCGACCATCCGAAACCCGAAACGCGGCCAATGTTCTCGGGAGTGGAGACCTGCCGCAGCATCGCGTTGTAGGACACCCCGGCGAACTCCATCACCACCGAGCCGATGCCCATCAGGAGCAGGCCATACCAGAGGTAGCTGTCGTGCGGCTTGACGAAGAACAGCCCCGCGGTGGCGAGCACCGCGACACCGGTGAACACGCCCAGCGACAGCCGTCGATGCCCGCCGGCGTCCGCGCGCTGGCCGGTGACCGGTGCGAGCACGGCGATGAAGAATCCGGCGATGCCGAGCGCGTACCCGAGCCAGGAGGAGGCCGCCGGGCAGGCACCGTCCTCGGTCAGCTGGCTCGGTGTGCACAGCCCTTTGCCGACGGAGTTGGTCAGATACACCGAGAACACGAACGTCACGATGACCGCGTTGAATGCCGCGGACCCCCAGTCCCATATCGCCCACGCAGCGACCTGGCCGCGCGTCGCGGGCGCAGCGCCCGATGTGGGTCGCGTGGATTCCGTCATGGTCAGGAAGCCTACGGCGCGCCGTGACGAAAGTCCCTGCCTATGCCACGCGTCCGCCCGGTAGCGTCTCTCCCGTGACTCGCAGCGTCTTTGTCGTGGCGGCCGAGGGCGCGTCGGTCAAATCGATCGTGGCACTCGGTCTCGCCGATCTGCTCACCCGACAAGTGCAGCGGGTCGGCGTGTTTCGCCCCGTCACGCCCGCGCCCGACGCGGACCTCGTGGTCGATCTGTTGCTCGCGCATCCGGCGATCGACCAGCGTCGCGAGACCGCCATCGGCGTCACCTATGACGACGTCCACCGCGATCCCGCGGCCGCGCACGCCGAGATCGTGCGACGCTTCAACGAGCTGTCCCGCGATTTCGACGCGCTCGTCGTGCTGGGTAGCGACTTCGCCGATGTGGCCACCCCCGGCGAGCTGACCTTCAACGCAAAGGTGGCAGCCGACCTCGGATCCCCGGTGGTGCTGGTGATCTCGGGCCACGGGCGCGGCCCGCATGACGTGTGCGCTGTCGCCGATGTGGCCCTGGCGGAGCTCGCGGCCGCACATGCGCAGACGATCGCGATCATCGCCAACCGCGTCGATCCCGGATCCGAGGAGGCGGTGCGGGCCGGACTCACGGCCTGGCTGTCCGCGCAGTCGCGGGCGGCCCGGTTACGCGAACCCCAGGCGCGAGAGTCGCTGCCGCGCATGCCGATCGGCGTCATCCCGGAGGTACCGGTGCTGGTTGCCCCGCCGGTCTCCGCGCTGCTCGAGGCCTGCGATGCGACCCTGCTGCGCGGCAATCCGGACTGGCTGCGGCGGGAGTCCATGGGGTTCGTGGTTGCCGCGATGTCGCTGCCGAACGTGCTCACCAGGCTCCGCCCTGGCTGCACGGTGATCGCGCCGGGGGACCGGTCGGACCTGTTGCCCGGGCTGGTCCTGGCCCACCAGGCGGGCACCTACGGGCACCTGTCGGCGATCGTGCTCACCGGTGGGTATCTGCCGCCGGAGCCCATCCAGGCCCTGCTCGACGGGCTCGACCAGGAGCTGCCCATAGCCGTATCGCGGCACGATACCTTTGCCACCGCAACGGCTCTCGCCGATGTCCGCGGGCGGCTCACCGCCGATTCTGCCGTCAAGGTGGAGACCGCGCTGCGGGTGTTCGCGGATTCCATCGACGCCGAGGAGTTGCAGCGGGCCCTCGATGTTCCGGCCTCCGATGTCGTCACGCCGCTGATGTTCGGGTACCGGCTGATCGGGCGGGCCCGTTCGGCGCGGCGCCGGATCGTCCTCCCGGAGAGCGGCGACGACCGCATCCTGCGCGCCACCGCCTCGCTGCTGCGGCTCGGCGTCGCGGACATCACGCTGCTCGGTGCCGAGGCCGCCGTCCGATCCCGCGCGTCCGCACTCGGCCTGGATATCGCTGCTGCGCAGGTGATCTCGCTGGACGATCCCGCGCTGCGCGCCGAGTTCGCCGAGCGCTATGCGGCGCTGCGTGCGCACAAGGGCGTGACGCTGGCCCAGGCGGACGAGATCGTCGCTCAGCCTTCGTATTTCGGCACGATGATGGTGCAGCTCGGATACGCGGACGGCATGGTCTCCGGTGCCGCGCACACCACGGCCGACACCGTCCGGCCCGCGTTCGAGATCATCCGCACCGCGCCCGGCACGTCGGTCGTCTCCAGCGTGTTCCTGATGTGCCTGGCGGACCGGGTTCTGGTGTACGGGGACTGCGCGGTGATCCCCGACCCGACGAGCGAGCAGTTGGCCGACATCGCGATCTCCGCAGCCGGGACGGCGCAGCAGTTCGGCATCGCCCCGCGCATCGCCATGTTGTCCTACTCGACCGGCACCTCGGGCAGCGGTGCAGACGTCGAGAAGGTGCGTATCGCAACGGATCTCGTCAGGTCCAGGCGGCCAGACCTCGCGGTCGACGGCCCGATGCAGTATGACGCCGCCGTCGATCCGACCGTGGCGGCGGCCAAGGCACCCACGTCCCCGGTTGCCGGGCGCGCCACCGTGCTGATCTTCCCGGACCTGAACACCGGCAACAACACCTACAAGGCCGTGCAGCGTAGCGCCGGGGCGGTGGCGATCGGGCCGGTGTTGCAGGGGCTCGCCAAGCCCGTCAACGACCTGTCCCGCGGCGCGACGGTGGACGATATCGTCAACACCGTGGCCATCACCGCGATTCAGGCGCAGGGATAACGGAGATGACGGCGTACGTACTGGTTCTCAACGCGGGCTCGTCCTCGCTCAAATACCAACTGCTGGAACCGGATTCGGGTCGCGTCGCCGTCAAGGGCATCGTGGAGCGGATAGGTAGCACCGGAGGCGGCGCAGTCGGCAATACCGTGGGGGGTACCGCCGATTACGCCTCCGCCCTCGCCGCGGCGCGGGAGGAGATGTCGGCGGCCGGCTTCGATCCGCACGCTGTCGACCTACGCGCGATCGGCCACCGCGTGGTGCACGGCGGGGAGCGGTTTCGCAGACCCACTCTCATCACACCGGATGTGCTACAGACCGTCCGGGACCTCATTCCCCTGGCGCCCCTGCATAATCCGGCGAACGCAGCCCTCATCGAGTGCACCCTCGACGCATTCCCCGCCGTTCCGCAGGTCGCGGTCTTCGACACCGCCTTCTTCGCCGCGCTTCCCGAGGTCGCCGCCACCTACGCGATCGATCGAGGCCTCGCGCGGAAGTACGGGATCAGACGATACGGATTCCATGGCATCAGCCACTGCTATGTCTCGCGTGCCGCGGCCGCGCACGTGGGCCGGCCCTACGCCGAACTCAATCAGATCGTGCTGCACCTGGGCAACGGCGCCTCCGCGTCTGCCATCGCGGGCGGCCGGGCCCTGGACACGTCCATGGGCCTGACCCCGCTGGAGGGCCTGGTCATGGGCAGCCGCGGCGGCGACATCGACCCCGGCGTCCTGATCCACCTCATGCGCGCTGCTCACCTGGACGCCGACGGGCTCGAGGATTTGCTCAGCAGGCACTCGGGAATGAAGGGCCTGACCGGCACGGTCGACCTGCGCGACGTGCACGGCCAGATCGCGGCCGGCGGCGCCGGTGCGCAACAGGCGGAATTGGCGCTCGACATCTACACCCGCCGGCTGCGCAAGTACATCGGCGCCTACCACGCGATCCTCGGGCGCCTCGACACCCTGATCTTCACCGCCGGGGTCGGCGAGAACGACCCGATCGTCCGTGCGCGGGCCGTCGAAAACCTAGCGGCGCTGGGTATCTCGATCGACCCGGACCGCAATGTAGCTCGGGCCCCGGCCTCCTCGGCAGCCGCCCGGATCATCTCGCCCGACGGCTCACCGGTCACCGTGCTCGTCGTCCCCACCAACGAGGAACTGGCCATCGCCCAGCAGTCCGCGGCGCTGATCGGTGACCCATCAGCGAAGGGCGCCAGAATAGAGCCATGACGCACGAACACGGTCCGGGCTATGCTGCTGCGCCGACAGCGACGGCCGCCGACTGGGACGCCCGCTATGCGGCCAGCGAACTCGTCTGGGGCGCGGGGCCGAATCGCTTCGTCGTGCAGCACACCGCGGACCTGCCTCCCGGCCGCGCCGTGGACATTGCCTGCGGCGAGGGGCGCAACGCCGTCTACCTTGCGCAGCGTGGCTGGCACGTCACCGGTGTGGACTTCTCCGCGAAGGCGCTCGAGAAGGCGCGGCAACTCGAAGCGGCAACGGCGCAGCAGCACAGCGTCATACCCGTCACATGGATCTGCGCGGACGCCCTCACGTTCACGCCGGAGCCGGTGGACCTCGCGATGATCGTCTATGCGCACCTACCGGCGGCGCTGCGCCGGACCGTGCTCAGGCGCGCGGCCGCAGCCCTGCGTCCCGGCGGGCGGATCCTGATGATCGGCCACAACACGCGCAATATCACCCACGGCACCGGAGGGCCTCAGGACCCGGAGATCCTCTACACCGCAACGGATATCATCGACGATCTGGGCAAGGTCGCGCCCGACATGCTGGTGGAGGTCGCTGCCGAGCCGCTGCGCGAGGTGCCCGGCGCGGATCGGCCCGCCATCGACACGGTGGTGCTGGCGCAGCGGCCCTGACGTAAGTCCGTCACCCCGGTTCGCATCCATGGCGTAGGCTGGATGGCCGCCAAAGTTTGCCAGGAGGCCACCGAAGTTGGACGAGCCGTTGGACGGACCGTTGGATGTACGCCGCTCCGCGATCGAGGCCGAGCAGAAGCACCTCGACCTGCTGTACCGGTTGCTCGATGCGGAGCGACGCCATGTGCAGGGTCAGAAGGACGCTGCGATGTTCGAGAACGACGGCACCCCATCGGGCCTGTTCACCCGAGACGCCCTGCAGTTCCGCTATGCGCAGCAGCTCTCCATGCTCGCCGCCGCGGAGGACCGGCTGTGCTTCGGCCGGCTGGACCTCGAAGACGGACACGCCCTGCACATCGGGCGGATGGGGCTCGCCGACAATACCCCGGCGCGTGAGCAGGTTCTGATGGACTGGCGGGCGCCGATGGCCGCTCCGTTCTATACGGCGACAGCCCTCGATCCGCAGGATGTCGTGCGTCGCAGGCATATTCGCACCAGGAAGCGTCGTGTGACGTCGGTGTCCGACGAGTTCTTCAAGGCGGACGGCGCGATGCTCGACGAGTCCGTGGTCGATGTCGGGGTCGTCGGCGACGGCGCACTCATCGAGGCGCTCAATGCGCCGCGCACCGGGCGCATGGGCGACATCATCGAGACCATCCAGGCCGAGCAGGACGCGATCATCCGTGCGGACCGCGACGGTGTGCTCGTGGTGCAGGGCGGTCCGGGTACCGGGAAGACGGTGGTCGCCCTGCACCGCGCCGCGTACCTGCTCTACACGTTCCGCGAGCGGCTCGGCGCGCACGGTGTGCTGGTGATCGGCCCGAGCACCACGTTCCTGCAGTACATCGGCCAGGTACTGCCGTCGCTCGGCGAGACGTCCGTAGTACTGGCGACAATCGGCACGCTGCTGCCCGGGATCGAGGCGAGCGCCGAGGACGGCCCGCAGGCCGCCGCTCTGAAGGGCTCGCTGCGCATGACGAAGATCCTCGACCACGCCGTACTGGACCGGCAGCGCGTGCCGGCCACCGCGCGGCGTGTGCCGTACGACCACGGCACGGTTGTGCTCGATCCGGATCTGCTGCGCCGGGCGCAGCGGCGCGCCTGGGCATCCCGTCGGCCGCACAACAGGGCGCGCAGCATCTTCGTGCGCACCGTGCTGAACGGGCTGGCGAAACAGGTGGTGGAACGGCCCGGGGTGGCCTCGCTCGAGCCGGACGCGATACGGCCGGACCCGTCGGACGTCGTGCGAGACATGGCCGGCGACACGGTGATCCAGGCCGCGCTGGCGGACATCTGGCCGCTCGTCACCCCGCAGCGGCTGGTGCAGGACCTGTTCACCGACCCGGAGCGGCTGAAGCGTGCCGCGCCATCGCTGCGCGCCGAACAGCGGGAGCTCTTGCTGCGGCCGGTCGGCAGCCCGCTCACCACGTCCGACATCCCGCTCATCGACGAGGCCGCGGAGCTGCTGGGCGAGATACCGGAATCCGACCGCGCCCAGCAGGCCGCGCTGGCCGAGGAGCTGGCCTTTGCGCGAGACACCCTGCAGGCGTTGGGATCCGAGGAGGCCGGGGTCAGCGGCTCCGGCATCGCCTTCACACTCAGCATGCTCACCGCCGAGGACATCGCCGCACTGCACGACACTGCCGCGCCGCAGGGCAGCACCGCGGTCCGCGCCGCCGCCGACCGGGAGTGGACCTACGGGCACGTGGTGGTGGACGAGGCGCAAGAGCTCTCGCCGATGGCCTGGCGGTCGATCTTCCGCCGCTGCCCGCTCAAGTCGATGACGGTGGTCGGCGACACGGCACAGACCTCCGACCCCGCAGGAACGTCCAACTGGGCGGCGGCGCTGGCCCCGCACGCGCGGGACCGCTGGCGGCTCGCCGAGCTCACCGTGAACTACCGCACCCCCGGCGAGATCATGGCACTCGCCGCGCCCGTGCTCGCCGCCATCGATCCGGACCTCTCCCCGCCGTCATCGCTGCGCGAGACGGGTGTGCGGCCGTGGGTCACGCGGGCCGACGGGGCCGGGCTCCGGGCCGCGGTGGCCGCGGCGGCCGCGGCGGAGGCGGAGACAATGCAGGCAGGCCAACTGGCCGTGCTGCACGCCGGCGGAGATGGTGACATTCTCGCCGCAGTCAAGGATCTCGTGCCCGAGGCGTCGGGTCAGGCAGGCCCGGGACGGCGCGTCGTGGTGCTGGACGTCAAGCAGGCCAAGGGGTTGGAGTTCGACAGGGTGATCCTCGTCGAACCGGCGGCCATCGTCGCCGCCGGCGTGCACGGGCTCGGTGACCTCTATGTCGCCATGACGCGGGCGACGCAGCAACTGGGCATCGTGCACAGCGCCGCGCTGCCGGCCGAGATCAATCCGGCACTGCTGGAGCGTCGGGACTGATTGCCCCGATAGCGTCACCCTGAATCAGGCGCTTGCGCCGCACATACCGCACGTGCCACGCGATGGCCACGCCGCCGGCGACCACCAGCAGGACGGCGCCGAACGCCGCCCACTTCCACGCCCCGTGCAGGCGCATCCACGCGGTGAGCGCGGCGAAACCGGCCGTCGCGTAGATGGCCGACCAGGCGGCGCACCCCGGCAACATGGCGGCCGTGTAGCGGCCCCAACGCATCCGGGTGAGCCCGGCCGCCGCGTTGACCATGGTCTGGAAGCCGACCGTCAGGAAGGACACGGTGACCACCGGAAGGCCCCAGCGATTCAGCGCGGCGACGGCCCGCGTCATCCGCGGACCGTCCAGCCGGCGGCCGAGGCGGGTGTGGCGCGCGCCGGTCATGGCACCGCGGCCCGCCCAGTACGTGGCCTGCGCCCGCAAGAGCACGATGCCGAAGAGCACGCCGAACGTGATGGCGAAACCTCGCCCCTCAAGCCAACTCGGCACGCCGCCTCCTTCTGTCCATCTCAGAGCTTATCCGCGAACTCCGTCATCAACGTCATAGAAGCGACCGCCTCGATACGAACCGCCGCGGCCGGCCGGACAGCGGGTCGGTGAACTCGAGGGTCGATGCCAGCAGCCGCAGCGGCCGCGAGAAGTCGCCCGGCCGGTGCTCCTGCAGTGTCGGGTACAGCGGGTCGTTCACGATGGGGATGCCGAGGCGCGCGAGGTGCACCCGCAACTGGTGCGTGCGGCCGGTGAGCGGCGTGAGCCGATAGCGGCCGAGCACGCGGCCGTCGGGCGCGGTGAACGCGCTTTCGAGGTCGACGTGGGTGACGGCGTTCGCCTCGCCGGGCACCTCTACCGCCTGAATGCTGGTGCGGAGCTTGACGATTCGCGATCGGACCACGGTCGGAAGCCCCAGGTCGTCGCGGATCGGCGCCAGGGCGAGGTAGGTCTTCGCGACCTCGCGCCGCTGGAACAGGAGCTGGTACGCGCCGCGCACCTCGGGCCGGACGGTGAGCAGCAGCACGCCGGCGGTGAGCCGGTCCAAGCGGTGCGCGGGGGACAACTGCGGCAGGCCGAGCCGTCGCCGCATCTGGACCACCACCGTCTGCACCACGTGCCGCCCGCGGGGCATGGTCGCCAGGAAATGCGGCTTGTCGACGACCACGATGTCGGAATCGGCGTACAGCACGTCGATCTCGCCCGGAACCGGCGTCTCGTCGGGCAGATCGCGGTACAGGTAGACGGTCTCGCCGCCGCGGTAGGGCGTGCCGTCGGCAACTGCGCTGTCGTCGGCAACCACGCTGCCGTCGCCCAGCACCACCTCGCCGGCGGCCAGTCGGCGGCGCACCTCCTCGGCGCCGTGCGTGCGCTCCAGCAGGAACGCCGCCACCGTCGGCCATGTTCCGCCCCGCGGCATGGTGAGCCGGGCCGCGGAGACGCCGTCGCGATCGGGCAGCGGGGGCGGGCTCTTCACACCTCTATGATCGCCGACGCAAAGATCGCCGCTGCGGTAACGGCCGGCGCCCAAACCCGCGCCGCCGCTCACGTTGCGTGCAGCGCCCGCTAAATGGCCCAAATCGGGGCGCGCGCCGTGCGCCGCTGGCGCTTGTTGCCGTACATCTGCATATCGGCCTCGCGCACGGCGTCGAACACGCTGCCGCCGGGGTTCACGGTGCACACCCCCAGGCTCGCCGTCACGGTGTCCCGCGTCGACCGCAGACCGGATAGCGCGGTGGTGAACGCGATGTAGGTCGCATCTCCCGGGCCGAGCGCATGCGGCACCAGGATCGCGAACTCGTCCCCGCCGAGGCGCACCGCTAGGTCCGCCTCGCTGCAATGGGCGCGGATCACCGCGGCGCAGCGGCGCAGCAGGTCGTCGCCGGCGTCGTGACCGTACCGGTCGTTGATGTCCTTGAGGCCGTCGACGTCGAGGGTCACCACGGAGAAGGTTCCGCCGGCGTCGACCTCCGCCTGCGCCTGCACGATGGCCTCGTCCCACGCCAGCCGGTTGCCGAGGCCGGTGAGCGGATCGGTGCGGGCGGCGGCCGAGGCCCGTTCCGCGGCGGCGTGCAGCTCATCGCGCAGGATCGCGGTCCGCGCCACGACCGTCCCGGTCTCGACGATGTTCCGCGCGAGGCGCTGGCACTGCAGGGAGAAATCGCGCGGGTCGGCCGAGGTGTGGGTCATTAGCAGGATTCCGCCGATGGGCTCGGGCACGCGCGTGGTGAGCACGGATCGTGTCTGCGGAAGCAGCTCGCAGAGCAGGCGCGACGGGGATGACGACCTGTCGTGGCAGCAGCACGGGTCGCGGCACAGATGCGATTCGAGGTCGTCCATCACGCGGCGCCAGTCGTCGGCGGCGACGGTCTCGTCGCCCACCACGGTCAGGGTGCCGGACCCGTCGCAGAGCACGCCGATCGCACAGGAGAGTGCCTTGGTGGCGACGGTGATCAGGTGCCGCACGGCGGCGTCCCGCCCGCAGTCGATGGGGGCGTCCATCAATTCGCGGACGGCGGTGAGCACCGCGAGTTCGTCGGCGAGCCGCTTCGACGGGTCGATCTCGGAGATCTCGGCGTCGATGAGTTGGGCCAGCCGCAACAGTTGGGCGTCGTCGGCGGCGGCGATCGGGTCCGTCGGGCTCCCCAGCACGACGGCCACGTCGACGGAGACCCGCACCACCCCGCCGCCGGTGGCGTCATACTGCCCGAACAACCGGTCCGGTTCGCCGAACCGTGCCCGGTACACCTCGCCGACGCGGGCGGGAATGCGGAACGCGAGCGGACCATCGGTCTCGTCGAGGTTGATGATTCCCGCCCACCCTTTGCCCCGGCCGAGGCCGCCCACATGCGCCCAGGTGTCGCGTCCGATCTGGCGGAAGACCAGCGCGTCGACCACGCCGCACGCCGCCGCGCTGTCGGCGGCACCATGCGCTGTGCTGACGGCCGGGCTTTCCGCCGGGTTTTCCGCCGGGCGCGGTCGCGCGGGAATGCTGTCCCTCGCCGACGCGTGGACGGATAGCCCCATGTGCCTGTCATCGGCGCGCCGCGCCCGGACTTGAGCCGGCCCGGATGCGGCGCGGCTGTATCCGATCAACCGCTGTATCCGATCAACCGCTGTATCCGATCAACCGCTGTATCCGATCAACCGCCGACTCGATCGGTCGCTACCCGATCAGCCGCACCCCGGCGTACGCGAGCGCCGCGATCAGCACCCAGGAGGCGAGCCCCAGCAGCGCCGCGCGGCCGCCGGTAGTGAAGAGCGTCTTCAGGTTCACGCTGGTCCCCAGCCCGAACAGCGCGGCCGCGAGCAGCACCGTCTCGCAGGTCTGTGCCACGTTCAAGACGCCCGCCGGCACCAGGCCCGTGGACCGCACCGCGACCATCGCCAGGAAGCGCAGCGCCCGCAGGCTCATGATCGGCGCCTGCGGCACGTGCTCGGCCAGCAGGATGACGCGGTTCCAGTGCACGGCGATGAACAGGCAGCCGATCAGCATGGTCGCGGTCGACACCTGGGTGAGCCAGGCGTCGTAGGTGCTGCCGAAGCCGATGCGCGCGCCGATCATCAGGCGCAGCGCCGCGATCGTCACGATGGCGCCGAACCAGGGCAGAAAGCGGACCGCGACCGTCGCCGGGCGGCTGCTGACGCTCCGGTAGGCGGTTCGGACCAGCGGGCCGGGCGGCAGGCGCGGACGCGCGGCGGATCGG
>JAFIHI010000233.1 GCA_017848755.1 Nakamurella sp. | reverse complement strand
TGCAGCCGGGTGTCGGCGATGCGGTGCTTGAACGACTCGGCCTGGTCGAGCACGGCGTCGATCACTGCCTGCGGGTCGAGCGCCCTGCGGTTGTAGATCTTGACCAGCATCTGGTTCTTGACATCCAGTGCGGCCTCGACCTTCTGGGCGAGGATCGACGGGTCGAGCACGTCCTGCACCCGCACGCCCATGCGGGCGATCTTGTCCTGGTAACAGGGTCCGATACCGCGTCCTGTGGTGCCGATCTTGGACGAGCCCAGATACCGCTCGGAGACCTTGTCGATGGCCACGTGGTACGGCATGATCAGGTGCGCGTCTGCGGAGATCATCAGGTTCGAGGTGTCCACCCCGCGGTCTTCCAGCTCCGCGATCTCTCCCAGTAGGACGCCCGGGTCGATTACCACGCCGTTGCCGATCACATTGGTCACCTGCGGGGAGAGGATCCCGGACGGCACCAGGTGCAGCGCGAACTTCTGTCCGTCCGGCCGCACCACGGTGTGCCCCGCGTTGTTGCCGCCCTGGTAGCGCACCACCCACTGCATGCGCTCGCCGTACAGATCGGTCGCCTTGCCCTTGCCCTCGTCGCCCCACTGGGCACCGATCAACACCATCACCGTCATGGCAGACTCCCTGGTGGTTGGCGTGCACGCACCGCAGAGCTGCGGCACGGTACGTCACGCGGTATTCCACGCCGTTGCACGTGGCGGCGCGACGCGGTTCGCGCCCATTGAAGGGTAGTCGCTTGACCGAACTGGACGGACCCGGCGGTATCATCGTGCTGTGCTGCCGCACCGAAGAAGAATCGAGGCCGGCGCTCGCCAACGGAGATGACGCGGTTCGCGCCGGGGCGCGAAGCGGCCGCCGCACCCGGGTGGCGGCAGATGCGGGCGGAGGCAAGGCCGGCAGCGCGGACGCCGCGGGCATCGGGGCGATCCTCGCCGCCTGCCGGGGCTATCCGATCCATGTCGTCGGCCGCCGGCCGACAAAGGAGATCGACCCGCTGCTCGCCGGGCGGATCCTCGTCGTCGGCGACGATTCCGACCTGAACGCCGTCGTCCTGCGTCTCCTGCGCAAGGACCTGCTCGGAGCCGTCGAGGTCGCCTACGCCACGCCGCATCGCACCGCGTTCACCGACATCTACGCTCTACCACCGGGTCCCGAGGCGGTCCGCGCGGCGGCACGCGCCGAGGTCGACCGGGCGCCGCTGGTCCGCAGCGATGCGGGCGGGGTGCTGCTCGGTGCCGCGCACCTTGCCCCGGTCACCGGGACGTTCTACGTCGACGAGCAGCGCATTCCGGGCGGCAGCGCCAAGGTGATCGAGGTGGAGCCCGATGCCCGCAGCGGCGTGGCCGTCACGGTGGTCCGCAAACGTATCCTCGGCTTCGGGCGCCAGCCGGCCACCTACCGCGGCCGCGCCGTCGAGTTCGGCCTGCTCCCGGGCAGCCGCACGGTGATCCGGTACGACGGAATCCGGCACCCGCGCGAGGTCAACCGTTGGGTGTTCTACCAGCACACCGAGCCGCTGCGCCTGGTCCGCGGCGTGTACTGAGCGCAGTGACTCGGTGAGCGTCGCGCCTCTCCCCGCCGAATTCCACCTGCCCGGAATGGCGCGCAAACCTGGCGGCGGCGCCGAAGATGCACGACACGGACCTGGCGCTCACACGGCGAATTGCGCGGCGGCAGCGGCGTCCACCTCCCGGTACGTCTGGGCCGCCGAGTCGACCGCGTTCGCCAGCGCACGCAACGTGACCTGTCGATCGGCGGCCGACGCGTCCCAACGGGCCTTCAGGCCCAGGTACGACGCCAGCGCCTCCGAACGCATGTCCCCGGCCTGGGCGATCGCGGCATCGAGTTCGGCAAGGTGCGCCTCGATGCGCGCCCATGTCGCGACGAGGTCTTCGTGGCCGGCGCTCATAGCCCCGTAGTTCACCCGGATCTCCGTCATCGGGCCACCGCCGGTGTCACAGCCGGAGTCGCTGCCGCGATGGCCTCTTCGGCCTGCTCGAACGTGCGGGACGCCATAGCCAGGCTCGCGCCGTGACTGATGAGTGCCTGGGCCAGCAGCCGGGCCTCGTCCAGGTATCCGTCCATGGCCGCAGCAAACCGCGGCGCCGCACTCGTCGAATGCCAGCCGGCGCCGATATCCGCCAAAGTTCCCTCCATGATGGCGATCTCGCGCTGCAGCGACGCGCCCACCTGATCCACGCCGGACGCTGCCGCCTGGATCCGGTCGGTCGCGATGTCGAACCCGTCCATCTGCCCTCCTCGCGGTTTTCGGAAACGGGCCCCCAGCATGCGGAGATGACGATGTTCGCGGCAACGCCGCGTCGCCGCATGTGGATGAAAAACGGACAGGGGGACAACCAGGCACAGCCAGACCGACCAGGCCGATGCGGCTCGCCGCAGCAGTCAGTCGGGCCTGGCTAGTCGGCCGCCGGAAGCGTCACGGTGAACCGCGCGCCGGGCTTGTTGTCCCCGACCCGGACCGAGCCGCCGTGGCCCCGCACCACATCTCGCACGATCGCGAGCCCCAGCCCGGCGCCGCCCGCATCCCGGGACCGAGCGTCATCGAGCCTGGTGAAGCGCTCGAAGATGCGCTCCCGATCGGCCGGCGCGATGCCCGGACCGTCATCGGAGACCGTCAGGGTCACCGATCTCCCGTCGCTGCGCAGTCCGACCACGACGCGGCCGGCGGCGTGCCGGACGGCGTTGTCCAGCAGATTGCGGACCACTCGGACCAGGCCGGCCGGATCGCCCAGCACCCGGCCGGCCGAGACGGCGCCGGCGTCGATGACAACGCCGCGGCCCTGCGCGCGGCGCACCTCGTCGAGCACGAGATCGTCGAGGTCGATGGTCTGCCGATGGATCTTCGGGTTCGCGTCGAGCCGGGCGAGCGCCAGAAGGTCGTTGACGAGACGCGTCAGGCGCCGGGTGTCGGCGATCATCCCCGCCGCCCACTCGGCCCCGCGCGCATCGCCGGCGCGGTCGGCCCGCCGCTCCAGGATCTCCAACTGCGCGTGCAGTGATGCGATCGGGCTGCGCAGTTCGTGCGCGGCGTCAGCGATGAACTGGCGTTGCCGGCCGGTGGACGCCTGGATACGGGAGAGCAGGTCGTTGAGCGTCGCGGCGAGGCGACCCAATTCGTCCTGGGCCGCGGGAACCTCGAGTCGCCGGCGCAGGTCGGAGGCCGGGATCGCCGCCGCCTGCCGGCGCAGCGCCTCCACGGGTTGCAGCGCGCGCCCGACTAGCAGCCATGCGACGACCGCCAGCGCGACCACCACCACGGGCACGCCGACGGCGAGAGCGGCGCTGAGTTCGGCGGTGCTGTCGGTGACCGAATCGGTCGGCAGCGCTGCGTAGACCGTGACCGGCCCCTGTTTGGTGGTGACGGTGAGCGCCGCGACCCGGTACCGGGTCTTGGCATCCGAACCGGAGCCGGTCGCCGCGGTCGTCGCGGTGACCGCTGCGCCTTCCCCTCCCGCCAGGATGAACATCCGCCCCTGGTACCTGAGCCCGTTCGAGGCGGCGATCACCTGCCCGTCTGCCGACACCACCTGCACGGCGGGTCCGCCGTCCTCCAGATTCGGCATGTGCGCCTGCAGTTCGCCGTTTTGCGCCTGCGCGGCGACCGACTGCACTTGCTGGGTCACCGCGGTGTCGAGCCCCGCGATGAGGGAGTTGTGCACCTGCCAGACCAGCAGCACCGACGCCACCGTCATGCCGACGGTCAGTACGACGACCGTCGCCGCGGTCAGCCGGGCACGTAGCGACCGACGCGCCCACCATGACGGCCGCCGAGCCGACTCGGGACCGCGCGCGTTCGCGGCTGGCGCTGGCCGATCTAGCCCTACGCGACCCGGGGCGGTCCGCTCTCGCGTCGCGCGGCCCTCGTTCCCGGCGTCGGCGGTGTCCGAACCGCCGGAACCGCCGGCAGCGCCAGGACCGCCCGCGGCACCGGAACCGCCCGCGGCACCGGAACCACCCGCGGCACCGGGCGGCGCCGCGGCGGGGGCGGGTTCAGCCACCGTCGCTCCGCAGTCGGTAGCCCGCCCCGCGCACCGTCTCGATACTCCGGCGGTCGAAGGGGGTGTCGATCTTCTTGCGCAGGTAGCCCACGTACACCTCGACGATGTTCGGGTCGCCTTCGTAGAACTCGTCCCACACATTGGCCAGTATGTCGCTCTTCGACACGACCTCGCCGCGTCG
>JAFIHI010000232.1 GCA_017848755.1 Nakamurella sp. | reverse complement strand
GTCGCGGCGCTGAGCATCTGCCAGACAGCGGTCGATCTCCGCTCGCACGGTCTCGATCGAGACTCCGGGCTGCGGGCGGCAATCGACCCGGATGACGCATTCGTCCGGGATCATCGAGGGACCACCCGGCGGCAGCCCACCGTAGATACGCCCCGGCACCATGTAGGTCTCGGGCCCAAACAGGTCAGTGACCCAATTCTCGAGTTCCGGAGTCAGGTGCGATCCGTCAAGCTCGATCACCGCGTGCGCGGCAAGGAGATTCGCGTTGATCGCGAGCGGCTTGTGACAGGTGTGCGCAGACTTGCCCTGCACCGTGATGTCGAAGTAGTAACGCCCGCGATGACCAAGGAAGATCTCGTTGTCCGAGAGTTCGCCGAGAACCGCCAGATCGGCCGGGTACTCGTCGAAGTAGCGAATCGACCCCGTCTGGTCGCCCATGTGGTCCGACACGGCCGCCATGGCGACCGTCCCGTGCAGTTCGACGCCCGAGTCGCGCAGCGCTTCCATTGCCACGATCTGGCACACCAAAGCCGCCTTCATGTCCATGATCCCATGGCCATAGATCGCGCCGTCGATGATGTCGCCGGAGAACGGCTCTGTCTTGGACCATCCGACTGAGACGGGCTTGGTGTCCATGTGACCGGTGAAGACCACGCGCTTGCCGGCACCAAACCGTAACTCGCCCACCGCATTGGGCCGGTCTGGAAGCACTTCTTGCAGACCTGCATCCTCGAAACCCGACTTCCTCATGTAGTCCGCAAGGAAGCTTGCCAGCGGTCCTTCGTCTCCGAGAACACTCGGAATCCGGCAAACCTGCTGTACGAGATCCGTCAGGCGCTCGTGGTCGATCGCCGATACGGCCTTCTGAGCCGCAACGTCGAACTCGTCGGTCATTGTCGTCCTCTCCACGTTCGTGCAAGGTTAGGGAACTGATGAGCGGTTAGATCTGATATTCAATGTAACATCGTCATCGGCAGATCGGAACAGGAATCTGACATCGAGCGGATGAGGCGCGTCAACGACGATGTCTTACGATGCCGACAGACTGGATCCCTGGCGAACGCCCACGTGGCCGCCAGGCGTAGCAGGCCCCCGGAGAGGACAACAGTTCGTGACGTCTATCGCGATCATCGGCGGGACCGGACCCCAGGGTCGGGGCCTTGCGTATCGGCTGACATTGGCCGGCCATCAGGTGATACTCGGATCGCGTTCGGCCGATCGAGCGGAGGCGGCCGCCGCCGAGTTGGCGAAGCGCCTCACCGAACCCATCAGGGTGAGCGGCTCCGACAACGCCACCGCCGCCCAGAAGGGCGACATGGTGCTGGTGGCCGTGCCCTTTGACGGCTATCGCGAGCTGCTGGTGGGCCTTGAGCCGGCGATCGGCGACAAGATTGTCATCACGTGTGTCAACCCGATCGAGTTCGACAAGCGCGGGCCTATCGGCATCCAGGTGCCGGAGGGAAGCGCGGCCGAGATCGCCGCGGAACTGTTGCCGCGCGCGCGGGTGACCAGTGCCTTCCACCACCTCTCGGCAGTGAACCTATGGGCCAACGCGGATTTTTCCGGCGAAGATGTACTGGTCTGCGGCGACGACAAGGACGCCAAAGCACAGGTGCAGGAGTTGGCGACGGCGGTCGTGGGCAAGCCCGGCATCGACGCGGGACCGCTGCGGATTGCGCGGCACCTGGAACCTTTCACCGCCGTTCTCATCAACATCAACAAGCGATACAAGGTGCACTCGGGTGTGTCGATCCGCGGTCTCGACAGGGGCACGGGTCACTAGCACGGCGCCGTGGCGTCCGCCGCCCGCGAAAGAGCAACCGCCCCCGGGAGTCTCGCGACCTATTCGTGCAGCGCCCCACGGATGATCCGGGCGACCTGGTCAGCCTCGATCAGGAAGCCGTCGTGCCCGTAGTAGGACTGGATGATCTTCAGCGGCCGGGCGCGCTGCACGCCGGCCGCGATGCGCGCGCCTTCCTCCGGCAGGTAGAGCCGGTCGGTGTCGACGGCGGCGACGGTGGTCTTCGCGGTGACGCGGCGCAGCGCAGCGACCTCCCCCCCGCGCCCGCGACCGACGTCGTGCGAGTTCATCGCTTCCGTCAAAACGACATAGGAGTTCGCATCGAAGCGGCGGCCGAGCTTGTCCCCGTGATGTTGCAGGTACGACTCGACGGCGAAGCGGCCGCCCGCGGCTGGGTCCTCGCCGCGCTGTGGCTCGCGCCCGAATCGCGCCGAGAACTCGGTGGACGAGCGGTAGGTGGTGTGCGCGATCTGCCGCGCCAGTCCGAGCCCGCCCAGCGGCGCCGGCCCACCGTAGTAGTCCCCGCCCGCGAACGCCGGGTCGAGCCGTACCGCGGCGAGCTGCATTCCGGCCCAAGCGATCTGGTCCGCCGAGGCCGCCGCCGTCGACGCGATGATCACGGCGCGGTGAACCCGATCGGGCAGGCTCACGGCCCATTCGAGCGCGCGCATCCCGCCCATCGACCCGCCGATCACCGCGGCGAAGTAGTCGATGCCGAAGGCGTCCGCCACGGCGGCCTCGGCGGCCACCTGGTCACGGATGGTCAGCCGCGGGAACCGGGACCCGTACGGCGCGCCGTCCGGCGCCAGACTCGAGGGCCCAGTGGTGCCCATGCAACCACCGAGCACGTTCGTGGCGATCACGCAGTACTGATTGGTGTCCAGTGGGGCTCCGGGGCCGACGATCCCCTGCCACCAGCCGGCGGTCGGCTGGCCGGGGCCCGCCTCACCGACGACGTGCGCGTCGCCGGTGAGGGCGTGCTCGACGAGGATCGCGTTGGTGCGGGTCGGGTTCAACCGGCCCCAGCACTCGTAGGCGATGGTCACGTCCCGCAGGGTCTCGCCACCTTCCGTGACGAGGTCGCCGATCGAGAGGTAGTGCCGCCCAGCGGAATTGTCTGCGAGCGCGAACCTCGATCGCGCGGCCGGCGGGCGCGCGGCCCGCGGGGACACGGCCGCAGGGGACGACACGGCGCCCCCAGCGGACGGCCCCGCGGCCGCATCGATCGTTCGAACGGGCGCGGCGCCCGCAGCAGCTACGCCGTCATATCCGTCGGCATAACCGCTGCCGGGAGCCGCGCCGGTACACGAACCCGTGAGCGTCATGGTCATCTCCCGCCGCCGCGCGCACTCGCGAAAAACCCGCTCAGGCGGCCTTGGCCGCGATGAAGCCGAGCTCCAGGTCCGCGAGGATGTCGTCGATGTGTTCGATGCCGACGGACAGCCGCACCAGGCCCGGGGTGACGCCGGCCGCTCGCTGATCGGCCTCGGAAAGCTGCGAGTGCGTGGTGGACGCCGGGTGGATCACCAGCGACCGCACATCCCCGATGTTCGCCACATGCGAGTGCAACTGCAGCGCCGACACGAACGCCTTGCCGGCCTCCAGCCCGCCGGCGATCTCGAACGCCAGCACTGCCCCGGCGCCCTTCGGCGTGTACTTCTGCGCGAGTGCGTAATACGGGCTCGATTCGAGCGACGCGTAATTCACTGATATGACGTCGTCCCGGTTCTCCAGCCACGTCGCAACGGCGCGCGCGTTCTCGGTATGACGATCCAGTCGCAGCGACAGCGTCTCGATGCCCTGCTCGATGAGGAACGCGTTGAGCGGGGCCGCCGCCGGGCCCAGGTCGCGGAGCAGCTGCACCCGGGCCTTCAGGATGTAGGAGAGGTTCGCGCCGAAAGCCGACCCGACGCCGAGGTCCCGGGCGTAGACCAGGCCGTGGTAGCTGGCGTCCGGCGTGTTGAAGCCGGGGAACCGGTCGGGGTGCTGTGCATAGTCGAACGTGCCGCCGTCCACGATTACGCCGGCGATCGCGGTGCCGTGCCCGCCCAGGTATTTGGTGGCCGAGTGCACCACCACGTCCGCCCCGAACCGGATGGGCTGCAACAGGTATGGGCTGGCGAGCGTGTTGTCGACGATCAGCGGCACGCCGACCTCGTGCGCCACCGCGGCGACCGCCTCGATGTCGAGCACCGCCGAGGAAGGGTTGGAGATGGTCTCGCCGAAGAACGCCTTCGTGTTGGGCCGGGCGGCGGCGCGCCAGGACTCCGGGTCGTCGGGGTTCTCGACGAAGCCCACGGTGATGCCGAGCTTCGGCAGCGTGTGCTGGAACAGGTTGTGCGTGCCGCCGTAGAGCGCCGGGCTCGCGACGATGTGGTCGCCGGCCTCGGCGAGGTTCAGGATGGCGAGGGTGTTGGCGGATGAGCCGGACGCGAGGAGCAGAGCGCCGACACCGCCTTCGAGGTCGGCGATGCGGGCCTCGACCACATCGGTGGTCGGGTTGCCGATGCGGGTGTAGATCGGCCCGAGGTCGGCGAGGGCGAAGCGGGCGGCGGCCACCTCGGCGCTGTCGAACACGAACGAGGTGGTCTGGTAGATGGGCAGCGCACGCGATCCGGTCGTGCCGTCAACGGGCTGGCCGGCGTGGATCTGGCGGGTTTCGAAGGACCATTTCGGGCTGGTGGTAGCAGACATGTGTCTCGGTACTCCTGGTATGGGCTCGGCGGCCGCGAAAGGGGCCACCGGGATTCGGTCACGGTGAGCGGCATTCCGGCATCGGCGTGCGGGTCGGCACACGGATGACCGCAGGATGCTGAGGTTGGGAGACGACGTGGCGCGATCCGGCCAGACCTTCAGCTAAGGTCGGCTACTCCGCATGGGCGAACGTCGCGAAGCTATCGTGAGCTACACATTCGTGAAGTACACACAGTCGGCGCTCCTTGCGTCTACCGGGCCCGCCGCACACGGGCCGCGCTTGCCGCCTGCCAGGTCGACACGCAGCCAGGTCATCACCCGGGGCACCCCACCGCGTGTGGAGGGTTGCCGTCCAGCAAGCCGGGGCTTGGACGCTGGCGCTCATGACCTTCGCCGAACTATACCGGCCCGCCGTCCGGGCCTCAACTTCCGGGTATGACGACGTTCGCGGCGCGAGCGCCGTCATACCGGTTCCCCGACGTCGATGCCGCCGGGGCGAATCGGTGTTTGCGCGTGTGCCGCCAGTTCGCCCTGTGCCGCCAGTTCGCGCTCGTGTTGCGCGTTCGCGCCTCGGATCCGGGGCGCAAACTCCCAACGCAGGCGCATCTGGCCGACAGGCCGGCGGAGCGAGGACGGGCACGGCTCAGCCGGTGACGACGCCGACGCGGGTCGAGGCGAGCGGTCGGCTTCGCCGCGGATCTGCCGTGCCGCCCGGCGCGGGATCGCTCTCAGGTCGCTGCTCCCCCCCGCTCCGGTAGCGTTCAGATTCATGAGCCCCTTCCCGACCGCCCTGCCCACCTCGCGTGTCCCCGACCCGGCGTCGGCGCCCCCGTTGCGGTGGGGAATCCTCGCCACCGGCGGGATCGCCGCGAGCTTTGTCACCGCGGTGCGCGCGCATACTCAACAGCGCGTGGTGGCCGTCGGGTCGCGGTCGAAGGACCGGGCGGAGGCGTTCGCGGCGCGGTTCGGAATCGAGAACGCGTACGGCAGCTACGACGCGCTGGTCGACGATCCGGCTGTCGACGTGGTGTACGTCGCCACCCCGCACAGCGAACACCGCGCGGGCGCCCTGGCCGCCGTCACCGCCGGGAAGCACGCATTGGTCGAGAAGTCCTTCACTCGCAACGCTTCCGAGGCCGAAGACGTGTTCGCCGCCGCGGCAACCTCCGGGGTGATGGTGATGGAGGCCATGTGGACGCGCTTCCTGCCGCAGTCCGACGTAATCCGGCAACTCCTCGCCGACGGTGCACTGGGTGACGTGTCGACCGTGCTCGCCGACCACGGACAGTACTTCGCGGACCTCGACGGCTCGCACCGGCTGCTCGATCCCTCGCTCGCCGGCGGCGCCCTGCTCGACCTCGGCATCTACCCCGTGTCGTTCGCGTCGTTCGCGATGGGGACGCCCGAATCGGTGTCCGCCGTCGGCACGCTCACCGACACGCGGGTGGATGCGCAGGTGTCGATCGTGCTGAAGACGGGCGCGGCCGAGGCCGTGCTCAACACCACGCTGCTGGCGGAAACGCCGACCACGGCATCGATCTCGGGCAGCGCCGCGCGGGTGGAGCTGTCCGGCCCGTTCTACGCGCCGGGCACGTTGACACTGAAGGCGGTTCGTGGCGGTCCCTCGCTGGTGCGCGGTCCGGATGCGATCGCCGGGCACCATGGGCTGTGTTACCAGGCCGCCGAGCTCGCGAGATGCGTCGCAGCGGGTATGACGACGTCCCCGCTCCTTCCCTCGTCGGAAACCCTCGCGATCATGGGCACCCTCGACGAGATACGGCGCCAGGTGGGTGTGGTCTATCCCGGGGAATAGCCCTCCCCCGCCCCCTGCCCCGCCGAGCACACCCACGCGGATCGTAAACGGGTAGGCTTCGGAATATGACGAAGGCCAAAAGTGCACCAAAAGCCGATCCGGTGGCGGTCGCGCAGGCCCTCGGCCGGGCAACCGCCGAATTGGGCGTCCTCTGGCGCCGGCTGGAGTTCAGCGGCGCTGCGCCGGCCGACGTCGATCTGGAGCATGCCATCACCGGCGACGCCGCAGTCGCCGTCTCGAACGCGTTGGCGGAACGGGGCCTGCCGTTCACGCCCGGCGCGCCGCAATGGGACGAGCTCGCCTCGCTCGCCGACGACCCGGACGCCTTCGCCCGCGCGGTACGGCGGCTCAATGACCAGATCGAGATGTCCCCCCAGCCCAGCGGGGAGTGGACTCCGGTGATCGACGTGCTCGGCGAGGCGATGACGGCACAATTGATCGGATCCTCGGCATCGTCGGTGCGCAGATACGCGTCCGGTGCCCGTGCAACGCCGCAATCGATCGCCGAACGGCTGCACTTCCTGGCGCTCGTGCTCGCCGACCTCGCCGGCTCCTACAACGAGTTCGGCATGCGACGCTGGTTCACGCGGCCACGGTCTGCGTTGGGCGGCCGCCGGCCGGCCGACCTGCTCGGCGCCTTCGACCCGGATGGGGCGGAGGCGTCGTCGGTTGCCGAGCTGGCCGCCACGCTTCCCGGCCTGGGCTCCACATGACGCCTGGCCGCCCGCCTGCCTCCGGCGGGCGGACATGAGGACGGGCTTCCGGCACGCCGATTCGCGGGTGCCGTTCTTTTGGGAGTCGGCCGACCAGCCGGCCGCGCGCTGGCACGGCCCGGGCGAGGGTCCGTGCCAGTACCTGGCTGACACACCCGAGGGGGCGTGGGCGGAGTTCCTGCGGCATGAGGAGATCACCGACCCGGCCGACCTCGCGGGCATCGCGCGCTCGATCTGGGCCGTGGACGTTCCCGACGAGGTAGTGGATAGCGCAGTCCGGCTCGAGTCCGTCCGAGGCGACGACGCGCTGGACCTTGAAACGGCGACGGGCGATGTCACCAGCTACGCGCGCTGCCAAGCATTCGCCCGCCGCCAGCGGACGATGGGAGCCCACGCCCTGATCGCGCCCTCCGCAGCGCTCAGGGCCGGTGGGGCGGGCGGCGAACTCACGGCGGGCGGTCTGCGACCCGCTCCCGAACGCGACGGCCAGGTGTGGGCCTTGTTCGGCGCGCGACCGGACGTGCCCGGCCATCGCGTCGTGCTGCGCGGGGCACCGGATGCGAGCCTCCTGTCACGGGTCCGGCCGCTTTCGTCCTGACACTCCCCGAACCTCCGGGAGATCACGTATCGAGCACGATCAGCGTTGCCCGGCAAGGCCGACGTCACTCGACCGGTGATGCTCCGGCGATGCGGGTGGCGTAGGCCCGGGCGACGGTGCGCACCGCCTGTTCCGGATCCTCGCCGCGAGCCCCGGCGGCGAAGGCGAGCCGGAAGATCTGCTCCCCCACCGAATCCCCCTCCGGCAGCGGCATGGAGACACCGTATTTGGCCGACCGCGCACCGAGTTTCGCCGCGAGCGCCACCGCGGGCTGTCCGAGCGCCACCCCGTCCAACGGCGACGGCTCGACGTGCTCGGCCCTCTTCAGCTGATCCCAGCGGACCTGCTGCTCGGCCGGCGTCAGCGTCTCACGCTCCTCCGGTCCGCCGAACACATAGGGGTGGCGCCGGATCAACTTGTCGACCAGTCCAGAGGCCACGTCGTCGATGTCGAAACCGCCGTCGCCGGAATCCTTCTCGGCCGCGATACGCGAATGGAACAGCACCTGGAGTAGCACGTCACCGAGTTCCTCGCGCGTGGCCGCCGCATCGCCGTCCTCGATGGCCTGCACCAGCTCGTAGCATTCCTCCACCAGATACCGGAGCAGCGAGGCGTGCGTCTGCTCGCGGTCCCACGGGCAGCCCCCGGGGGATCGCAGCCGGTCCATCACGGCGACCGCTTCGAGCAGTTCGCTCCCCACCGGCACGGATCCGTCCGAATTCACCGGCGTCCCCGATGCAGTGTCCCCACGCCCCTGTGCCGCGGTTTCCGGCACCGGGTCTTCGGGCGGATTCATCCGCCCGCGAACAGCGTCATACCCGGTCATGCTCCG
Organism: Nakamurella sp.; assembly: GCA_017848755.1. Taxonomy (GTDB): domain Bacteria; phylum Actinomycetota; class Actinomycetes; order Mycobacteriales; family Nakamurellaceae; genus Nakamurella. The sequence continues at coordinate 14,061 of JAFIHI010000232.1, read as the reverse complement.
CCAAGCCCGCGCACGCCCACCCGAGCGCGCCCATGGTCACAGCCCGCACCCCTCACGCCGCGTCACTCGCCGCGACCACCTGCACGATGTGCGGATCCCAGGTGCCGAACCTCGGGTTCACCTGCACGTGCACGCTCTCCGCGTCCTTCGCCAGCAGCAGCGACGCGAGCGCGATCTCCCCGCTCAGACCCGCCGTCTGGTTGGCGTTCGTGATCATCTGCGCCGTCAGCGTCGCCGGCGCCTGGACTCGCTTGGTGATACGCGTCACCAGGTATCCTTGCGCACCCTGCGGGATCAGCAGGATCTCCCCCTGCGCGGCGCTGAACAGGCCGAATGCCGCGTGGTGCGGCTGCTCGAGCAGGGACTCCGCGCCGCCGGGAAGCTGCGGATTCGCCGCCCGGGCGGCCGCGGCGGCAGCATCCATCGCGGCCGGGTCCGCGGTGAACTTCACCCGGTCGGCGACGGCCGTCGCCCAGTCCGCGGCCGGCACGGCGTCGACCGTCACCGACACGTTGGTCACTTCGACACCGGACTTCGGGATCTTCTTGATCAGCGCATCCAGTACCTGGAGGTCGTAGACCGCATCCTCGACCGACCCGCTCGGCACCTGCAACACGGAGCCGAGGTCGGGCGATCCGGAGCCCTTCTGGTAGGCGTCGTACTGCGCGATGAAGTCGTTGACATCCTTGGCGCTGACGGTGATCCCACTCTCCGCCGCGGCGCGTTCCGCGAGCTGGTGCCGTATCACGTCGGTGATCTGCCCGCGGGCCGCCTGCGTACGCGTGTAGTCGTCTGCCGGGGCGGAGCTTCCCGACGCGCCGGCAGACGCGTCGAGAACGGCGGTCACCCGCGCCAGCACGGCTTCCGTCGAGACCTGGGTGCCATCGACGGTCACAGCGGCGCCGGGGACGGTGCCGCACCCGGCAACGGCGACGGCCACGGCCGCGGCGCCCGCCACGGCGCCCGTCATGAAGGCCGACCGAAATGCGCGACTGCGCCCCGCCGTCGCGGCCGCGCCGCGCATCTTGTGTGCCCTCGACACCGGTCACTCCCTTACGGTCGGTGAGACTGTCGCACGACCGGCGCCGGGCGCCCGTCCGTGCCGGTCCAGCGTGCCACAAGACCCCTGGCGCGCTCATCGGGGGCACCCCCGCCGAGCGGTGCGAAATGTCGGGCAAATCGGTCATAGATGTGTGCATAACGCACCGCTCGGCGACATGGCGTCCAGTACGCCGCGGCAGAACCGCAGCAGGTCCGCATCGCGCAGCGCGGGCGAGCCGATGGTGTCCGCTTCGGTCGGCGGCCGGAGCGTGAGCGTGCGCGTTGCCGGGCGGTAGTCGGATCCCTTGTAGAGCCGCGCCATGCGCAGTTGCGCCGATTCCGGAAGATCCACACCCGCGAACTTCAGCCCCCGCGAGCCCAGCGAGATCTCCCTCACCCCGACGGCCTGGCACGCGTGCCGCAGCGACGCCACCGCGAGCAGGTTGTCGACCTCGTCGCCGACCGGGCCGTAGCGATCGGCCAGTTCGGTGCGCACCGCGTCGAGCGCCTCGGCGTCCGGCGCCGCGGCGATCCGGCGGTACGCGTCCAGCCGCAGGCGTTCCGAGTCGATGTAGCCCTGCGGGATGTTCGCGTCGATCGGGAGCTCGATGCGCACTTCCACCGGCTCGGATTCGACGTCCTCGTCGTTCGCCTGCGCCGCGGCCCGCTTGAACGCGGTGACCGCTTCGCCGACCAGCCGCACGTACAGGTCGAAGCCCACGCCGGCGATGTGCCCGGACTGCTCCGCCCCGAGAATGGAGCCCGCGCCGCGGATCTCGAGGTCCTTCATCGCCACCGCGAGACCGGCGCCCAGCGCGGAGTTCTGCGCGATGGTGGCCAGCCGGTCGTGCGCGGTCTCGGTGAGCGGCTTGTCCGCCGGGTACAGGAAGTACGCGTATCCGCGTTCCCGGCCCCGGCCGACCCGCCCGCGCAACTGGTGCATCTGGGCCAGCCCGAGAATCTCCGACCGGTCGACGATCAACGTGTTGGCATTGGAGATGTCGAGTCCCGTCTCGACGATCGTGGTGCAGACGAGCACGTCGTACTCGCGCTGCCAGAACCCGTCGATCACCTTCTCCAGCATGTGCTCGTTCATCTGGCCGTGCGCCACGGCGATCCGCGCCTCCGGCACGGACTCGCGCAGTCGCTTCGTCACCGCATCGATGTCCTTGACCCGGTTGTGCACGAAGAAGACCTGGCCTTCGCGGAGCAACTCACGGCGGATCGCGGCCGCGATCAGCTTGTCGTCATAGGCGCCGACGTAGGTGAGGATCGGGTGCCGGTCCTCCGGCGGAGTGGCGATGGTGGACATCTCGCGGATCCCGGCGAGGCTCATCTCGAGGGTGCGCGGGATCGGCGTGGCGGACATGGTGAGCATGTCGACGTTCGCGCGCAGCGCGGTGATGTGCTCCTTGTGCTCGACCCCGAAGCGTTGTTCCTCGTCCACGATCACCAGGCCCAGGTCCTTGTACCGGACGGAGGGCTGCAGCAGCCGGTGGGTGCCGATCACGATGTCGACGCTGCCGTCGGCGAGACCGGCGATCACTTCCTTGGCCTCGGCGTCGGACGTGAACCGGGACAGCCCCTTCACGGTGACCGGGAACTGCGCCATCCGCCCGCGGAACGTCGCGACGTGTTGTTGCGCGAGCAGGGTTGTCGGCGCGAGCACCACCACTTGCTTGCCGTCCTGTACCGCCTTGAACGCGGCGCGGACGGCGATCTCGGTCTTCCCGTATCCGACGTCGCCGGCGACGATCCGGTCCATCGGTACCGGTCGCTGCATGTCGGCCTTGACGTCGTCAATGGCGGCCGCCTGGTCGGGTGTCTCGGTGAACGGGAACGCATCCTCCAGCTCGCGCTGCCAGGGCGTGTCCGCGCCGAACGCGTACCCCGGAGCCGCGGCCCGTTTGGCGTACAGCTCCACGAGTTTCGCGGCGATCTGGCGGACCGCCTTGCGGGCCTTACCCTTCGTCTTCGCCCAGTCCGAGCCGCCGAGCTTGTTGAGCGCGGGCACCTCACCGCCGACGTAGCGGGAGAGTTGGTCGAGCGCGTCGGTGGGGACGTAGAGCCGGTCGCCGGGCTGGCCACGTTTGCTCGGCGCGTACTCGACCACCAGGTAGTCGCGGACCGCGCCGCCGGCCGTCCGTTGCACCATCTCGATGTACTTGCCGATCCCGTGCTGCGCGTGCACGACGAAATCGCCGACCTGGAGCGTCGCCGGGTCGATGGCGAGCCTGCGCTTGCCGGGTGTGCGGCTGACGGTTTCCGGTGCGCCGCCGCGGTTTCCGGTGAGATCCGCCTCGGTGATCACGGCCAGGCGCGAGCCCGTGAAGATGACCCCGTCGTCGACGCGCCCACAGACCACCGACACCGAGCCGGGGGCCGGGGCCGTGACCAGGCTGCCGTCGACCAGCTGCGCCGGAACGTCCGCCTCGGCGAGCATCTCGACCGCCCGTGACGCCGTTCCGGGGCCGGCGACGACGATCACCGCGGTCCCGCCGGCCGCCAGAACCTCACGGGTGTCGGCGATCGCGCGGCCCACGTCGCCGCGGTAGCTCGGAGCGGCCGTCGCCCCAGGCACGTCGGTCGGCTCAGCCACCTCGCTACGACCGCTGTCGCTCCCAGCCTCGGCAGAGACACCGTCCGCCGTGCCGGCCGTCGAGCCGGTGGCTGAGCCGAAGGGTGTGATGCGCCAGAGAGGAAGGTCCCGGTCCTCGATCGCCTCGAGCGTCGAAGGAAGGTCCCGGTAGGCGGACTCGCCCAGGTCGATCGGTGCTTGGCCGCCGCTCGCCGCGGCCAGCCACGACGCCGCGAGGAATTCGGCGCCGGTGCGCACGAGATCCTCCGCGCGCGTGCGGATCCGCTCGGGATCGGCCAGGACCACATGGGTTCCGGCCGGCAACAGGGCGCCGAGCATCACGAGCCGGCCGGGGAGCAGTGCAGGAATCAGCGACTCCATGCCCTCCACGCCGACGCCGGCGGCGATCTTGCCGATCATCTCGGACAGCGTCGGGTCCCCGGTCGCCTCCGTCGAGAGGTGCGCGGCGCGCTCGCGCACCTCGTCGGTGAGCAGGATCTCGCGGCATGGCGGCGCGACGAGTTCGTCCGTCTCGTCGATCGATCGCTGGTCGGTGACGGCGAACGTGCGCAGCGACGCGATGCGGTCGCCGTCGAACTCGACGCGGACGGGGTGCTGCGCGGTGGGCGGGAACACGTCGACAATGCCGCCACGCACGGCGATCTCGCCGCGCTTCTCGACGAGGTCGACTCGGGTGTACGCGAGATCGACCAGCCGGCGCACGGTCTCGCCCAGGTCGGCGGACAGTCCCGGCTGCAGGCGCACCGGTGTGATCTCGCCGAGATCCGGGGCCATCGGCTGGATGAGGGAACGCACGGTGGTGACGAGGACGGCGGGCGCGCCGGTCGCGTGCTCCTCCGGATGCGCGATCCGGCGAAGCACCGAGACACGGCGACCGACGGTGTCCGCGCGCGGCGAGAGCCGTTCGTGCGGAAGGGTTTCCCAGGACGGGAACAGCTCGACCCGCTCGTCGCCGATGAGGTCGCCGATCGCCGCCGCAGCCGCCTCGGCCTCCCGCCCGGTCGCGGTGACGAGGCAGACCGGCACTCCGGCGCCACCGGCATTGGCCGGCGCCGCGAGCGCCGCGGCGAGAAACGGGCGCAGTCCGACCGGGCCGGTAATGCGGGCCACCGGTTTGCCCGCGTCGGTCACGAAACGCGCGACGAGCGGATCCCGCAGCGCTGCGGCGAGGAGTCCACCCAGCCGCGCCGGTTCTCCCGACCGCGGCTGCGCCGAACCGACCCCATGCCCGCGTGCCGCGCGGGCGCCGTCATATCCGTTGAATCGGTCACCCTCGGCCGCCATCGCACCTGCTCCCCGCTGTGATACTTCGCTCCTTACGGACGACGCGACACGTCGATGCCGTGTGAAGCCCCGCATCGACGCCACGCAGCCTCGCCGCACGCCAACAAGCCCCCCGCCGAATCGACGGGGGGTATCCGACGGCCACGTTACGCCCTCGCGGGCCGCGCGACGCCCCGGCCGCGGCATGATCGCGGTGCGCCGCAGGCGTCGGTACGCAGCGCGGACATCTGGCGGACACGGTGGAGGACGGCCGAACGCGTGACGAGCGCGGGAAGCAGCACCGTCCCCGGGCATGGGATGATGGTCCCTGCGCCCGGCGCGCGCCTGCTATTCCGCCGTAGTGTAACGGCAGCACCTCGGATTTTGGTTCCGATAGTCCAGGTTCGAATCCTGGCGGCGGAGCGGGGTGGCAGGGCAAGAACAGCAGGCGGGACCAGGGGAACGTGACGGGAACAACTCACCAATCGTCCACAGGCGCCGCCGTGGACGCCGCAACGCAACCCGCGGTCGCCGCTGTGATCGTGCTGGCGGCCGGGCAGGGCACCCGCATGAAGTCGGCGCTGCCGAAGGTGTTGCACCCGCTGGCCGGCCGCCCACTGCTCTGGCACGCGCTGCGGGCGGGTGCCGCGGTGTCCCCGGACCGGCTGGTCGCGGTGATCGGGCACGGGCGAGGGCAGGTCGAGAGCTACCTCGCCGCGGCCGCGGACCTCGCGCACCTGCCGATCCGTACGGCCGTGCAAGCCGAGCCGAAGGGCACCGGCCACGCCGTGCAATGCGCGCTCGCCGCCACCGGAGCGCTCAACGGCACCGTGATCGTGACCTACGGCGACGTGCCGCTGCTGCGCGGCGAAACGCTGGCGGCCCTTGCCACGGAGCATGCGCGAGCGGGCAACGCGGTCACCGTGCTCACGGCGAACGTCGACGACCCGACCGGATACGGGCGCATCACCCGCGGCGCCGACGGGGCGGTCACGGCGATCGTGGAACATCGCGACGCGGATGCGGAAACGCGGGAACTGAACGAGATCAACACGGGCGTCTACGCTTTCGACGGCGCGCTGCTCGGGCAGCTGCTCGGTCGGCTGTCCGCGTCGAACTCCCAGGGCGAGCTGTACCTGACCGACGTCGTGCAGCTCGCGGTCGCCGCCGGCCGGCCCGTCGGCAGCCTCGTCGCCGAGGACGCCGCCGAGACCGAGGGCGTCAACGACCGCGTGCAGCTTTCCGAGATGGCCGCCCGACTGCGGGCCCGCCTGGTGCGCGACGCCCAGCTCGCCGGGGTCACGGTGCACGACCCGGCGACCACCTATCTCCACGCGGACGTGCGGATCGGCCCCGATACCGAGATCCTGCCGGGCACCCATCTCGAAGCGGGCACCGTGATCGGTTCGAACTGTTCCATCGGACCCGATACCACGCTCATCGCATGCCACGTGGATGACGGCGCGTCCGTGGTGCGCTCGCACTGCCGGGACGCGCATATCGGCGCGGGCGCGCAGATCGGCCCGTTCACGCACCTGCGCGCCGGATCCGACGTAGGCCCCGGAGCGCAGGTTGGCGCGTTCGTCGAGGTCAAGAAGGCCGTGATCGGCGCCGGCGCCAAGGCGCACCACCTGTCCTACCTCGGCGACGCCCGCATCGGCGCGGGCGCGAACATCGGCGCCGGCGTGATCATCGCCAACTACGACGGGGTGCACAAGTCGGTGACTGCGATCGGGGCGCAGTCGTTCGTCGGCAGCAATTCCACGCTGGTCGCACCGGTGACCATCGAGGACGGCGCCTACGTGGCCGCAGGGTCCGTCGTTACCGAGGATGTCGCCGCCGGAGACCTGGCCGTCGCTCGCGGCCACCAGCACAACTCCACCGGCTGGGTGCTGCGCCGGCGGGCCGGGACGCGGTCCGAGGAGGCAGCCCGCGCCGCGGGGGCGAGTGGCGCCGATAACGGCGCAGCATCGGGCAGCGCAGCATCGGGCAAAGGCGGCTGAGAACCCGCCCGGCCCGAGAACACCGTCATACCCGGCTCGATCAGCACGACAGGCGAAACAGCGACAACGAAAGGGCACCCGGCACCGTGAGCTCCATCAGCGTGGCGAACTCGAAGAGCTTGATGTTGTTCTCCGGGCGGGGCTATCCGGACCTCGCCGCGGAGGTGGCCGACCATCTGGGCATCACCGTCACGCCGGAGGACGCCTACGAGTTCGCCAACGGCGAGATCTTCGTCCGCTACAAGGAATCCGCGCGTGGATCCGACGCGTTCGTGATCCAGTCCTGCGGCGAGGGCATCAACACCTGGGTGATGGAAACCCTCATCATGATCGACGCCCTGAAACGCGCGTCGGCGAAACGCATCTCGGTGGTGCTGCCGTTCTACCCGTACGCCCGGCAGGACAAGAAACACCGTGGGCGCGAACCGATCTCGGCCCGGCTGATCGCGGATCTGCTGAAGACCGCCGGCGCGCATCGGCTGATGTGCGTGGACCTGCACACCGATCAGATCCAGGGTTTCTTCGACGGGCCGGTCGACCATCTGATGGCCGCGCCGCTGCTCACCGACTACATCCTCAAGCAGTACGGCGCCGACCATCTCACCGTGGTCTCCCCCGATTCCGGCCGGGTGCGCACGGCCGAGCGGTGGGCGGACAGACTCGGCGGCACGCCACTGGCGTTCATCCACAAGACCCGTGATCCGCTCAAACCGAACCAGGTGGTCGCCAACCGGGTGGTCGGCGAGGTCGGCGGGCGGACCTGCATCATCGTCGACGACATGATCGACACGGGCGGCACCATCGCGTCGGCCACCCGCGCCGTGGTGGAAGCCGGCGCGAAACAGGTGATCGTCGCGGCGACGCACGGCGTGCTCTCCGACCCGGCCGCCGAACGGCTGTCGAACTGCGGGCTCACCGAGGTCGTGCTCACCAACACGTTGCCCATCCCGCAGAACCACCGCTTCCCCAAGCTCACGGTGCTCTCGATCGCGCCGATGCTCGCGCGGGCGATCCACGAGGTCTTCGAGGACGGGTCGGTCACCAGCCTGTTCGAATCCTGAAACTCGCTGCGGCGCCGGGCTTTTCGCCTATGACGACGTTCGCGCGCTGGCGCGCGGCCGGGCTGCCGACCGGGACGGTCGAGCCCTGCGGCAGAATCCTCGGAGTGACCACACTGCACGATCCGTCGATCATCTCCTTCGCGTCCGACAACTACGCGGGGGTCCATCCCGAGGCGCTCGCGGCGATCGCCGAGGCGAACGGCGGGCACCAGATCGCCTACGGCGGCGACGTCTATACCGCGCACCTGCAGACCGTGATCCAGCGGATCTTCGGCGAGAGTGCGCGTATCTGGCCGGTTTTCAACGGCACCGGCGCGAATGTGGTGGCGCTGCAGGCGATGTCGCCGAGATGGGGCGGGGTGGTGTGCGCCGAGACCGCGCACATCAATACCGACGAGAACGGCGCGCCGGAACGCATGGCGGGCCTGAAGATGATGACGGTGCCCACCCCGGACGGGAAGCTGACGCCGGAGCTGATCGATCGCCAGGCGTGGGGTTTCGGCGACGAGCACCGGTCGCAGCCGCTGGTGCTCTCGATCAGCGAGTCGACGGAACTCGGCACCGTGTACGCGACGCAGGAGCTCGCCGCGATCTGCGACCATGCCCATTCGCTCGGCATGCACGTACACCTCGACGGCTCCCGGATCGCCAATGCCGCAGCGCATCTCGACGTTCCGCTGCGCGCGCTGACCACCGATGTCGGCGTGGACGTGCTATCGCTCGGCGGCACGAAGAACGGTCTGCTGTACGGCGACGCCGTGGTGGTGCTGAACCCCGAGGCGGCGACCGGCCTGGACTTCGTGCGCAAGCTCGATGCCCAGCTGGCGAGCAAGATGCGCTTCGCCTCCGCGCAGCTCATCGCCCTGTTCGACGGGGACCTGTGGCTGCGCTCCGCTCGGCATGCCAACGAGATGGCACAGCGCCTGGCAACGGGCGTGATGTCGCTTTCCGGTGTGCGCGTGACGCAGCGGGTCGAGTCGAACGCGGTCTTCGCGTCCTTGGACGCCGCGGTGGCAGACCGGGTGCGGGAACGCTTCCGCTTCTACGACTGGAACGCCGGGGACGGCGAGGTGCGCTGGATGTGCGCCTTCGACACGCGGCCCGAGCACGTCGACGCCTTCGTCGCCGCGCTGGCCGAAGAGCTCACCCGTTAAGCCGACCCCCCCGGGTGCTGTAAACTATTCGGGTTGCCTCGGCGAGGGCGGCCCTTCTAGCAGCATTGGGGCCAGCCGTGATCGACGCGGTGGGTTCGCCTGCGCGTCGCCACGTCATCCTGCGGCGCGGCAACGGTGGTATCGCACCGAACAACGTCATAGGCGGTTCTGCACGGGCCGGACGCGAGACGAGACGTGATACCGGCAGCGAACAGACCCACCCAGGAAGGCATCACCATGACGGACACCATCCGCCTCGTCGGCGAGAAGCGCACCGAATTCGGCAAGGGGGCCGCGCGCCGCGCTCGCGCCGCGGGCCTGGTGCCGGCGGTCCTGTACGGCCACGGCTCCGAGACCCACCACTTCACCCTGCCCGCCCGCGAGTTCGCCCGCGCCGTCAAGGGTGACGCGAACCGGGTGCTGACGATCGTCGTCGACGGCGAAGAGCACCTGGCCCTGCCGCGCGCCATCGTGCGGCACCCGATCAAGGACTACTTCCAGCACGTGGACCTGCTGATCGTGCGCCGCGGCGAGAAGGTGACCGTCGACGTTCCGGTGCACCTGGTAGGCGAGGCCGCGCCGGGCACCCTGGTGCTGCACGAGACCGTGCAACTCGCCATCGACGTGGACGCGCTGGCGATCCCGGAGCGCCTGGAGGTGTCGCTGGACGGGCTGGACGTGGGCGACATCGTGCACGCCGGATCCGTGGCCCTGCCAGCCGGGGCCACGCTGGTGACCGACGCGGAGACCGTGGTCGTCGCCGTCCAGGCGCCGGTGGCCGTCGTGGAGCCGGAGCCCGAGGCAGCCGCGGCCCCTGCCGCCGAAGCCGCACCTGCCGCCGAAAGCTGATACCGCGCACCCGATGTCGACTCATGGCACGCTGATCGTCGGGCTCGGTAATTCGGGCCCGACGTACGCGGGCAATCGGCACAACGTCGGCGCCATGGTCCTCGACGTGCTGGCCGGCCGGATCGGCGAGCGGTTCCGGTCGCACAAGGCCGGCGCCGACGTCGCCGAGGGCCGTGCGGCGATCGGCGGGGCGCGCCTCATCCTGGCGAAGCCGCGTTCCTACATGAACCTGTCGGGCGGTCCGGTCGCCGCGCTGCTGCGCTTCTACACGCTGCCGGCCGAATCACTGATCGTCGTGCATGACGATTTGGACATCCCTTACGGGGCAGTGCGGGTGAAGCAGGGCGGCGGCGAGGGCGGCCACAACGGGCTCCGGTCGATCAGTTCGGCGATCGGCAGCAGGAACTACCTGCGGGTGCGGGTGGGCATCGGGCGCGGGCCCGGCCGGATGAGTCCGGCGGAGTTTGTACTGCACGACTTCTCATCCGGCGAGAGAGCTGATCTGGCAGTCGGTCTCGAGGATGCCGCGGACGCGGCGCTGATGCTCGTCACCGACGGCCTCACCGCGACACAGAACCGGTGGCACGGCGCGCCCTGAGCCCGGAACCGACTCCGCGCTACGTCGCGAGGAGCGCCGCGGCGGCGGACCGGCGGATCTTCCCGGACGGAGTCTTCGGCAGGCTACCGGCCGGGACCACCACGACCAGGGACGGCCGCACCCCTATCCGTGAAGTCACGGCCGCGCGCACTTCTGCTGTGATGCGGGCATTCTCGGCCTCCTCATCGGCCGATCGCGATTCCACGATCACCGCAAACGTCTCGCGCCTGGCGCCTGCGTCGACGCGCACGGCCGCGACGTTCCCGGCCCGCACGCCGGGCACGGTCTGCGCCACCCGCTCGATATCGGTCGGGTAGATGTTCCGCCCGCCCATGATGATCACGTCCTTGGCGCGGCCGCAGACCACCACCACGCCGTCGACGAGGTAGCCGAGATCGCCGGTATCCAGCCAGCCGTCCGCGCCGCGCGTCGGGGTAGGCCCGTCCACCGTCACGTACCGCTCGGTGATGGACTCGCCGCGCAGCATGATAGTGCCGACTTCCCTGTCGCCGCACCGTGTTCCGTCGGAGGTGCGAACCTCCACCTCGATCCCGGGCAACGGCCTGCCCAGGAGCGGGAACTGCCGGACCGGGCGCGACTCGCCGAGCATGACGCTGTTCGTGGGCGGGGCGGGCTCGGAATCCGACGGTGCCTCGTGTGCTTCGGTCTCGTCCTGGTGCCCGTCGCCGCGCGCGGCGCGAGCAGCGTCATCGGCGGTGATCGGTATCGCCCGGTCGCTCTCTTCCAAGGCGGCCGCGTCGACCACGTCGATCGCGAGCGGCGTGCCCCACTGGTGGAAGGAGACGCCCAACGTGGCCTCAGCCATGCCGTACGCGGGGACCACCGCGGTCGGCCGCAGCCCGAATCGCTCCCCGGCCGACAGGAATGCCCGGGCGGCGCTCACATCGATCGGCTCGGCACCGTCGAGAGCGAACCGGAGCGACGTCAGGTCCAGCCCCTCGGCCCGCGGCAGCACCCGAGCGGCCAGCGCGTAGGCGAAATCCGGTGCGGCAGTGACCGTTCCGCGATAGCGGCTCACGAGTTCGAGCCACATCAGCGGGGATCGGAGGAAGTCGGCGGGCGTGGCCTTGACGAGTTCGATCCCGCGGCACATGGGAAGCGTCAAGAATCCGACCATGCCCATGTCGTGAAACAGCGGCAGCCAGGAAACCATCACCTCCCGCTCCGGGTCGAGCTCGGCGGCCTGCGACATGGCCGATATGTTGGCCCAGAGATTGCGATGGGTGATCTGCACGGCCTTCGGTGTGGCGGTCGAGCCCGAGGTGAGCTGCAGCAGGGCGGTGGCGTCCTCGGACGCGTGCACCGGTTCGGCGGCCGTCTCGCCGACTCGCATCGAGTCGACGGTCACCGCGACAAAGCCGCTGCCGGACAGCATCTCGGCGACCGACGTGAACGGTTCTCCGACGATCGCCACCCGTGCGCCGATCATGGTGAGGACGGCGAGGGTTTCGGCGGCATACCGTGCGAGGTCGGTTCGGGCCGTCGGCTGGTGCAGCATGGTGACCGATCCCCCGGCCAGCCACACCGCCTGCGCCGCCGGGGCGACGTCGATGGGCAACCCGGCCAGGATCGCCACAGCCGAACCCGGCTGGACGCCGGCCTCGGCCAGCACCGCCGTGCCGCGCCGCGCCGCCTCGTGGATCTCCGCCCACGGCGTGCGCACGGGCGCGGTCGGGGCCCCGGTGGTGATGCCCTTGGCCGACCGTGCCGCCGCAACCAAACCCTGCGAAAAGCGACTCATAGCGGGCAGATTACCGTCGAGTGATGTCTGTCGAGGAGGCCGCCATGCCCAGCCCGAGCATCACCGTCGTCGGCAGTATCAACATGGACCTAGTGGCGTCGACGGATCGATTGCCGTCGCCGGGCGAGACGGTGCTCGGCTCGTCGTTCCGGACGGTGCCCGGCGGCAAGGGCTCCAATCAGGCGATCGCGGCGGCGCGCGCCGGCGGCAACGTTTCGTTCGTCGGCGCGGTGGGGTCGGATGCCTTCGCCGACCCGCTCGTGGCGACCCTGGTCGACGCCGGGGTGCGGACCGATCGCGTGCGGCGCGTCGAGGGGGCCAGTGGGATCGCGTCGATCAGCGTCGCGGCGGACGGCGAGAACACGATCATCGTGATTCCCGGGGCGAACGGGCTACTCACCGGCTTCACCGACGCGGACGCCGACGCTATCACGCGCGCCCAGATGCTCGTGCTCCAGCTCGAGATCCCCATGGCGAGCGTTGTTCTCGCGGCAGGCACGGCTCACCGGGCGGACGTCCCGGTGCTGCTGAATCCCTCTCCGGCTCAGGAGTTGCCGACCGACTTCGCCCAGGCTGTGACGATTCTCGTCGTCAACGAGGGCGAGGCGGTGGCGCTCGGGGCCGCCACGCTCGACGCGGTTCCGCATGTCGTGACGACGCTCGGCGCGCGCGGTGCACGGTATCGCGGGCCCGACGACCTACGGATCGAGGTGCCCGCGCCGCAGGTCCGAGCGGTGGACACGACCGGTGCGGGCGATGCGTTCACCGGCGCGCTCGCGGTCGCCTGGGCGGAAGGAGTCGGTCCGGTGGCGGCGCTGCAACGCGCCTGCGCGGCGGGCGCACTCGCCACGACGGTGCCGGGCGCCTCGAGTTCGTCACCGACGCGGACCGCGATCGACGCCATGGTGCGGAGCACCTACTGACGCGTGGGTGCGGAGCACCCATTGACGAAACAGCGCGAAGCACCTACTGACGAAACAGCGCGGAACACCTACTGACACGCGAGCGCGGACACCCGCGCGCGGGGACAGTACGCCGGCTCAGCCCTCGATGCGTTCCGCGATCTCCAGCCACTGGGCCTCGGTCGCGTCCAGCTCGTCCTGCACAGCCCGCAGTTGTTCATTAAGCTCGGCGGCCGCCGCATAGTCGGCGCCGACAGCCGCGAGCTTCTCGTGCAGAGTGGATTGCTTGCGGCGCAAGGACTCCAGCCGCTTGTCGCTGCGTTGCAGATCCTTTCGCAACCGCCGCAACTCGGCCGGGCCGGGCCCGGCCGACACTGCCGTGGCTGCGTCTCCGGCGCCGCCCAAGCCCCCGGCACCGTTGCCGACGCTGCCGATCACGGCCTGCGCCGCCGCGCCGGCGGAGCGTGGACCCGCACCTCCTGCAGACGCCGCCCGCCGGTCGGTGAGGTACTGCTCGACGCCGCCCGGACGGTGCACAAGCGTCCCGTCGCCCGGCAGCGCCAGCACGGTGTCCGTGACGCGCTCTATCAAGTACCGGTCGTGGCTCACCACGATGAGCGTGCCCGCCCACGTGTCGAGCAGATCCTCGAGCGCAGCGAGGGTGTCGGTGTCGAGATCGTTCGTGGGCTCACCCAGCAATCAGGAACCCCGTACAGCACGGAGCACCTGATTGCCATGAGAACGCAAGCACTCACCCGACCGACCGATGATGAGGTCAACGCCCTCATCTACACCCGCGCCTCGATGGATCGCCAGTACCTCATGCGGT
>JAFIHI010000231.1 GCA_017848755.1 Nakamurella sp. | reverse complement strand
GTGCTGCACTGGGTCACGTCGGCGCCGTAGGTGAAGCAGTTCTTCTCCTTGGCCGCGTCCATGATGCCGCCGTTGGTGCCCGCGCCCACCTCGAACCCCTGGTCGACGCCGGTCGCCGCGAGCGCGAGCGCCTGCTCCTTGCCCTTGCCCGGGTCGGCGAACGGGCTACTGCCGCCGATGAACAGCTGCGTATCGGTGATCGAGGGGTCCACCTTCTGCGCGGAGTGCGCGAACGTGTCGGAGTAGCGGTGCAGGAACGGGATGTCCACCGCGACGACGGAACCGACCTTCTTCGTCTTGGTGAGAATGCCGGCTTCCAGGCCGACGAGATACGAGGCCTCCTGCTCACGGAACACGGCGCAGTGCAGGTTCTTCGGTGGATCTTTCGGGCACGCGTCGATGAGGACGAACTGCTGATCCGGGTTCTTCTCGGCGTATTCCTTCGACAAGTCGGTGAAATCGAAGGTGATCAGCACGATCACGTCGGGCTGCGCGTCGATCGCCGCCTCGATATTCGCGCGCTGGCTGGCGACGTCGGTGCTCTCATAGGTCTTCGAGGTGCCGCCGAACTTCGCGGCCGCGTCCTTGATGCCCTTGTCGCCGAGTCCGAGGAACTCGTTGACGCCGATCGGGTTGTTGGTGATGTAGATGAAGCTGTGATCGCCCTTGGCCGCGCCGCTGCTGGTTTCACTGCCGGCGCTGCTCGACTCGCTGCCGGTACCGCTCGAATCACTGCCCGCGCTGCTCGAGCCACCCCCGGCGCCGCTACTGGTGCTGTTGCCAGCTGTGCTCGACCCACCCCCGGCACCGCCGCTGCTTCCGCACGCGGACAGTCCCAACGCAGCAATGACGGCGATCGCGGCCCCCGCCAGCGCCGTCCGCCTCGACGTCGTCATCAACCTCATCAGTTTTCCTTCCAGCCGGATGAACCCGCGGCCGCGGCGGCCACGGTGTCGTCTGCAGCACTGTGCGGCAGATCGTGCATCGTCTCCCCGCGACCCACGCGGACGACGCGGCGGTTGGTGACTACCGCCGTAATCAGATCATGTGGGGTCACGTCGAAGGCCGGGTTGATCGCCCTCGTGCCCTCGGCCGCGAGGCGCACGCCGCGGACGGAGACGACCTCGTCCGTTCCCCGATCCTCGATCTCGATCTCGTCGCCGGATGCGGTGGCGACGTCCACCGTCGACTCCGGCGCGACCACGATGAAGGGCACGCCGGCACGACGCGCGCCCAGCGCCAACGAGTACGAGCCGATCTTGTTCGCCGTGTCGCCGTTGGCGGCGATGCGATCGGCCCCGATCAACACGACGTCCGCGAGCCCGCGCGTCAGCATCGACGGGCCGGCACTGTCGACGAAAAGCCGGTAGGGGGCGCCCATCTGGGCGAGCTCCCAGGTCGTCAGCCGCGCGCCCTGCAGCAGCGGCCGGGTCTCTGCCGCCAGCGCCTCGCGGAGGTCGCCGCGTTCGAACAAGGTCTGGACCACCCCGAGCGCGGTGCCGCGCTCCACGGTGGCGAGCCCCCCGGTGTTGCAGATCGTCATCACCGTGATCGGTCCGTCCGGCACGAGTTCGCGAACCAGGTCGGCGCCGAGGTTGCCCATCTCGCGGCAGGCGGCGATGTCCTCGTCCCGAATCGCCAGGGCCTCCGCCAGCACGGCCTCCGCGCCGTGCGGCAACGCCGCGAGCGCGCGATCCACGCCCCAGGCGAGGTTGACGGCGGTCGGGCGGGCCGCTCGGAGCCGGGCCGCCAGCGGCCCCACCTCGCTCGGGTCGCGGTGCGCGCGGGCGATCATGGCGACCCCGAGCGCCCCGGCGACACCGAGCGCCGGAGCACCACGCACGACCAGCCGCGAGATGGCGTCGATCAGCACATCGAGGTCGTCCACCCGGAGGACGCGCACCTCGTCCGGCAGCAGAGTCTGATCGATCATCTCGATGGCCCCGTCAACCCAGTCGATCGTGCGCACCGTTCCCCTTGGTCTCGTCGTTGTCGGTTGTCTGACAACCACTGTCTGTGCGAGAGAATAGAGAGGATCAGGGAGGCCGTCAATACCGCTCCGCCGATGATCGGGTATGACGCTGTGCCCTCCGCCGAGCGGTGCGAAATATCAGGCAAAACGGACCGGAAACAGTGCATTTCGCACCGCTCGGCGGATTGGGCGGCTAGCATGTCTAAAACTGCTAAAAGTTACTAAAGGCGGTCGCGTGCCCAACCCCTTCACCCCGACGTTCGGCGTGACCCCGCCGCTGCTGGTCGGGCGCGACGATCCGCTCATCGATTTTCGCGCCACCCTCGGCGCGGCGCCAGGCGACCCGAATCGCGCGATCCTGATCACCGGCATGCGTGGCTCCGGAAAGACCGTGCTGCTCAACGCCTTCGAGGACGAAGCCCGCGCGCGGGGCTGGGCCGTCATATCCGAAACCACGCGGCCCGGGATCGCCGGCGAGATCGCGGCGACGGTGCTCCCGGAGCTGCTGGCCGAAGCGACCGGCCACCGCACCACCACCACGGTCGAAGGCGTGAACGTGTCCGCGGGCGGATTCGGCGCGGGCGTCACCCGCCGCCGACGCGAGCGATACCAACCCGCACCGTCCCTGCGGTCACAACTGACCGAACTCGCCGACCGATGCGACGAACACGGCCGCGGCGTGCTGCTGTCGCTCGACGAGATTCACCGCGAGGCGGCGGAGGACTTAAGAGCCATCGCGCAGGCCGTGCAACACCTCTTCCGCGAGGGACGACAGCTGGCCTTTGTCGCCGCGGGGCTTCCCTCGGCGATCGACGGTGTACTGAGCGACGCCGTCCTCACATTCCTGCGGCGCGCCGAACGTTTCCATCTCGGCGCGGTTCCGCTTGCCGACGTGGCGCTCGCACTGCGGCAGCCCATCGAAGCCTCCGGCCGCAGCATCACCGACGAGGCCCTGGCGGTGGCCGCCGCGGCCACGCAGGGCTACCCGTTCCTGATTCAACTCGTCGGATACCACATGTGGGCCGTCGATCCCGGCGCGGACACCATCGATGCGCGACAAGCACGTGCGGGAGCCGAGCGGGCCATGCGGCGCATCGGCCGCCTCGTCAACGAGCCCGCGCTCGCCGATCTGTCCGCCGTCGACCGACAATTCCTGTTGGCCATGGCCGCCGACGCCGGACCGAGCCGGATGGTCGACATCGCCACGCGCATGGGAGTCTCCCGCTCGTATGCCTCGCAATACCGGCTGCGGCTCATCGCCGCGGAAATGATCGTTCCCGCCGGGCGCGGATTCGTCGACTTCAACGTCCCCTACCTGCGCGAATACCTCCGCAAAAGCGCTCCAGCCCGCTGAAGCCCGTCAGCCGCTCGCCGCGCAGAATCGGATATGACGACGTTCGCGGCGCTGCCGCGCCGGGCGGGCGCCGTCTCCGCGCCAGCGCCTATGTAGATCTGGTAGATCAGTCTGGCTACGATGGTGCCATGAGCACGCGCACCGTGGGCATCCGCGAGGTCAACCAGAATGCCGGGCGGTTGATCCGCGAAGTGAACCGCACCGGCGAGACGGTCGTCATCACCGACCGCGGCGAGCCGGTGGCGACGCTCGGCCCAGCGCCGCAGACACCCATGTCGGTGTTCGATCGGCTCGTGCGCGCCGGTAAGGTCCAGCCCGCCACCGGCACCCTCGAGGACGTCGCACCATCGCGATGGATGTTGCCGGACAGGCCCACAGAAGTGCTCCGCGAGATGCGGGGAGAGCGGTGAGAAGCCTGGTCTACGTGGACAGTTCCGTAGCGGTCGCCGTCGCATTCCGTGAGACCGGTTGGCGGCGCGTGCTGGCGCGCTACCGCACGCTGCGCGCCGACGGTGCCGAGACCGTGTCATCGACCTTGCTTCGCACGGAGGTGCGGCGGGTGTTCTTCCGGAACAGTGGGTCGTTCGACGGGGCGGACCAGGCCGTCGCTTGGATCAACTTCGTCGACCTGGACAACGAGACCGTGACCGGCGCCGCCGAGATCCCGGTACAGGCGAAGACCCTGGATGCGCTTCACCTCTCGGCAGCACAAGCGCTCGCTGACGAGCAGTCCCATCTTCGACTGTGGACCCTAGACGGCCAGATGAGTAGGGCGGCGTCCGCCTTGGGGCTGGATCTGGTGGACGCCGCAGAATCGGAGATGACGTAGGTTCACCATCGGATATGACGTCGTTCGCGGCGCTGCCGCGCCGGGGCACCCCTCCCGCCGAGCGGTGCGAAATTTCCGGCAAAACGGACCGGAAACGGTGCATATCGCACCGCTCGGCGGTTAAGAGAGGGTCTTCAGGGTGAGCTCGCGGACCTTGGCGGCGTCGGCCTGACCGCGGGTCGCCTTCATCACCGCGCCCACGATGGCGCCGATCGCCTGGACCTTGCCGGCGCGGATCTTGTCGGCCACATCGGGCTGCGCCGCGAGCGCCTCGTCGATCGCCGCCTGCAGCGCAGAATCGTCGGAAACCACTGCCAGGCCGCGCTTCTCGACCACCTCGGCCGGCTCACCCTCCCCGGCGAGCACCCCGTCGACCACCTTCCGGGCCAGCGCCGCGGTGAGCGACCCGGACGAGACCATGCTGATCACCGCGGCAACCTGCGCCGGCGTGATCGCCAGCTCCGAGAGTTCGACGCCCGCGGAGTTCGCCTGCTGCGCAAGGTAACTCATCCACCAGGAGCGGGCATCGCCGGGGCCCGCGCCGGCCGCCACGGTCTGCGCCACCAACTCGACCCCGCGGGCGTTCGTCAGATCCCGCATCTCCAGGTCGGTGAAACCCCATTCCCGTTGCAGCCGTTCCCGGCGCACCCACGGCAGCTCGGGCAGCGCGGCGCGGATCTGCTCCACCCACTCCGCGGACGGGGCGACGGGCACCAGGTCGGGCTCGGGGAAGTAGCGGTAGTCCTCGGCCGTCTCCTTGACGCGCCCGGGCGCCGTGGTGCCGGTGAGCTCGTCGAAATGCCTTGTCTCCTGCCGGATCTTGCCGCCGGCCGTGAGAACCGAAGCCTGCCGGCAGATCTCGAATCGCACCGCCCGCTCGACGCTGCGCAGCGAGTTCACGTTCTTCGTCTCGGTGCGGGTACCGAAGACCGGAGAACCGGCCGGGGTCAGCGACAGGTTCACGTCGCAGCGCATCGACCCCTGATCCATGCGCACATCGGAGACCCCGAGCGACCGCATCAGGTCCTGCAGGGTCGCGACGTAGGCCCGCGCCACCTCCGGCGCGGACGCCTTGGTGCCGACGATCGGCTTGCTCACGATCTCCACCAGCGGTACCCCGGCCCGGTTGTAGTCGAGCAGTGAGAACTCCGCGCCGTGGATGCGCCCGGTCGCGCCGCCGATGTGCGTCGACTTCCCGGTGTCCTCCTCCATGTGCGCGCGCTCGATCTCCACCCGCACGATCTCGTCGCCTACCGGCACATCGAGATAACCGTCGAACGCGATCGGCTCGTCATATTGGGAGGTTTGAAAATTCTTGGGCATATCCGGGTAGAAGTAGTTCTTCCGGGCGAACCGGCACCACGGGGCGATCGAGCAGTTCAGCGCGAGCCCGATGCGGATCGCGTACTCGACGCCGGTGCCGTTGACCACCGGCATCGCCCCGGGCAGCGCCAGGCACACCGGACAGACCTGGGTGTTCGGCTCTGCGCCGAAAGTCGTTGCGCAGGAACAGAACATCTTCGTCGCGGTGCCGAGCTCCACGTGCACCTCAAGCCCGAGGACCGGGTCGAACGCGGCGATCGCCTCGTCGAAGTCGGCCACGTCGTCGAGTGCGGCCCACTCGGCGGGCGTCAAAGCAGCAGTCGTCATATCCGTCATACCTCTCAGCGACCCGCGACGGTCGGCACTTCGGCGACGCGATCCAGCAGCGTGAACCCGGCCGCGGCGTTCCGCGCCTGCTCGTACGCCCCGGCGACCCGGTACATGGCCTGCTCGCCGAGTGCCGGCGCCATGATCTGCAGGCCCGCCGGCAGCGACGTGTCGGCCGCCAGCCCGCTGGGCACGCTCATAGCGGGGATGCCGGCGAGCGAGGCGGGGATGGTGGCCAGGTCGTTCAGGTACATGGCCATCGGGTCGTCGACCTTCTCGCCGATCTTGAAGGCGGTGACGGGCGTGGTCGGCGAGATCAGCACATGCGCGGCACCGAACGCCGCCTCGAAATCGCGCTTGATCAACGTGCGCACCTTCTGCGCGCTGCCGTAGTAGGCGTCGTAATAGCCGGCGGACAGCGCGTAGGTGCCGAGCATGATGCGGCGCTTGGCCTCGGCGCCGAACCCGGCACCGCGGGTGGCCACCATCACCTCCTCGGCGGAGTGGTTGCCGTCGTCGCCCACCCGCAGCCCGTACCGCATGGCGTCGAACCGGGCGAGGTTGGAGGAGCATTCGCTGGGCTGGATCAGGTAGTAGGCGGCGAGCGCGTACTGGAAATGCGGGCAGGAGACCTCGACGATCTCGGCGCCGAGGTCCGCGAGTTGCGCCACCGCCGCGCGGAACGAGTCGAGCACCCCTGGCTGGTAGCCCTCCCCGCCGAGCTGCGTCACCACGCCGATGCGCATGCCCTTGATGCCGTCGCCCTGCCCGCGCCGAACCGCTTGCACCACAGCGGGAACCGGCTCCGGGATCGAGGTCGAGTCGCGCGGGTCGTGCCCGGCGATCGCCTCATGCAACAGCGCGGCGTCGAGTACCGTGCGCGCGCATGGGCCGGCCTGATCGAGCGAGGAGGCGAGCGCGATCAGCCCGTACCGGGACACGCCGCCGTAGGTGGGCTTCGCGCCGACGGCGCCGGTGACGGCCGCGGGCTGCCGGATCGAGCCGCCGGTGTCCGTGCCGATGGCCAGCGGCGCCTCGAACGCCGCGAGCGCGGCCGCGGAGCCGCCGCCGGAGCCGCCCGGGATGCGGGTCAGATCCCACGGATTGCCGGTAGGCCCGTACGCGGAGTTCTCCGTCGAGGAACCCATCGCGAACTCGTCGAGATTCGTCTTTCCGAGTATGACGATCCCGCTCTGCTTCAGTTTCGTCGTGATCGTCGCGTCGTACGGGGGGATCCAGCCCTCGAGGATCTTCGACGCGGCCGTGGTCGGCACGCCCTTCTGCACCACGATGTCCTTGAGCGCCAACGGAACTCCCGCGAGCGGAGAGGCGGGCGGATTCCCGGCGGCGCGGGCGGCGTCCACCGCCGCCGCCTGCGCCAGGGCGCCTTCGCGATCGACATGCAGGAAGGCGTGCACGGCGCCGTCGACGGTGGCAATGCGGTCGAGATGGGCCGCGGCGACCTCGACGGCGCTCGCCTCGCCGGTGTGGATCGCCGCGGCGAGATCGGTGGCGCTGAGGCGGGTGAGGTCTTCATTCAGGGACACTTACTGCTCCTCCCCGAGGATCTGCGGCACGCGGAACCGGCCGGCGTCCGCGGCGGGCGCCATGGCGAGCGCCTCCTCGGGGGTGAGCCCGGGTCGGACGACGTCCTCGCGGTACACGTTGACCAGCGGCACGGCGTGGCTGGTGGGCTCGATGTCGTCCGCGGCGACGGCGGCGACGGCCGCCACCGAGTGCAGGATCAGGTCGAGCTGCTCGGCGTAGCGGTAGAGCTCGGCATCGGCGACGGCGAGCCGGGCCAGAT
>JAFIHI010000230.1 GCA_017848755.1 Nakamurella sp. | reverse complement strand
GACCGCGGCGAGAACGTGCTCCTGGAGGGCGGGCAGGGGACGCTGCTTGACGTCGACCACGGCACGTATCCGTTCGTGACGTCGTCGTCACCGACGGCTGGGGGCGCGGCGACGGGCTCCGGGATCGGACCCACGCGGATCACCACGGTCGTCGGGATTTTGAAGGCGTACACCACGCGGGTCGGCTCCGGGCCGTTCCCCACCGAATTGCTGGATGCCTCCGGGGAGTACCTGCGGGAGACCGGGCACGAACGCGGCGTGACGACCGGGCGGGCACGGCGCTGCGGTTGGTTCGACGCGGTCGTCGCGCGCTACTCGACGCGGGTCAACGGGCTGACGGACCTGTTCATCACGAAACTCGATGTGCTGTCGTCGTTGTCGACGGTCCCGGTGTGCGTCGGCTATGACGTCGACGGCGTCCGGTTCGACGAGATGCCGATGACGCAGACCGCGTTCCACCACGCCAAGCCGATCTACGAGGAGCTGCCGGGCTGGTCCGAGGACATCACCGGGGCGCGGTCCCTGGCCGACCTACCGTCGAACGCCCGCCGATACCTGGATCGGCTGGAAGAACTGGCCGGATGCCGCATCTCGGCCGTCGGCGTGGGACCTGGCCAGGACGAGACCATCGTGGTGAACGACCTGCTCGCCTGAGCCTTCGGAACGGCCCCAATCCGCCCCGCCGGTGCGGTTTCGCCGGGACCGGCACCACGGCGGCCTGCCGCCGCGAACGTCGTCATGGGCGGTTGAACCGGGCTACAGCACGACGAGGTGCTCGGGCGTGGCGCCGGGCACGGCCGCCAGCGTGATGCCGTGATCGAAGGTGACGAGCTGGCCACCGTGCGCGACCGCGAGAGCGAGCAGGTACACGTCCGTGACCTGGCGAGGACCGAGAACTCGTTCGCGGTCAATGACATTCGCATCGCGGATAGTGACGTCGCACGGCCAGTATTCGTGGTCGGTGCCCCGGCAGGTCGCCTCGAGGATGCGGGTTGCAGTCAACGGAGAGACTGCGTGCGGATACGACGACTGGCTCACGATGCGCACCATGCCGTTCTCTGTGATCGCGCACGTGGCCCAGCCGTCTGTGCCGAGCCCATCGACCCATGCCATCGCCCGTGAGTGGTGCTGGTGATCCATATCGGCGAGCGCAACGAGCAGGTTGACGTCGGGCAAAGCACGCATCAAATGCCTTCCTCGTCGCGAATGCGATCGATGATCTCGTTGGTAACAATGCCGCCGCGCGACGGCAGCGAGACAAAGCCCTTGTAAACGACGAACTCGCCTGCATCAGGAGTTGGTGGATACCTGAGCTGCTCCCGGGCCAGGTCCGAGAGCACCTGCCCAGCGGTGCGCTTCTCGTAACGCGCCCGTTCCTTCACGGCTTGCAGGACGTCGTCATCGATGCTCAGAGTGGTGCGCATGCATCTGATGCTACTGCATCACGACGTTACGGGATGCGGCAGCGGTGGCACCGGCGCCTCTTGCCCGGTGTTCCTCCGACTGCCCGAGCCCGATACCCTTGCCCGTTGTGCGCATCCTGATCATCGGCTCCGGCGCGCGGGAGCATGCCATCGCCCGGGCGCTCGCCAGGGACCCAGGCGTCACGGACCTGCACGTCGCACCGGGTAATGCCGGGACCGCGGAACTGGCGACCAACCACCGGGTCTCGGCGTCGGATGCGGAGTCCGTGCTCTCCCTCGCCCGCAAGGTCGGGCCGGATCTCGTCGTCATCGGCCCGGAGGCCCCCCTCGTCGCCGGGGTCGCCGACGCCCTGCGCGATGCCGGTTTCGTGGTCTTCGGCCCGTCTGCCGCGGCCGCGCAGATCGAGGGATCCAAGGCGTTCGCGAAAGGCGTCATGGCCGCTGCTGGCGTGCCGACGGCACGCAGCATCACCGTCACCGACTTCGGTGCGATCAAGCAGGCGCTCGCCGAAACCAGGGCACCGTACGTCGTCAAGGACGACGGGCTGGCCGCGGGCAAGGGCGTCGTCGTCACGACGAACAAGGCGACCGCCATCGACCACGCGTGGGCCGTCCTGTCGAGCGGTAGCCACGTGCTCGTCGAGGAGTATCTGTCGGGGCCGGAGGTCAGCCTCTTCGCCGTGTGTGACGGCGTTCGGGCGGTGCCGCTGCTGCCGGCCCAAGACTTCAAGCGGGTCGGCGACGGGGACACCGGCCCGAATACCGGCGGAATGGGCGCCTATGCGCCCCTGCCATGGGCGCCGCCGGATCTGGTCGCGACCGTCCAGCAGCAGGTGTTCGAACCGGTACTCGCCGAGATGCGCCGCCGCGGAACGCCTTTCACCGGGCTGCTCTACGCCGGCCTCGCACTGACCGCGGCCGGGCCGCAGGTGATCGAGTTCAACTGCCGGTTCGGCGACCCCGAGACCCAGGTCGTGCTGGAGCTGCTCGAGACGCCGCTGTCGGCCGTGCTCTGGGCGTCGGCAGCCGGCGACCTCTCGGCGTTGCCGGCATTGCGGTGGAAGAGCGGCTCCGCCGTCACGGTCGTGATCGCGGCCCAGGGATACCCGGCCAAACCGGCGTCCGGCGACGTGATCACCGGCGCCGGCGCGGACGGGATCCTGCACGCCGGAACCGACCGGGACGACGCCGGCAACCTGGTGAGTGCCGGCGGCCGCGTGCTCTCCTGTACAGCCGCTGGGGCGAGCCTTTCCGAGGCGCGAGATGCCGCCTACGCCTTGGTGTCTCGCGTGCATCTGCGTGGATCGCACCATCGCACCGACATCGCGGCCAAGGCGCTGGCCGGGGAGATCGCGGTGCCGTCCCACTAGCTCTGGCAGCGGGTGGGTGCCCGTCGGCTACGTGGCATCACTTGGCATCCGCGTAGCAGCGCACGGCGACCGGGCGCACGGGTGTGTGCACCGACGAGCCGGGGAACACGAGATCGCGAGCGGTGGTCGCGGCCGCGATGGCCAGCTCGCACACTGCGGCGGCGTATGGCTCGGGCACGTGGATCACCAACTCGTCGTGCTGGAAGAGCACCATCTCCGCGGTCGGCACGTCGTCGAGGAGCGCGAGGCGCAGCGTCGTCATCCATGCGGCGGCCCAGTCTGCCGCGGACGCTTGTATGACGAAGTTCCGCGTGAAGCGTCCGCGGTCACGCGCCACTCGGCGGGCGCGTCTCTCGTCCGACGCTCCACCCGCACCGACCGCGCGCCGCCACGTCTCGGACGGCGGTGGGCATGCCCGGCCGAGGACCGAGGCGACCACGCCGCCGGCCTCGCCCCGCCGCGCCGCCGACTCCACGCACGCGACCGCAGCAGGGTAGCGGACCCGCATGGTGGCCATCAGGCGTGCGGCCTCGCCTGAGGTCTGGCCGTACATCGCGCCCAGCATCGCGAGTTTCGCGTGTCGCCGATCGCCGCCGAACCCGTCCGCCGCGAGTGCCGCGTACAGATCGGCGTCGCCCGAGAGCGCCGTCAGCGCAGGGTCTTTGGAGACCGCCGCCAGGATGCGCGGTTCCAGTTGCGCCGCATCGGCGACCACCAGCACGTGCCCCGGCTCGGCTATCGCGGCCCTCCGGATCGACGTCGGGAGCTGCAGGCCCCCGCCGCCCCGCGTCGCCCACCGCCCGGACACCACGGCACCGGGCAGGAACTGTGCCGCGAGCCGGCCGCCGACCACCCAGTCGTCGAGCCAGTTCCACCCGTTCGCGGTGAACAGCCGGGCGAGGTCCTTGTAGCGCAGCAGCGGGGCCACCGCCGGGTGCTCGATCTCGCGCAGCACCCATGCACGGGTGGTTTCGATGTCGAATCCGCTGCGGTGGAACGCTTCCCGAACGTCGACCGGCGAGTCGGGGTTGACCGGGAAACCGAACGCCGCGGAAATCTCCTCGGCCAGCCGGGCGAGCGTCGCGGGCCTCGTGCCGTCCGCAGGCCGCGTACCGAGCGCGTCGGTGAGGATCTGCCGATGCACGTCGGCGTCCCACGGCAGGCCGCGGCGGCTCATCTCCGTAGCGACCAGCGCCGATCCGGATTCGGCGGCGATCAGCAGTCGCAAAGCGCCGGCCGACACGTCGATCCCGGCCGCAGCAGCCTCTGGCCCGCCCGCCGACCGGTCTACCCGCCGCGTCTGGTCGCGGTAGGCGGCGATGAGGAGTCTCGGATCGGTTTCGGCTACCTCGGCCACAGCGTCGTCGAATAGGCCCGGCTGTGCGGCGACACGCAGCCGGCCCCCGTCATCGATCGGCGCGGGATCCGCAGGAACCGGTTCGCCGTGCGCGCGGGCGAGGATCGCCGCCGCCCGGCAGGGCTCGCCGAAGCAGCCCTCTCGACCGCGCAGGATGCGCTCGGTCAGTGCGAGATCGTGGCAGCGACGGACTCGGATGCCCATGGCCAGCAGCGCCGGGTATGTCTCGGCGGCCGAGTCGAAGATCCACCGGGGGGCGTGGTTCCGCTCCAGTGCGGTCAGCTGGGCCGGATCGGTGACCTCGGTCGACACCGGGGCAGCGTCGACAGATTCGGCGGGCGTGTCCGCGGCAGGTGCGTCCGCTAACACGCCATCGGCCGCGTCATCGGCGACGCGAACGGCGCGGGCGCCGCCGTTCCGGATCGTGACCGCCACCAACACAGGGGCATTGTCCCCCGAACAGCGTCACACTCGTCGACCAACGGCGTCATGGCGGCCACTGCCCGTCGCCCAACACGTCGGATATTGGAATTTCATGAGCAACTCATTACGGTTTTATGGCATTACATAATCGTTATCCGAAATCAACCAATATCACACCGGATCCCGGGTTTCGCACATGAATAATGAGGAATCATAGAAGTGTGCTCCAGCAGAAGGGAACTCAGCGGGCGACCCATGGGCGCGCGTCGGCTTGGGTGCGTCGCGACGTCCCGAGCTGGTGGCTACCTGCGCTGATCGCGGCGACTGCGGGGTACACGCTGCTCACGCTGCTCGTGCTCGCCGGGTCCGGCATCACGGAGTTCGACTCCTTCTGGTACGACCTCGATCTGGTCCCGCCGACATCGCCACTGCATTTGCCGGTCGAATTGTGGGTCTTTCTCGGCCAGCGCGTCCCGGCGATGATCATTGCCGGTCTGTACTGCCTGTACCGCGCGCGGCGAACGCGCAGTTGGACACCGCTTTTGATGTATGCCATGGCGGGCACCGGGTTCGTGGTAAGCGTCCTGTCCGTGAAGTACCTGACCGGCCGCATCGGCCCGCGCTACACCGACGTGGCGCACACGGTGTGGGACGGCGGCGACATCTTCCCGTCCGGGCACGTCACCGGGACCGTGGTGATGTACGGGCTGATCGCCCTGCTGGTGCCGCTGGCACACCGCAAGCTGGCGACGGTGGTGGCGATCGTGCTCTCCGTGACGGTCGGCTTCGGCACGGTCGCGCTCAATACGCATTGGCTGTCCGACGTGGTCGGCGCCTGGCTCAACGGATCGATCGTGCTGCTGGTGGTGTGGGCGATCACACCGGAGGTGCAGCGCCGGCTGGGCGCCCGACTGCAACGGATCAGGGCCTGGCATCACGCGGCGATCACCGCCCATGACGGTATTCGGCCGCCCGCACCGGTTGTCGAACCTCGCCGGTAGGGGGCGTCCCGCGACGCCGCGGCTCCGGTTCCACGACTTGGTGCGAGCTGTGCCGAAAATGCCATTGACGGCGCGGAGGCGTGCGGAGCCGTCCATCCACACGCTGAGACCCGCGGGTGGACTACAGATACATGCCCGTCTTCGCGCCAGGGTGGTCGGTGCCAACGGCATGAAGATCGCGCTCACGCAGCACCAGGTAGGACTCGCCGCCCACCTCGACCTCGTAGGGGTCCTCAGGACTGAAGAGCACCCGGTCGCCGGCCTTGACAGACCGCACATGCTGGCCGACCGCGACCACCTCGCCCCACACCAGACGCTTGGCGACCTCAGCCGTCGCCGGGATCACGATCCCGGCCCGCGTTGTCCGCTCGCCGACGCCGCCGCCCTGCTTGACCATGACGCGGTCGTGCAGCATCTGAATGGGAATACTGGATTCGGCCACGGGGAGAAGCCTAATCGCCGCGGCTTACGCGTCCGGATATGCCTTCGGATACACCTCCGGGCACCTGCCTGAGGGTTCTCAAGCGGGTGCCCGGATGGTTGATGTCCTCTCCGCCGGGATCGCCGCCGAAGAGGAGGCCGCGTCAGTTCGTGCGCGACATCGACCGTTGCGCGATCATGATCAGCTCGTCGCGCATCGCCGGGGTAGCGGCGTTGTCGATCGCGGCGGCCAGTGCGCGGCGGGTGCGGGAGATCTCACGGTGGCTGCGGAAGGCCTTCGCGAGGCGGGTCATAACGGATCAGTCCTTCTGGTTGGGTTCTCAACTGCTGACATCTATTAGACGCCCAACGCGATCCGATGTTTACCGCAATCGCCGGTGAACTGCCTCACATTCCGGATAATCATCGGTCTTTATCCATCTTGATCATCGTTCTTCCGGGTGATCACGAACTGAATCGATCCCGCTCAACGATCAAGAAAACCGGACACAGAAGCAGAAAACGCACAGCGCTGAGAGCGGTTCGGGTCGGCCACAGAGACACCGGCCCGTCCGGCCCAGGCACGGCCCGTCAGTAGGTGATGGCGAGCCCCGGGTCGGCCAGCAGCGCGCCGACGTCCGCGAGGAATCGGGAGCCCTTCTCCCCGTCGATCACCCGGTGGTCGAAGGACAGGGCCAGTTGGCAGACCTTGCGGACCGCGAGTTGCCCGTCGACCACCCAGGGCGCGTCCTTCACCGAGCCGAGCGCGAGGATCGCGGACTGGCCCGGGTTGATGATCGGCGTCCCGGTGTCCACGCCGAGCACGCCCACGTTCGTGATGGTGAACGTGCCGCCCGTCATGTCCCCCGGTGGCGTCTTCCCGGACCGCGCCGTCTCCGTCAACTCAGCGAGCGCCTGCGCCCGGCCCATCAGGTCGAGCTGGTCGGCGTCGCGGATCACCGGCACGATCAGCCCGCGCGCCGTTGCCGCCGCGATCCCCAGGTGCACATACTGCTTGAAGACGACCTCGCCGGCTGGGTCGTCCCACGTGCAGTTGGCCTCCGGCGTCCGGCGCGCCGCCAGGCACACCGCCCGCGCCGCGAACGCCAGCGGCGAGAGCTTCACGCCCGCCCACTCCGGGAGTCTGCGCAACCGGTCCCGCAGCTCCATCATCGGCGTCACGTCGACGCTCAGGAACTCGGTGACATGCGGCATCGTGAAGGCGCTCTCCACCATCGCCTGCGCCATCATCTTGCGCACGCCCTTGATCGGCTCCCGCCGCTCCCGGGTCGCCGGGTCATAGGCAACCACCGCGCGCGCCGGCGCAGGCACGCCCGTCGCCGAAGCACCCTCGGTCTGCGAGATTTCCGAGTATGACGATGTTCGCGCCGTTCCGGCGGCTACCTCTACGTCGACCCGGCTGATCACCCCGTCGGGCCGTGTCGCGGTGACCGCTCGCAGATCGATACCGAGGTCCTTGGCCAGCTTCCGCACCGGCGGTGTCGCCAGCGGCGCCTGCTGCGGGACCTCTTGCACCGACACGGGCACCACCGCTGCTTCCACCGTCGCAGGCGCTACTGTCGCCGCGGCCTCGCCTCCGCCGCGCCGGGCCCGCCGGGTCGCGCCGCCCTCGGCGGCGATGTAGCCGACCAGGGTCGCGACGCGCCCGTCCGCGGTCTTCTCGCCGATCTTCGCCCCGGCCTCGGATGTGCCGGCCTCGGATGCCCCGCCCTCGGCGGCTCCAGCCCCGGCCATCGTGAGTGCGCCGCTCGACGCGGGGGCGCCGGCGCTGACGTCGTCATCTGCGGTTCCCGAGCCGGAACCCGATGCGGCGCCGGACGTTTCGCCGCTGGCGTCATCGGGAAGCGGTCCGGCGTCGGGCTGGGTGTCGATCTGGATAATCGGCGTGCCCACCTCGATGGTCGCCCCGACCCCAGCCAGAATCTTGTGCACTCGGCCGGCGTGTGGCGACGGCAATTCCACTGCAGCCTTGGCGGTTTCGATCTCCACGATGATCTGGTTGACCTCGAGCAGGTCGCCCTCGGCCACCTTCCATTCGAGGATCTCCGCCTCGGTCAGCCCTTCACCGACATCTGGCAGGGGGAACGTCTGCAAGCGCGATGGCGTCATCGGTCTGTCTCCCGGATTGTCAGTAGGCCAGCGAACGGTCGACCGCAGTCAAGATCTTGTCGATATCCGGCAAGTACTCTTCTTCGAGTCTTGTTGGCGGATAAGGGGTGTCAAACCCGGCGATGCGCAGCACCGGGGCCGCCAGCGAGTAGAACGCCTCCTCGGTGACGCGGGCCGCGACCTCCGAGGTGATCGACGCCTCGCGCGGCGCCTCCGACACCACCACCAGGTGCCCCGTCTTGCGCACCGATGCCAGCACCGGGTCGAGGTCCAGCGGCGAAAGCGTGCGCAGGTCAATGATTTCCAGGGAACGGCCCTCCGCTTCGGCCGCCGCCGCTGCCTTCATGAGCACCGGCATCGACGGGCCGTAGGAGACCACGGTGCAGTCCGTGCCGGCGCGGCGCACGATCGACGACACGACAGTGTCAGGGCGAGAAGACGTGTCCACCACGCCCTTTTCCCAGTACCGGCGCTTGGGCTCGAAGAAGATCACCGGGTCCGGGCACTCGATCGCCTCCTGGATCATCCAGTAGGCATCCGCCGCCGTCGAGCAGGACATCACCCGCAGACCCGCGATATGGCAGAACAACGACTCCGGCGACTCCGAATGATGCTCCACCGCACCGATTCCGCCGCCGAACGGGATGCGGATCACCATGGGCATCTGCCAGGCACCCTGCGACCGGAACTGCACCTTCGCGACCTGCGAGATGATCTGGTCGAACGCCGGGAACGTGAACCCGTCGAACTGCATCTCGCAGACCGGACGATACCCGCGGAGCGCCAAACCGACGCCCGTGCCCACGATCCCGGACTCGGCGAGCGGCGTGTCCAACACGCGGTGCGCGCCGAAGTCCTTCTTCAGCCCGTCGGTGATTCGGAAGACGCCGCCCAACGTGCCGACGTCCTCTCCCATCACCAGCACCTTCGGGTCCGCATCCATCGCGGCGCGCAGGCCCATGTTCAGCGCCTTGGCCATGGTGATCGGCTTGAGTTCCACATCCGCGGCGCTCGGCACGCCGGAGGCGGTCACCGTGCGCTCCCCGCTGCCGAGACGGCATGCGCGCCAGCGCGAACAGCGTCATCCCCGTGAGCCGCGCCATCCGCGATACCGCCGGCCGGGCCGCCAACAGCACCACCGCCGGCGCCGTCTTCGAAACCCGCCAGGTACTCGAGATAGTCCGCCTGCTGCCGCTCCAGCTGCTGATTCGGCGCCGAGAACACGTGCGAGAACATGCGTGTCGGCGGCGGCGTCTCCATCGCCATCGTGAACGCTCGGAAACGCGCGGCCAGCTCATCGGCATCCGCCTGCACGGACGCGAAGAACGCATCGTCGGCCCAACCGGACCGCGTCAACAGCACCCGCACCCGCTCGATCGGATCGAACATCTTCCACGCCTCGGTCTCGTCGGCCAGCCGGTAGCGGGTCGGGTCGTCGGAGGTGGTATGCGCATCCATCCGGTAGGTGAAGGCCTCGATCATCACCGGGCCGTTCCCCGAGCGGCACGTATCCAGCGCCCAGCGCGTGACCGCGAGACAGGCCAGCACGTCGTTCCCGTCGACGCGGATGCCTGGAAACCCGTACCCCGCAGCACGTTTGTGCAGCGGCACCCGGGACTGCGTCTCCACCGGCTCGGAGATCGCCCACTGATTGTTCTGGCAGTAGAAGACCACCGGCGCATCGAAGGACGCCGCATACACCATGCCCTCGTGCACATCGCCCTGGCTGGTGGCGCCGTCGCCGAAGAAGACGATCGTCGCCTCATCGGTCTGAAGCGCATCCGGGCCGCTCGACCCGACCTTGCCGTCGAAACGCTGCCCCATCGCATAGCCGGTGGCATTCAGCGCCTGGTTCCCGATCACGATCGTGTAGTCGTGGAATCCTTTCTCCTTCGGATTCCAGCTGGAATGGTCCGTCCCGCGGAAGATGCCGAGCAGCTCGGTCGGATCGACCCCTCGGCACCATGCGACGCCGTGCTCGCGGTACGAGGGGAAGGCCATGTCCTGCGGCCGCATCGCGCGCCCCGCACCGACCTGCGCAGCCTCCTGCCCGAGCAACGGCACCCAGATGCCGAGCTGGCCCTGGCGCTGCAGCGCGTTGCCCTCACGGTCGAACCGGCGCACCAGCACCATGTCCCGGTAAAGACCCTTCAGCAGGTCCGGCGTCACCTCTAGTGGGTAATCGGGGTCGGGGGTCAGCTCGCCCTCGGGCGTCAGCAGCTCGACGAGCCCCTCCCCATGGGCGGTCTGTCGCAGACCGTGCACCATCTGTTCCGCGGTCGGCACGCCGGACGTGCCCGGCCCGGCTGCATCCATTCCAGCATCCGGTCCTGTCCTTGGGTTTCTGATCCACCGATCGGGTGCCATGCAGACTCCTTCGCGTGTCGCCTCGCGCCGGGATCGCCGGTCGCATCGGGCGTGGTGGGTGAGTGCGCTTTCCTCGATCCTGACACGAAAACATGTTTTGCACGACGGCGCGGGGTTCCGACGATTTGCCTGCCTACCGTCGGATGTACGGTCGGCGCCCCGGTGCGCGTCTCCGGCCGGAACCCGTCCGGCTTGGCGCGGTGCGACTGGCGAAGATGATCCACCCACGTGGCGATCACTCGCCTCGAACTGCCGTTTCGACCGTCCGGTCGTAGGATCGGCCTACCGAAGTCGCCTGCGCTGGAGGGCCGTCGTGGAACTGGAACACCGTTTCGAAGTGCCGGTCGGCATCGACAAGGCGTGGACGCACCTGCTCGACATGAAACTGGTCGCCGCATGTTTCCCCGGCGCAACGCTGTCCAGCGCGGACGGTTCCGAGTACACCGGCACGGTGAAGGTCAAGCTCGGGCCGATCCAGCTCACGTACGCCGGCTCCGCACGCATCGTCTCGGCCGACGAGGCAACACACACGGCGACGATCGAGGCGTCGGGCAACGCCGCGCGGTCCGGGTCCACGGCGTCGATGACGGTGGTGGCCGCGGCCGAATCCGTGGCGAGCGACCGGACCGCCGTGACGATGAAGACGGACCTGACGATCACGGGTCGCCCGGCCCAGTTCGGCCGCGGGGTGATGGTCGAGGTGGGCGACAAGATCCTCGGCAAGTTCGCCGACTGCCTGGCGTCCACCTTGGCAGCGAGCGAGGCGCCGGGTGCCGTGGCCACCGCGGAGGCCGCCGTTTCCGAAACCGCCGGTACCGCTGCAGATTCCACCGAGTATGACGCTTCTCGCGCCGCGGTCGCGGCGGAAGGCACGACTCCGGAGGGAATGGCCGCGGAAGTGTCCCCGGAAGGGATGGCCGCTGGTGCAGAAGG
>JAFIHI010000229.1 GCA_017848755.1 Nakamurella sp. | reverse complement strand
TTGCTCACCCCGACGGCGCTACGACACCACGGAACCGTCGCGGAGATCCTGGCCAGCTCGGCCGATCACGCGGCCGATCTCGGGGCCCGGCTCCGTGAGCGGGTGTACAACGACGTCATCCCCGAGCTGGCGACGACCGTGGCCCAGAAGCTGCGCGACATCAGCGAATCCGGCCTGGAGCGGGCGTACCACGTCACCCTGGTGATCCTGTTCCGGCTGCTGTTCGTGGCGTATGCCGAGGACCGCGGGCTGCTGCCCTACCGCACCAACGACGCGTACCGGGCCAAGGCGCTCAAGCGCCGGGCGCGCCGATACGCCGAACTCGTCGCGCAGCACGGACAGGTGCCATTCGATGACCAATCGGTGGAGCTCTGGCACGACCTGCAGGACATCTGGCGCGGCGTGCACACGGGAAACCGCGAATGGTCGATCCCCGCGTATGGCGGCAGCCTGTTCGATCCACGGGCCGAGATCGGTGCGCTGATAGCGGGACTGACGCTGACCAACCGCGAGATCGGCCCCGCCGTCCAGCGGATGCTGGTGGACACCGGGCCGGACGGAACCCAGGGACCCGTCGACTTCCAGACCCTCAGCGTGCGCGAGTTCGGCACCATCTACGAAGGCCTGCTCGAGTCCTCGCTGTCCGTTGCGCCGGTCGATCTCGCGCTGAACAAGAAGAACGCCTATGTCCCCGCCACGAGCGGCGACACGATCGTCGCCCCCGCCGGCTCGGTGTACTTCCACAACTCCTCGGGCGTGCGCAAGGCGACCGGTTCGTACTTCACCAAGCAATTCGCGGTGGAGCACCTGCTGCGCTCGGCGCTGGACCCGTCCGTCGAGCAGCACCTGGCGAGGGTGACGACGCTGCTGGACGCGGGCCGGGAGGTGGACGCCGCGCGGGCGCTCTTCGATTTCCGGGTCGCCGACCTGGCCATGGGCTCCGGCCACTTCCTGGTCGCGGCGGTGGACCACCTCGGCACCCGGTTCGCTGCGTTTCTGGACGAGCACCCGATCCCCCACGTAACGGCGGAACTGGACGGGCTGCGAAACACCGCCGTGCAGATGCTGGAGCAGGCCGGCGTGCACGAGGTGCCAACCATCGACCAGATGGGCCTGGTGCGCCGACAGATCGCGCGCCGGTGCATCTACGGCATCGACCTCAACACCATCGCCGTCGACCTGGCTCGGCTGGCGGTGTGGATCCACACCTTCATCCCCGGGCTGCCGATGTCCACGCTGGACCACGGCCTGGTGGTCGGCAACTCGCTGACCGGGATCGGCACCCTGGACGAGGCCGTCGAAATCCTCGATCCCGAGGACGGCGGTGGTCAGATCAGCCTGTTCCGGCAGCAGATCCTCGACGGGATCGCGGCGGGTGCGGAGCCGTTGAAACGGCTGGCGCTGCTGGCGGAATCGACGGTGACGGAAAGCCGGGAAGCCGCCGGCCTGATCGATGAGGCCACCGCGGCCATCGAGCCCACCAAGCACGCGCTGGACGCCGCGGTCGCCGGGCGGCTCGGCCTGATCGATCTGCGGCACCTGAGCGCCCTCGGCTGGGACGCGGTGATCGGCGCCGGTGCCAGCGCTGCCGTGCAGACGAAGATCGAGGAACTGGGCGCGCTGCACTTCCCGGTCGCGTTTCCGGAGGTGTTCAGCCGCGAGCGGCCCGGATTCGACGTCATCCTGGGGAACCCGCCGTGGGAGAAGGTCAAGGTCGAGAAGCACGGCTGGTGGGGGCTGCGATTCCCCGGCCTTCGCTCGATGTCGCAGAAGGATAAGAACGCGGCCCTGGCTCGCTACGAACACGAGCGCCCGGACCTGGTCGCCGAGTATGACGACGCCGTCGCCGTCGCCGAGGATCTGCGCGGCGTACTCAGAGCCGGGCCGTATCCGATCGGCAGCGGGGATACGGACCTGTACAAGATCTTCTGCTGGCGGGATTGGGCGTTGCTACGTGACAGCGGCCGAGCCGGGATCGTCTTCCCCCGGGGCGCGCTGTCCGGGTCGGGAACGGCGAAGTGGCGCGAGGCGATTCTGCAGGGCGGCGCCTTCGATGACGTGTGTTTCCTGACCAACAGTCGCAAGTGGGTCTTCGAAGAAGTGCATCCGCAGTACACCGTCGCGCTCACGACCATTCGGCGATCCGGCCAGCGCACCGTCACATTCAACGGGCCGTTCCACTCATTGTCCGACTACAAGTCTGGCGTCGGCCGGTGCATCACGGTTCCGGCCGACGAATTCTCAGGCTGGGCCACGGGCGCAGCGTTCCCCTTGCTGCCCAGCAACGCCTCCGCCGCCGTCTTCAAAAAGATGCGCCGCAGCCCACGATTCGACTCGACGGACGGCTTCGAGTTCCGGCCGGTGGCCGAGCTGCATGCTACCGGAGACAAGGCCCTGTTCGACTTCTCCGAACCAGCGGGCGACGAGTGGATGCCTGTCCTTGCTGGAGCCTCATTCAATTTGTACGACCCTGATTTCGGGCCACCATATGCCTACGCGAAAAGGCAGAAACTCGCCGCACACCTGGAGAGGAAGCGCAGGAGACAATCGCGCACCTCGAGCTCGGCGTTCTACGGGGTCCCGGCGGATAGCTCTGCGACACTCCCGATGAACTTCACGCGGATCGCGTTTCGGGACGTGGCGCGAGCCACCGATTCGCGCACCGTCATCGCGTGTCTACTTGAACCAGACGTGTCGTTGGTGCACAACGCTCCCTACTTGCTGCGGCGGAACGGGTCTCCATCTGACGAGGCGTTGGTACTCGCAGTGATGTCGAGTGTGACCTTCGACTGGTATGCACGTCGCTATGTTGAACTCCATTTGACATTCGAGATACTGGCTCCGTTTCCATTGCCACGACCGGGATCGACGTCGCCACTCCGGAATCGAGTCATCAATCTCGCCGGCCGCCTTGCTGCCGTGGACGACCGCTACGCGGACTGGGCTGCTGAGGTCGGTGTGCCGGTCGGGTCCGTCACCGACGAGGACACCAAGAACGACATGATCGCCGAGATCGACGCCGTGGTCTCTCATCTCTACGGTCTCGGCCGGAACGACGTCACCCACATCTTCGCCACGTTCCACCGCGGCTGGGACTATCGCCCCCGACTCGCGGCTGTCCTGAAGCACTTCGACCGCTGGGCCGACCCGCAGTGACCGCCCTACCCGAGATCGCCACCAACCGGCCGCATGCCACGCCACCGGAGACCGTCGCCGGCGCGCTCACCGCGCTGCTCGGCGGCGCCACCGAGCGGCTCCGGCGACCGCCGGAACTGGCGATCGCGACCGCGTACTTCAACGTCGCCGGGTACGAGCAGCTCGCCGACTGCCTGGACGCCGTCGGCCCGGTGCGCATCCTGCTCGGCGCGGAACCCGATGACTCCTCGGTGCGCTCCACCGTCACCCCGCTGGCCGTCCGCGATTCGCCGCTCGCCCGCCCGGAACTGCAGCAGGCCCTGGACAGGCACGACCAGGCCATGTTCGAGGATCGCGACCTGCTCGGATTCACCCGGGAAGCGGACGCGGGGGCACGCCGGCTGGTGACCTGGCTGCGCACTCATCCGGTCGAAGTCCGCCGCCTGGCCACCGGTTTCCTGCACGGCAAGGCTTACATCGTCACCGGCGGACATCCCTCGGTGATCGCCGGCTCGTCGAACCTCACCTACGGCGGGCTGATGAACAACCGAGAACTCAACCTCGGCGCCTACCAACCGAGCACCGTCGAACTGGTCCGGCAGTGGTTCGACGAGCAGTGGGACGGCGCCGAACCGTACGACCTCGCCGCGCTCTACGAGTCCCGGTGGCTGCCGCACCGGCCGTGGGACGTGTTCCTGCGCATGCTGCACGAGCTCTACGGCTCCGACCTCGCCCCGGTACAGGACCCCGGCGACGGCCTGCACCTCACCCAGTTCCAGCGCGACGGGGTCTGGCGCGCCCGACGGATCCTGGCCAAGCGACGCGGCGTGATCATCGCCGACGAGGTGGGCCTCGGGAAGACCTATATCGCTGGCGAGCTGATCCACCGGGCATCGGTCGCCAACCGGCAGCGGGTGCTGATCGTGGCGCCGGCCACCCTGCGAGACTCCACCTGGCGCCCATTCCTGGACGAGTTCAGGATCTTCGCGGAGGTCGTCTCCTACGAGGAACTGGTCCGAAACATCGACGGCGCCGGAGCCTCGGCGTCCGCACTCCGGAATCCCGACGACTATGCGCTGGTGGTTGTCGACGAGGCGCACAACCTGCGCAACGCCGACACCCAGCGCGCCGACGCCATGCGCAGGTTGCTCGGCGGTGCCGTGGCGAAGGACCTCGTGCTGCTCACCGCTACCCCCGTCAACAATGGGCTGGCGGACCTCAAGACGCTGGTCTCCTACATCACCCCCTCCGACACGGCCTTCGTCGATATCGACATCCCCAGCGTGGACCGGTATTTCGGTCGGGCAATGGCTCTCGACCCCGACGAGCTCACCGGCCAGCACCTGTTCGAGCTGTTGGACGCCATCGCCGTCCGACGGACCAGGCGGTTTATCCGCACCCAGTACCCCACCGCATCGATCACGGTCGGCGGGCGGCCGATCACGGTGACCTTTCCCGAACCCTCGGTGATCCGGGTCGACTACCACCTGGACGAGCTGCTTCCCGGATTCTTCGACCGGCTGGCGCGGGCACTCGGCGCGGAGGTCGAGGACGAGGAGGTCACCCGCACCGGCGTCATCCTCGGGCAGGACGACACCGTGCTGACCAT
>JAFIHI010000228.1 GCA_017848755.1 Nakamurella sp. | reverse complement strand
TGGCCTGCGCGATCAGCCGCAGCGCCTTCTCCGGCTGGACCGGTGTGCCGTGGAAGGCCGCTCCGAGCAGTTGGTCGGACATCTGCGCGGCGAGCCGGTCGCGCTGGTTGTCCAGCCAGGTCAAGGCGGCCTCGGTCGCCCGATAGCGCCGGTCGTTAGTCGCGCTGCCGCTGGCGAGCCCCTTGGTGGAGATCTTCAGCGTGGTCATGTCGAACTTCCCGGTGGTGGCAAGGATCTGCTTGTACTCCTCGCCCAGCCCCCGCACGATGCCGGCATGCGCCCGCAGCGCCGAAGGCAAGGCGCCGGGTGCGGCGATCTCGGTCAGCACGCGGCCGTCCACGGCATAGTCGTCGTGCAGCCCGGTGAGCGCGAGGACGGTCGGCCGCATGTCGACCTGATCGGTGAACACCGTGCGGTTGGTGCCGCGCGCCGAGATCCCTGGACCGACGTAGCCCGCCCAGATGTCCTGCATGTCGGGCCAGGTGCTCCCGTGGTTCCAGGCGTAGCCGGCACCCGTGGTGAACGCGCACGCGTCGCCGGTGCACGCCGACTTGCTACCGATCACGTAGCTGTCCTCGCCCGAGAACAGCGTCATGGTCGGCGTTCTCGCCGGATCGGAACTGACGAAGTGCAGGATCTTCTCCTCGACCGGATCGGCCATGTAGTAGGCGACCGGTTCGCTGACGCCCGTCAACGGGTTCTTGAAGTGCAGCCCGGCGATGTCGCGCTCGAGCTGCCGCACGGCCGGATCGGTCCGGGCCGGCTGGCCTTTGACCCACAGGGCGGGGGCGGGGTCGTTGTGGATGGCGAACGACGTGGTGTTGCCGGCCGCGCTGGCGAGGAGCCCCGTCAGGTTGACGTTCACCTCGGAGCGGGTCGCGTACGTGCAGTAGTTGCCGTCCAGCCCAGTGCAGCCGATTGGCGTCGGTGCGCTGCCGGAGAAATGGTCGCCCTCGTCAGTGGTGACGACGAAAAGGGTGTTGCGCGGGGTGATGTCGTCCTTGGCCAGTCGCTGGAAGAACTGCGCGAAGGCCGTGTTGTAGGCGGCCAACTGCTGCTCGTAGAGCTGCGATCCCGGCCCCAGATCTCCGGCCGAGCCCGTGTGGTCGCCGTGCACGTCCGAGACGTACACGTTCACATCCTGCACGCCGTTCTCCAGCATCTGCGCCGCGTAGCCCAGCGAGTTGGTGGGCGTGAGCGAATCGAAGCCGGGGAAGCCGTCATTGCCGTATTGATCCTGAATCCTGGTACCGTCCAGCGCTGTGACCGGCCCCGACGGGCTGATTACCAGTTGGATCTGTGCGTTGCCGAACAGGGCCTTGAAACCGTGATACCCGCCCGGCTCGTCGGGCAGCGCGTCGGTCTGGCCGCCTCCGCACAGCGACGACGTCGCCGCGCAGTGCACCGCGTACCCGACGAAGTCCGCCTGCGCCTTGTGTGGGTTGGCTTTCGCCTCGGCCGCCTCGGGCGAGCTTGCGCCGAATACAGTTGCGATGTCCGACCCGGTGTTCTCCAGCACGGTGTTGGCCATGCCGACCTCGCCGACGTTGCACCCGGCGCGCGTGAACGGCACCCACGGGGCGGGGACGTTCACGTTGGTGTGGTTCGGAACGTTGCGCCGGTCCGCCGTGTACTGCAGGTTGTAGTTGGTGTCGATCGGCGGCTGCGGATTCGTGTAGTCGTACACCGGGTCCGACCAGTACGCGAACGACACATTGGGGTGCGTGCTGCCGTCCGGCCCGTAGTAGCTGCCCGAGTTCGACTGGGTGATGGCCGTCCGGTCCGGATACAGTCCGGTGAAGTTGGAGATGAAGTTCGTCGCGGTGTGCACCAGCACGTTGTGGTCGTTGGCCATCATCACGCCGTGGTCGGTGATGAAGTGGTACAGCGCGGGCATCTGCTGCAGATCGCTGGGCACCTGGGGGTTGTCGCGGGTGAGATGCACGTTGTCGAACATGATCTGTACGACGTGTGTGATGCCGTTGGCGAGGCTGCACGGCGCCGTGGAGCCGGTGTGGGCCGAGGTGAACCCAGTAGTGGGAACAGTGGTGCGGGCCGCCGCCGCGGGTGCGGCGATGACGACGCCTGCGGCGGTCGCCACAATGGCCAGCACGGTCAGCGCCGCGCTGCGATGTGTGTGAGGTTTCATGTCATGTCTCCTTTGCTGCCGACGAGGCGGTCGGCACCGCCCGCGCCCGTCCGTCGTGCCGCCCAGAGTCGTCTGAACGGGCATGACGGGCGGGTCGGGTCGGTATCCGCGCCGTATCGGTCGCCGTTTCGTCCGCTAGTGATGGACGTGGGTCCGGGTGATCAGCGGCCACATCGGCTTGACCTGCGCTGAGTCGGAGCTGTAGCCGAGCTTGCCCAGCCCGAAGCCTTCCTCGATCGTCAGGAGCATCGAGTAGTGGTTGTAGGCGGTCGTGTCGGTGACGTGGTGCGGGCCGTTCCGGCTGATCACGACCATCGGAACCAGGCCGCCGCCGTACATGCCGCCGGGGAAGTCCACGCTGACCTCGGGGTCGGCGGGCGGAAGCACCGGCGAGTCGCAGCAGCCGGCTGCGGACAGGTAGTTGCCGATCTGCGGATTGCTCGGGTCGTAGTCGTTCTCGTCGGCGGTGATGAAGATGACGCTGTTCCCGGTCCACGCCTTGCTGTGCATAATCGTGGTCACCGCGTCCTTGATGAAGTTGTCCGCGACGGTCTTCGAGTGCTCGTCGAGCGGGTCCCCGATGGCGGACGGGTACTTGCACGGGGTATCGGCGAAGCCCGGAACCGCCGTGTAGATCCCGTTATGCATGTTGTGGCACTCGTCCGGGCTGATCCAGACGTACCGCGGTGCGTTCCGGCTGTTCAGATCGCGCGCTATGTCGGTGAACGGCTTGATGTTCCGCAGGTCCTTCGGGTTCGACCGGATGTCCTTGAACAGAATGAACGGGTTGTGTTTGCTCACGTACAGGGCGTTCTTGTCGCTGGGCCACGTGTCCTGCAGATAGCCCGCGCTCGGCATCGCCTGCATGTAGGCGGCCCACGGAATGTGCGCGGCATCCAGCTTGTCGACGATGTTCGCGTGGTCGTACTGGTTCGGCGGCAGGGTGTAAGTCTTGTTGACGGGGCTGTCTTTCGTTCCGTAGTTCACCGTGATGGAACTTCCTGAGTTCCAACCGTTGTCGTTGTTCACGCCCCACGTGCTGCCGCTGATGGCTGCGATGTAGTTCGGCTCGCTGGTGTGCGTGACGCCGTAATACTGCGTCGCGTTGCCGTATGTCTTCGACAACATCGTCAGATACGGCATGGACAGCTCGTTGTAGCCCGGGGTGCCCGGATTCTTGTTGATGTCGCCGATCGTGTTGTCCAGCGCGTGGTTCTCCAACATGATGATGAAGACGTGACTGAGCCGTCCGCCATCGTCGGATCTGCCGCGCCAGGAGGACGTGGCGCCGTCCGAACCGGCGTGCGTTGCCCGGCCTGCCGCCGGGGTCGCCGCGGATGCCGTCTGCAGCATGCCGATCGTCGCCAGCATCGCGGCCACCGTCGCGGTGGTCGCCAGCACCTTCGCGTTTCTTCTCATCGTGCGCTCCCTCCGGCCTCTGATTCGGATTGCCGTGGATTGCAGGAGTCGCTCACTGCAGAGACATTCAATGCCGGTCGGCAGGCGGCCTGCCGGAGGCCGAAGCGGCGAGGCGCGCGATGGGAGCCGTCGGGAACAGGGTGCGAGGAACCCAGGGGACCGGATGGGCTCAGCCCGGCATCGACCGGTGCGCGCTAGAAGAACGGTCGATGTGCGTGGATGTGAGCGATATGCCTCTTCTGCGAGTCATTGTCGCGCGCCAGACGGCTTGCGCAGCTCGAACGCCCGGGAAAACCCACAGCGCACCACCGCCCATTCACACCCGTTACGCATCAATGCCGCTACCGACCAATTGGTCTAGAGCGTACGACCGTGACCTGACCGAGACAATCCCTGCAGCGTTAGCGAAATGGAAAATTCCGGTCAACTCCCACGGCATGCGAGTCCAGCGGCGGAACATGCCGAAGACGTGCGTGCGGCCCGCACCGGACACTCGGGCGCAGCCCGCGAACATCGTCATACTCGATGCGTCCGCGCGTTCTTCGCGGCACGGGAGCCCAGGCGTCACGTTACCGTCACTTGAAATACGGTTTACCATCGGCGCCCGGCGCGCGCGATTGGCCGACCAGGCCGGCGACGGCGATGATCGTGACGATGTACGGCAGCATGAGCAGGAACTGGCTGGGCACCGGGGAGCCGAGAATGCTGAGCTCCGACTGCAACTCGTTCGCGAAGCCGAAGAGCAGCGCGGCGAAGGTCGCCTTGAT
Source organism: Nakamurella sp. (assembly GCA_017848755.1). Taxonomy (GTDB): domain Bacteria; phylum Actinomycetota; class Actinomycetes; order Mycobacteriales; family Nakamurellaceae; genus Nakamurella. The sequence continues at coordinate 23,850 of JAFIHI010000228.1, read as the reverse complement.
CGGGTGCCAGCCGCCGAAGATCACCGCGGCCAGGGCGATGTACCCCTGGCCGCTGGAGACGTCCTCGGAGAAGGCGCCGACCGAGCCGATGGTGAAGAACGCGCCGCCGATGCCGACGATGGCCCCGCCGAAGGACACGCTCCAGAACCGCGCGCTGCTGACGTCGATCCCGACGGTGTCGGCAGCGCGCGGATGTTCGCCGACGGACCGGATGCGCAGGCCCGTCCGGGTGAAGAAGAGCAGGTAGAAGACGACGGCCACGGCCACATACATGACGTAGACGATGGCGGTCTGGTTGAACAGCACCGGACCGATCACCGGGATCGCCGACAGGCCTGGGATGGCAAACGTGGGAAGCGGTTTCGGCGAATTGAGCGTGGTCGGGTGCTGCGTCAGCACGGTGGCGAACAGGAAGTTCGTGAGCCCCAGCACCAGGACGTTGAGCACCACGCCGACGATGATCTGGTCGACGTAGTAGGTGATGGAGAACGCCGCCAGCACGAAGGACACCAGCATGCCCGCGACGCCGGCCGCCACCAGTCCGGCGATGGCTGAGCCGGTCGAGGACGTGACGACCGCCGAGACGAACGCCCCGGCCAAGAGCTGTCCTTCGATGACGATGTTCACCACGCCGGAGCGCTCCGACATGACGCCGCCCAGCGCACCGAAGATCAACGGCACGCTCAGCGCCAGCGCGCCGCCCAGCAGACCGATGATGGGCAGTGTCTCGCCCGCGGTCGCCCAGGCGAGGAAGCAGACCAGCAGGACAAACGCGAACAGCGCGAGATACCAGCGCGGAATATCGCGGCGCGACCGGACATAAGCAACGGAAACGACCGTCATGACGGCGGCGATGGCGGTCGCGGCGATCCCGAAACCCCATACGTTGATGGGCAAGTCGGGGACATGGACCACGTCCGTCGACAGCGAGGTGAAGGTGAAGGTGGCGTCTCCGTGTCGGCCATAGGCGATGAACAGGATGGCGGCGATCACCGTGAAGATGCCGAACGCGATCGGCGTCTTCCAGTCGCGCAGGCGGAGGGTGGCGACGGTGGTGGTGCTGCCCGGGGCGCTGCTGGGTTCGGCGTGCTGGATGGCGCTCGTCATGCTGCTGCTCCCGTCTTGACCGCCGGCCGGTGCGCCCGCTTGGCCGAGCGGTGGTGCCCCGGCTCCGGCATCCGGAAGATCGCGCGCACCAGCGGCGGCGCCGCGATGAACAGCACGATCACCGACTGGACCACCAGGATGATGTCGATATCGATGCCCTCGGCCGCCTGCATCGTGTAGCCGCCGGCCTGGAACACGCCGAACAGGATGCCCGCCCAGAAGATGCCCCATGGCTTGTTGCGGCCGAGCAGGGCGACCGTGATGGCGTTGAAGCCGATCCCGGCGTCCAGCGCGTTGGTGAAACCCGTCGTGGTCTGGCCGAGCACCTGGTAGGCGCCGGCGAATCCGACGAAGGCACCGGACATGATCATGACGATGACGGTGACCTGCTTGACGCTGATCCCGGCAACCCTTGCGGCATCAGGGTTCTCGCCGACGGCGCGGAAATGGAAGCCGAGGGCGGAACGATTCATCAACCAGGAGGCGAAAATCGTCAGGGCCACCACGATAGCGAACCCGATATTGAGCCCGGCCGTGGTCCCGGGGAACACCGCGGACGGCAATGCGGGCGGCGAGATGGGATTGTTAGAGCCGGGCTTCTTGAGCACGTTCGTGAGCAGGTATCCCAGCAGGTAGAACGAGATGTAGTTGAGCATGATCGTCACGATCACCTCGTGTGCGCCGGTGGTCGCCTTGATCACGCCGGCGATCCCGGCGGCGACCGCGCCACCGACCAGGGCGGCGACGACGGCGATCGGGATGTGCAGCGCGGCCGGCAGGGGCAGGGCATAGGCGATCCACCCGGCGAGTGCGCCGCCGGCCAGCATCTGGCCCTGCCCGCCGATATTGAAAATGGCGGCACGGAAGCCGATCCCGATGCCGATGCCGGCGGCGATCAGCGGTGTCGCGAAGCTCAGGCTGTGCAGCAGCGGTTCGATCGCGGCGGTGAAGCTGCTCTGGGTGTAGTCGTAGATGCCGCCGCGGAAGAGCGCGGCATAGCCTCCGCCGACCGCGGCGCCGATCGCCTTGAGCGTGGCCGAGGGCCGGGCGAAGAAGTACGGCACCGCGTCCAGCGTGGCGGAGTCGGTCACGACGATAAGGATCGCGCCGATGACGAGGGCCACGATGATCGCCAGCACGGTGATGGCGGCGGAGCCGTTCGTCAATTCCCGTACGAATCGGGCGGAGCGCGGCTCCGGGGCGGCAGGCAGCTCCGCGGTGAGATCGTGTGCCTCCAGGGGCGGAGGCGGTGCGGCCTCGACTGTTTCGGTTGCGGCCTCGACTGTTTCGGTTGCATCCGGGGCGGTTTCGGTGCCGGCGCCGCCCGCCTCGTCGGTGTCTTTACGGCTGCCCTCGGTGTCCTCGCGGCCCCGGGTGTCTTCGGTGCCGTCGCGGCCCTCGCGCTCTGCCCGGCCGGTATCCGTACCGGAGTGTTCCGTGCTCATGCGGCCTGCCTTGGTCCGTCGACCGGCGCCCCGGCCATCATCAGCCCGAGCACGTCGCGGGGGGTGTCCGGCGGGACGATGCCAACAATCGCCCCGCGATACATGACAGCGATGCGGTCGGCGAGCGCGGTGACCTCGTCGAGCTCGGTCGAGACGACGACCACCGGGACGCCCTCGTCACGCGCCGCGATGATCCGCTCGTGCACGAACTCGATGGATCCCACGTCCAGACCGCGCGTCGGCTGCGCGGCGATGAGCAGCCGCAGGTCCCGGCTCAGTTCCCGGGCGAGGACCAGCTTCTGTTGGTTGCCGCCGGACAACTGCCGGGCGCGTGTCGACGCGGAGGGGGTCCGCACGTCGAACTCGCGGATCTTCTGGTCGGCGAACCGGCGCAACAGCCGCAACTGCAGCCCGCCGTGGCGTACGAATGGCGGGCCCGCGGACCGGTTCAGCATCAGGTTCTCGGCGACGGTGAAATCGCCGACGAGCCCGTCCCGCTGCCTGTCCTCCGGAACGAACCCGACCCCCGCCTCGATGGCGGCGCGGGAACCGATCCCGAGCAGGTTCTTCCCGTCGATGGTCGCCGTGCCGGTCGCATCCCGGTGCATGCCGAACAGCGTCTCGACCAGCTCGGTTTGGCCGTTGCCCTGGACCCCGGCGACCGCCAGGATCTCGCCGCGCCGCACGGTGAACGACACGTGGTCGAGCACCGGAAGGTGGTGGCGATCGGCGAGCACGAGATCCTCCACGACGAGCGCCGCCTCGCCCGGTTTCGCCGGCCCCTTGGCGACCGTAAGCTCCACGGCGCGGCCCACCATCATCGAGGCCATCTCCGCGTCGGACGCGCCCGGTGACACCGAGCCCACCACCTTGCCCAGCCGCACCACGGTGATCCGGTCGGCCACCTCGCGTACCTCGCGCAACTTGTGCGTGATGAAGACGATCGCCCGGCCGGAGTCCCGCAGTTGCCGCATAATCGACATCAGTTCGTCGGTCTCCTGCGGGGTGAGGACGGCGGTCGGTTCGTCGAAGACGAGCACGCGCGCGTCGAGCGCCAGCGCCTTGATGATCTCCACGCGTTGCTGCACCCCGACCGGCAGGTCCTCGATGCGCGCGTCGGGGTCGATGTGAAACCCGAACTGGGCGGCGATCTCCTTGACCCGCACGCGGGCCGCGGCCATGTTCAGGTGGCCGGCGAACGTGGTCTGCTCATGGCCCAGAATCACGTTCTCCGCCACCGTGAAAACGGGCACCAGCATGAAGTGCTGGTGCACCATGCCGATGCCCGCTCGCATCGCATCGCGCGGGCTGGTGAAGTGCTGTGCGACCCCGTCGATCAGGATTTCGCCTTCGTCGATCGGCAGCAGGCCGTAGAGCATGTTCATTAAAGTCGTCTTGCCGGCGCCGTTTTCGCCGAGGATGCAATGGATTTCGCCGGGCTCGATGGCCAGGTCGATGTGGTCGTTGGCGACCAGCGACCCGAATCTCTTGGTGATACCGCGCAACTCGAGCTTCATGCGAACGCCCCTTAGACGTCGTGGATGGCTGCGGGTCGTACAAAGTTGTACAAGGTCGTACTGGTGCACGTCCGTGCCGCCGGAAGCACAGTCCCAGGCGGCACGGACGCGCGCCTGTCGTCAGGCCTTCGGCTCCGACGGCGACGGAGCCTGGATCGAGCCGTCCTCGATTCCGGCGGTGATCGTGGCGATGTCACCGGACAGCGAGGCCGGAACCTTGCTCGCGAAGTCGTGGAACGGCGACAGCCCCACCCCGTTGTTCTTCAACGTGCCGATGAACTCCGCATTGTTGAACTTTCCCTGCGCGATGTCGCTGAGCACGGCGGACACCGCGTTATCGATGTTCTTCAACACGGATACCAGGATCAGGTTCTGGTACCCGCTGGTGTCGGTCTGGAAGAGGTCCGCGTCCACGCCCATCAGGACCGCATCGGAGTTCGCGGAGCGGATGGCAGCGCCACCCCCCTCGTACAGCGAGCCGGCGACCGGCATGATCACATCCGCCTTCTGGTTCAGGAAGTTCGTGGTGAGGGTCTTGGCGGTGTTCTGATCGGTGAAGTTCCCGACGAACGTTCCCTTCTGGGTCTGCTCGTTCCAGCCGAGCACCTTCACGTTCTTGCCGTTCTTCTGGTTGTAGTACTGCACCCCGTCCCAGAAGCCGTCCATGTAGACGGTGACCGGCGGGATCTCCTGCCCGCCCCAGGTCGCCACCACACCGGTCTTGGAGTACGCCGCGGCCGCGTACCCGCCGAGGAACGCCGCCTGGTTGGTCGCGAAGACCACATCCTTCACGTTGGGGAGCTTGATCGAATTGTCGTCGACCATCACGAAGTCGACCTTGGGGTTCTTCGTCGCGGCTGCCTGGACGGCGGCGACGAGGTTGAACCCGGACGCGACGACCACGGTGCATCCGGCGGCGACCAGCTGGTTCACATTGGGCACGTAGTCTGCCGCGGTCTTCGACTCCGCGGACTTGAACTTCACGCCGGCCCTGGTCGCGATGGTCTTGACCGCGTCGTAACTCTGTTCGTTGAACGAGTGGTCGTTGAACCCGGCCGTGTCGGACACGACGCACGGCAAGAACGTTCCGACCGGCGTGATCGGCCCGGTCTCTGGTGCTGAACTCGACGAGGATGACGATCCCGACGATGACGATCCGGACGGCGACGAGGGTCCCGACGAGGACGACTCACTCGACGGCGACGAAGACGAGGACGACGAGGACGACGACCCGGACGGCGAAGACGAGCTGGATGACGAATTCGCCGACGGCGCTGACGCGCACGCTGCCAGTACCATCGCGGCGCTCGCGACGGTGGCGACGAGGGCGAGATGTACCCGATGCGACATGTTGTGCCTCCTTGGCAGTGCAGAGGAAATGCAGAAAGAGTGCAGACAGACGGGATGCGTGATGGTGAGGTCCGTCGCGCGGAAAAAGTGCCTCGGCGGAAGCCGATGACGGCCGAAATCGGCCGAATGGAGGAGCGCCGTTCCGGCGGCGCCGGGCCCGGTCTACGCCGGGTGGATGAACGGGGCGCGGCCCCGCATCAAGGTCACCGGTCGTCGACGCGGTGCGTGCAGTCCAGGCAATGAATCCACGAAGACCCTCCTCGTCTGAGGCGGGGGTCTTCCCACGATGTCAGTACAGGGCGGGGAGGCCTACCGGTTTGCGAGTTCCGCCCGTTGGCGGGCTCAGTGTCCCCATGTTATGCCCGACACGTTCCGGCTGCGTGGATCGACGAATGCTGCGGCCGAGAACAACGTCATACCCGATCCCACCGAGTTGATCACGGCTCGATAACGGCGACATCCGTGACCTGCGCGGCAAAGTCGGAACCGTGACCGATGCTGTGCCCGCCGTTTTTCGCATATGACGATGTTCTCGGGGTGGGCATGTTCCGGCCGCCGGTGGTCGGAGCGTGTCAGAATCCGAGCCTGGCGTGTGTCAGGCGCTCGCGCGCGTCGGCCGGGCCGTCGAGGCGGACATCGGCGACGGCCTGCCGCCCGAAGAGGAAGAGCAGGATTTCGCTGGGCGGGCCGGTGATCACGACCCCCGGGCGCGCCGGGCGAAGCGTGGCGTGCGAGCCATCGGGCCGTTGGAGGTGCAGACCAAAACCGATGTGCCGCACCATGATTCGGTGGAACGGCGAGCGCAGCCGCCGCCAGAACGCGTCTTCGATCGCGGCCGGAAGCTCCCGCTTCGTCCAGCCATCGGCGGCGCGGCGCACGTCTTCGTGGTGGACGAAGAACTCCTCGGCGTTGGCCGCGGCCTCGGCGCCCGGAATGCGGAAGACGGAGCCGGGCGGCGGGCCGCTGCGGAATCGGCCGATCGCCTCCGGCCAGTCGAGTTCGCGGATGCGGGCCACGTAGGCGCGGCGGCCCTCGAGCAGCGCTGATGCCGTGACGGACTCGCGACGTATGAGGTGCTGCAGAAGGTCTCGCGTGTTCCAGCCTTCACAGAGGGTGGGCTCGTCGGGTCCACGCTCGACGAATTCGTCGGCGAGCGCCGCGCGCTCGCGCACCACGAAGGCGCCTCGATCGCTCATGTCCTCGAGGATAGGACGAAGATCCGGCACCCTGCCGCCGCGCGGCCGCGAACAGCGTCATTCCCCCCAAGCGGGAGGTACCCCCACCGGTGGCGGCGACGCAGCCCCGCCCGGATCGCGGCGACACCCGCGCTGTCGGTGGGGTGCGCTAGCGTGGCGGCCATGTCGATGGCCATGCGCGAGGTTCAGATCACGTTCGATAGTGCGGACCCCGGTGCGCTCGCCGGGTTCTGGTGCGAGGTACTGGGCTACCGGTTCCAGGATCCGCCGCCAGGTTTCGACACCTGGGAGGCGGCGCTGGACGCCTGGGGGGTGCCCACCGAAGAGCGCAACAGCCGGTCGGCCGCGGTGCCGCCGGAGGGGGAGAGCGGACCACGGCTGTTCTTCCAGCGCGTACCCGAGGGAAAGACGGCGAAGAACCGGATGCATCTCGACGTGCGGGCCGCTCCGGGCCTGCGCGACGATGCGCGGATGGCGGCGCTCGCCGCCGAGGCCGACCGGCTCGTATCGCTCGGCGCGCGGGTGGTGCGCCGCATGGAGCCGAACGCAATGGACCAAGGCACGATCGTGATGCAGGACCCGGAGGGCAACGAGTTCTGCCTCGATTGATGTGGGCCTCGGCGGGCGGGTGCGCTTGCGGGTTCGAGCGCGGCTCGGAGCGTGGGCGCGGCTTGCCGTGCGGGGCTACCTCATCGGCATGTGCCTCCCGATGTCGCCGGGGATGGGGTCAGTCGACGGCAACCCGGATATCACTGCTCTGTACGCAGCATGCCCTGTCGCCCGGGTCTCAGTCGCCGAGATCGAAGGCGGCATGGAAGGCGCGGGTCAGTTCGGGCTCCTGGTCGGGGAGCAGTATGCCGATCGGGCGGATGAGCGACGCGCGGGGGATCGTGGTGATGAGATCCAGGTTGATCGCCGAGTCGTGATCGAGTCCGTTGCGCGTTCCTACCGCGATCTCGCTGGACAGCCCGCGCACCGTCGAGGTGAGCGGCGCGACGGTCACCAGCGAGCGCACGGCACGGACCTCGTCCCGGGTGAGCAGGACCACCGGGCGGGCCTTGTCCAGCTGTGCCAACCAGATCGGGCGCATCAGTCGAGTTCCGATCCGAGCGCGGCAGCGTTCGCGGCGGCCCAGGCGGCATAGGTGCCCTCGTCCGCATCCCCGGCCGCTTCCGCGTAGATCTGCGCATCCCGTACGGCGGCCCGACGCCGCATCTCCCGCGCCAGCGCACGGTTGATGATGTCCGCCCGGCTGCCTTCTCCGGCTGCGGAGATCCGATCGACGAACGCTGCTGCCGCATCATCGATGCGCAGCGTCATCTGAATGCTCATACCGATACGATACCGCAACGGTATAGCGCCGGCGCGATCTGCCGTCAGGTGAGGCAGGTGGCTGGGAGCTCGAACCAGCGGAGGGCTTCGAAGTCGTCGGAGACGGTGACGTGCGTAGCCGCCGGCGGGGGTGTGGGGTGGCCGGTGCCGCCGCCGATTTCGGGGTCTTTCGGGTTGCCGGTGGGGGTGCCTCCCGCTTGCGGGGAAATGACGTCGTTCGCGTCGCGTGCCGCGACGATGGCCCTGGCCTCGTCGAGGTAGTCGGCGAGGGTGGATTCGTCGGCGGTGGCCCGGTGGTGCGGATAGCGCATGCCGCCGGACTCGTCATACACGACCTGGTGCAGGCGCAGCGGCGGCTCGACGGGGCCGGATTTGTGCCGCCACAGCCCGGTCGCGGGGTCGAAACGATAGTCCGGCAACAGCTTCCAGCCGTCGGTGGCGATCAGGGTGACGGCGTCGATGATGTAGTCGACGACGGTGTCGGAGACGAAGTAGTTGAAGTTGACGCGGACCCAGCCGGGTTTGATGCCCTCGCAGCCACCAGTGACTTCGCGTTCGTAGCGGTGCGATTCGGTCAGGTCGATGCCGAGGAGCCGATGCCCGTACGGCCCGGCGCAGGAGCAGCCGCCGCGGGACTGGATGCCGAACAGGTCGGACAGCAGCGCGACCACGAAGTTGTGGTGCAGGTATTTGCCGCCCGGGCGGCGTACCACGAAGGAGACGATCGAGAGCCGTTCCGCTGCAAGGTTTCCGAGGATCTCAATGGTCGGTACCTGGGACCAGGCGGCCACCGCGCGGTGCAGCAGCCGTTCCTCCTGGGCGCGGATCACGTCGGTGCCCACCGCGGCCTTGAGCTGGAAGACGAGGCCGGCGCGGATTGATTCGATGATGGCCGGGGTACCGCCCTCCTCCCGGTGCTCGATGTCCGCGAAGTAGCGGTGCTCCTCGGCGTTCACGTAGGCCACGGTGCCGCCGCCCGGCACCACCGGGACCGGGCTGGTGAACAGGGTTTTCGCCGCCACTAGGACGCCCGGCGTGCCCGGTCCGCCGACGAACTTGTGCGGCGACAGGAAGACCGCGTCCATCCCGGCCCGCGGATGCTCGGCGCACCGCGGGTGCATGTCGATGTCCACATACGGGCCGGCCGCGGCGAAGTCCCAGAACGACAGCGCCCCGTGCCGATGCAACAGATCCGAGATCGCGCAGGTATCCGTCACGATGCCGGTGACGTTCGACGCTGCGGAGAACGATCCGACCTTCAACGGGCGGTCCTTATAGGCCACCAGGCGCTGTTCCAGCGCGGCGATATCGATGTGCCCGTCGCGATCTTCGCCGATCCGCACCACATCGGCGATCGACTCCCGCCACGGCAGCTCGTTCGAATGATGCTCGAACGGCCCAATGAACACCACCGGCCGCTCAGACGCCGGGATGCGCTGGGACAGGCCGTATCTCGCGTCGAGCTGCGCCGGGATGCGGATGCCCAACGCCCCGATCATCTTGTCAATCGCCGCCGTGGAGCCGGAGCCGCAGAAAAGCACCGCGTCCTCGCCCGTGCCGCCCACCGATTCGCGGATCACGCTCCGCGCATCCTCCCGCAGCCGCGTCGTCTGCAGCCCGGTCCCCGACGACTCGGTGTGCGTATTCGCATACCGGGGCAGGATCTCGGCCGCGATGAACCGCTCCAGGAAATCGAGCGACCTTCCCGACGCCGTGTAATCCGCATACGTCACCCGCCGCGGACCATACGGGCCCGGCATCACCTGATCATCCCCGATCACGCCCTCCCGGATCCGGGCCAATAGCGCGCTCAACGATGCCTGAGCGGAGGGCGGCGTCATACTCGACAGGCTAATCGGTGACCGCCGGCTTCGATCCGCTGAAAATCGACGTCCAGTTCTCGTCGGCCCGCTGTTTCCCCAGGGCAGGTGAAGTGGATCTTGAACGCGTCTGGACGTAGATTTTCAGGGGAGGCCAGCAGCGCCTGCCTTAGTTGGGCGGCTCGATCGTCACACAGCACCGGCCAGGGGCCGGCCGAAGTTGCAGCGCATCCGGGTCTGCCCCGCAGGCGCACGCGGCGCCGCGCAGCAGGTGCAGGTTCATCGTGCACACCGTCGTCGGATGGTCGGCGACGAGCTGATGGAACGGGCAATTGCCAATCACGATCGTGCCGTCCGGCTCCGTGCGCGGTTCAAAACCGTTGGTCTCCAACACATCCGTCAGGCTTGTCGCGCCTGCGCCGAGCGCCGTGCCGGCGGCGTGCGCCGCCTGTGCGAGTGCGTCCATCACTCCGATCGAGCCGTCACCGGATCGCTCGACCGCGGTCGCGAGAAGTCCGGCGGCAAGATCGTAGTGTCGTTCCGGAACACTGACGGTAATCTCGCGGGAAGCTCGGCGGTACAGCTTGGCGGGGCGGCCGGAGCCCGGGCCGGTGCGTCCCGACAGCCGCCTGAACTCCACCTCGAGCAGACCCTGGTCGGCAAGGCGGTCCAGATGAAACGCGGCAGTCGATCGCGGCAGGCCGAACTCGTCGGCCACCGCATCGCGGCCGACCGGTTCCGGGCTGCGGACGATGAAGCTGAGCACCGCACGGCGGGTCGGATCGTCGAGCGCCGTCACCGCGGCCAAGCGCTCGTCGAGCGGTTGCTTCTGCACCAGCCCATTCTATCAACAAATGAATTTGACGAAAGAGGCTTCTCGGCCGTACGGTGAGGACGTGAGCTTGCTAGACGAGAATCCGATGGCCGATGTAATGGCCGGCGACATGACGTTGCGTGACGTCGCTCCGAGCGGCAAGGTGCACGAGGTGCACGGCGAGTTTCGTGGCGGTGCGCGCGAGATGCACGAAGCGCGTGACGAGATTCGCGGCGTGCGCGACATCATCGACCGGCACCTAGACGGCCCCGTCGGCGCGGTTGGCACAGCCGGCGCAGTTGGCACGGCCGGCACCGTCGGCGGATCGGTGACGCCGTTCCGTCGGCGGATCCGGCGTGCTACGGGTGTCGCCAAGCCGGACCGTGCCGCCGCACAACGCGCCGTCGCAGAGCTGCTGACGGCACTCGGACGCGACCCGTCCGGTGAGCACCTCGCTGACACGCCGCGGCGGGTGGCCGATGCGCTGATCGAGCTGATCACGCCGAAGGAGTTCGACCTCACCACGTTCCCCAACGACGAGGGCTACGACGACATGGTCGTCGAGGTCGGCATTCCCATCCACTCGCTCTGCGAACACCACATGTTGCCGTTCCTCGGGGTCGCGCACATCGCGTACATCCCTGGCGAGCGGATCCTCGGCATCTCGAAACTGGCGCGCGTGGCCGAGATGTTCGCCCGCGACCTGCAGGTTCAGGAGCGGCTCACCGCGCAGATCGCCGACTGGCTGGACGAGAACCTGCAGCCGCGCGGGGTGGGCGTGGTGATCGAGGCCGAGCACATGTGCCAGTCCCTGCGCGGCGTCAAGGCCGCCGGGACGAAGACGGTGACATCCGCGCTGCGCGGAGCCCTGCGCACGGACGGCCGCTCGCGGGACGAGTTCCTGTCCCTGGCTCGGACCGCCTGCCGCTGACCGTTCCGGGGTTGTCCCACCGCCTATGACGCTGTTCGCGCCGCTGCGCGGCGACGGCACTGTCGCGACCGATATGCGCGTCTATGACGACGTTCGTAACAATGCGCGCAGCTGGGACGATGTGTGCGGCGGTGTCGGCGCGCGCAGCGGTGACGCCGTTCGTGCCTATGACGGCGTTTGCATCGTGCGGTGGCGAAGTCGAAGTGCGCGGCCGTCACGGTGTCTGGGCCTATGACGGCGTGCTGGCCACCAGGTCGGCGTCCGCATCGTGTGCGCGGATGTAGTCCCGCACGAACCAACAAGCAGGGACGATCGACCAGCCGCGAGATCGCGCTACGTCCAACGCGTTCCGCACAAGAGCTGCGCCGAGCCCGCGACCGCCGAACGCGCCGAACACCTCCGTGTGGAACATCGTCGCGACCGATCCGTCGAGCCGGTACTCGAGGACGCCGGCGACCTGCCCGTCGACGAAGAGGTCGAACTTGCTGTGGTCCTCGTCGTGCCGGATCTCGATGCTCTCGCCCATGTCTCCAGCATGCCCGATTGTGGTGCTCGCTCCCCGGCCTGGGCCTGGCCGAACCTCTGGAGGGTGTGAGTCCTGCAGCGCGTGCCCGGCGTGTCGCCCTGCTGGACGCACACCCTGGGGTCCTGCCGCGGACTCGGAGCCCTGCTTCCAGGAAGGGTGTGAGTCCTGCAGCATGCACCCGGCGTGTCGCCCTGCTGGATGCACGCCCTGGGGGCGGCAACGCACGTCCCGGATTGGCTATCGGGGGTTGCGCGGCTTGAGTCGGCCGCCCGGCATGCGCGGTGCCGGCAGGGGCGGCCCGTCGTAGCCGAGCACGGTACCGAACCGGGTCGCCGTGCCCGGCGCTCCGGACACGGTATGGCCGCGAACGCCGTCATACTCGATACCCTTTGCCACGTCCGGACTTTCGATGCCGATCTCCGCCTGCCACGTGCGGCGGGCCTCGACGATTTCCTCGTGCGTGCCACCGACGAAGTTCCACCACATCACGAGGTCCGATTCCATGGGCGTGCCGCCGATCAGCAGGATGCGGCACGGCGCGTCCCCGGCCGCCAGCCGCAACCGGTCCCGGCCGACCGGAAGCGCGACGAGATTCGTTGCCGCAACATCGATTCCGTCGACTGTCGGCGAGCCTTCATCGACCAGGACGCCGTGTTCGAACTCCGGCTGCAGTGCGATCTCCGCGCGGGATCCGGCGGTCATGGCCAGTTCCGCGCCGAGCAGCGGGCTTGCGGTCGGTACCGGGGAGGCCTGCCCGCCGAGTTCGCCGAGGAGCACCCGCCACGTCACACCGGAGTCGACCGCGGAAGGCGCCGAATAATGCTGGAAAGCCGGTGCCATGTCACGCTTCTCGCCGGGCAGCGCGACCCAAAGCTGAACCCCGTGCAGGATGCTGGTCGCCGGTGTGGATACCTCCGAATGCGCGATGCCGTGCCCGGCCGTCATGAGGTTGAGTTCGCCGGGGAGCACCAGGGCGTGCGTGCCGAGGCTGTCGCGGTGCTCGATCTCGCCACGGAAGAGCCAGCTCACGGTCTGCAGGCCGCAGTGTGGATGCGGCGGGACGTTCATGCCGCCGGTGTGCGCGACCTCGTCGGGGCCGTAGTGGTCGAGGAAGCACCACGAGCCGATGAAGGGCCGACCGCGCGCAGGCAGCGTTCGGCGGACGGTCATGGCGCGGATCCCGCCGAGCGGCACGTCGCGCGGTGCGATCACCTCGGCGTCGCGGTGCGGGGCTGCGCGGCAATCGATCTCGGCGGGGCGGATGTCCAGGTTCGTCATGGTGGTTCCGAGGGTAGGCGGGGGGGCCGCCCGGCACATCTTGAGCGGATCCGGCTGGTGTCGAGGATCTGCGGGGTCTGTGGTTGAGGGTGTTACGTGGGCAACCGGAACCCGATCGTCGACCGCCGGGCACCGTGATTCCGGCACGATGACGGTATGACGCCATCCTCGAGACCGAGCCTGTTCGTGAAGAACTACGCCCGGTTGGCTCCGCAGATGGATGCGCGCGGGGTGGCCCAACATCGCGCGGAACTCGTTGCGGGGCTGGCCGGGTCGGTGGTGGAGGTCGGCTGCGGGCCGGGCGGGATGTTCCGGCACTATCCGGCGGCGGTCACGTCGGTGCTCGCCGTCGAGCCGGACGCCTACTTCCGCGATCTCGCGGTCGGTGCGGCCGATGAAGTGAATGGGCACGGTGGGACCGCACGTGTCGCGGTGGTCGCGGGCGATGCGGACGCATTGCCGGTGGGCACGGGGTCGGTGGATGCGGTGGTGTTCTCTCTCGTGCTGTGCAGCGTCCCGGACCTGGCCGTGGCACTCACCGAGGCGCGCCGGGTGTTGAGACCCGGTGGGGCGCTTCGCTTCTACGAGCACGTCCGGTCGGATTCACGCATCCTCGGGCTGATCGAGGACGCGATCACGCCGCTCTGGCGCCGGGCGGCGGCGAACTGTCATCCGAACCGCGACACGGTTGCCGCGATCCGCGCCGCGGGGTTCGAGGTCGAGGCCGTGCGGCGGTTCGGTTTCGCGCCGGCGCCGATCGCGCCCGGGATCGCGCACGTGATCGGCTCGGCCCGGCGGGCGTGACGACGGTTGACCCGGGCTCGGTGAGAACTCGATCCCGGCGCCCCGACGCCCGTGCTCCCGGACCCCATGACGGTGTGAATGCTGCAGCACGCGCCCGGCGTGTCGCCCTGCTGGACTCACACCCCTGGGGTGGGCGCCGGAGTCTGTGCTCCCGGACCCCATGACGGTGTGAATGCTGCAGCATTCTGTCCGGTACGTCCCGGTTATATGCACACCCGTCTGCAGGACTCACACCCCAGACGCCCCGCCAGGACGCCCGCACCCGCGCCTGCGCCTTCGCCCGATCAGGACGCGCGCTGCTCGGCGGATTCGGGTGCGGGGGCCTCGGCGTCGACGTGCTCCGCACCGCCGTCCGCACCGCCTTCCGCCGGGTGCTGCCCGGGCAGCAGATCGATCTCACTCGTAGCCCACACCGGCGAATCGCCCGCGACCTCCACGTTGAAGCCGTAGTCGAATACCAGCGACCCCCCATACGTCGCACCCCACGCGATGGCGGCAGCCGTGATGATCGACAGCACCATCGATGTGACCGGCGTCGACGCGTCCCCCCAGAATGCCGTCAGCCGCAGGATCAGGTTCACCAGCGCCACGACCGTCACGGACAGCATGATGATCGCGTGCGCGTTGATCGTGCGGCGGGCCTGGTTGCCGGGCTCGGACGAGCGGTGCCAGTCCGCCCAGCCGGTGAGCGCCGCGAGCAGCGACACCGCCACGCCGCCCAGGATCAGCCAGGTGCTTACCAAGAACAGCGCGTGCGCGCCGCTGCTGGCGCCCATGGCGAGCGAGATGATGTCGAAGACTGCGGCGAAAACATATGCGCCGACGGGAATGTCGGTCAGCGGTGGATGGAACGGCTTCCCCGCGAACCCGCGGAGGCCGTAGTTCTCCCGACCCTTGATCGTGATGGAGGGACGGAACGCAAAGTGACGCATGACGGCACCCTTTCTCGTGCGGCAATGCCTAACCATTCGCAGCGCGACCGGCTCCCACGCTGCCTTCTACCAACAACAAACATTGTTTCTAGATTGTTCCTTCGCGCATCCCGTGTCAAGAACTTCCGTTCTGTCCGATGCCGACCGAGTATGACGTCGTTCTCGGGCCGGGCCCGTTCGCCGCCTCACCGATCCCCGCGGACCCCGTCCATCCGAAATTGCCAACCTTGGCGTTGTGAAAGTCACGTCCCCAGGCTAGGCCGATCTGGGCGCTCAGGTTAGGCTGTCCTTATGTTGCGACTGGATGGCGTCGGCAAGACGTTCGCGGTGCGGCGCGGGTCGATTCGCGCGCTCTCCGATGTGTCGCTCACGATCCCGTCCGGCCGGCTCACGTCGGTGCTCGGCGCGTCCGGGTCCGGCAAGACGACGCTGCTCCGTGCGATCGCCGGCTTCGAGCGACCGGACCAGGGGAGGATCAGCCTGGACGGCCGCTACCTCGTCGGCCCGGGCGTCTTCGTCCGCCCCGAGCAGCGGGGCATCGGCATCGTCCCGCAAGACGGCGCGCTGTTCCCGCATCTGGACGTGGCGGGCAACGTGGCGTTCGGACTCAACCGGACCGTCGGGGACCGGCTTTCGCGCACGCATCGGCGCGCGAGCCGAGCTCGTGTCGAGGAGCTGCTGCACCTGGTCGGGCTCGACGGGTTCGAGCGCCGCCGGGTCGATCAGCTCTCCGGCGGCCAACAACAGCGGGTCGCCCTGGCGCGGGCACTCGCACCCAATCCGGGCGTGATCCTGCTCGACGAGCCCTTCTCGGCCATCGACGCGGCGCTGCGCGCCGAACTCGGCACCGAGGTTCGCGGACTGCTGCGGGACCTGGAGATCACCACCGTGCTCGTGACGCACGACCAGGAGGAGGCGCTGTCACTGGCCGACCAGGTCGTGGTGATGCGCGACGGCCGGGTGATCCAAACGGGCAGCCCCCGGGATGTGTACGAGAACCCCGTCGACGTTGCCACCGCACGATTCGTCGGCGATGCCGTGGTGCTGGACGGAACCGTCGTGTCGTGCTCCGAGTGCGAGGCGCGCGTGGAATGCGTGCTCGGGCGCCTGACTGGCTTGCAGGGCCAAAAGGCTTCGCAGGCAGGGGATCTCATGGATTTACCAGAGTCCCCGATTCCGGCGGGCGGTGCGTGCCACGTCGTGATCCGGCCGGAGAGCCTGCGTATGGGAACCTCTGGCGCCCCAGCCATCGTCGTGTCCAGCGAGTACTACGGGCACGACGCGATGACGACGCTCCGCCTCGGCGCAGCCGGGGATGGGCCCACGATCCGGGTGCGCACCTTCGAAGCCGGAAAGCTGCCCGCGCCGGGGACGGCAGTCGGTATCGAGGTCGCGGACCCCGTTCTCGTAGTGCCGACCCCAGCCTGACACCGGCGTGCTGTCTGTGTTCCGGTCAGCGCCGGGGTCTGTGGGAACTTAGGTTAGGCTAACCTACTAGCGCGCCTCACGACCCACTTGACTCAGCCTGAAATATCCGAAAGGGATGACGTGTCCAGAAGTCCGATCCGCCCCGCTCACCGCAGGTCTGCCAGCCCGGGGAATCGTTACGGCCGCCGCCCGGCCGCTCCGCTGATCGCCGCCGGTGCCGCCCTCGCCCTCCTCCTCGGCGCCGCGGCCTGCTCCTCCGGCGGCACCAGCGCTACAAACTCCGCTGGCACCACCGGAAGTGTCGGCAATTCCGGCGGTACGGCATCGGCCGGACAGCCCGCATCGGGGCAGAGCGATTCCGGATCGGGCACAGCCTCGAACACCGTCATTTCCGATCAAGCCGGCGGCAACGCAACGCTCACCATCTATTCCGGGCAGCACGCGGCGCTCGTCCAGGCGCTCACCGCGGCCTTCACCAAGGCGACCGGGATCAAGACCACGATCCGGGCCGGCGAGGATGCCGAACTCGCGAACCAGATCATCGAGGAGGGCGCAGGGTCGCCCGCGGACCTCTACCTCTCCGAGGAACCCGGACCGGTGGGCCTGCTGGACAGCAAGGGCCTGCTCGCCAAGGTCGATCCGGCGACGCTCAAGGAGGTTGACCAGCGCCTGGTGCCGTCGACCGGGGACTGGCTGCCGTACGCGGCGCGCTCGCGAGTGCTGTACTACAACCCGAAGTTGATCAGCGCGGCCGACTTGCCGCACAGCATCATGGATCTCACGCAGCCGCAGTGGAAAGGTAAGTTTGCCTACGCGCCCTCGGGCGCCTTCACCGCGACCGTGAGCTACCTGATCGACACCATCGGCTCCGACAAGACTCTCGAGTGGCTGAAGGGCATCAAGGCCAACGGCATCAACGAGCAGACCAACGGCAAGGTGCGCGACTCGGTCGAGGCCGGCCAGCACGCGTTCGGGCTGTCGAACCACTACTACTGGTACATCCTCGCCGCGCAGAAGGGCGGGGCGGACAAGCTCACCAGCCGCGTCTACTACTTCGACCATCCGGACGCGGGCGGCCTGCTGCTGGCCTCCGGCGCCGGGGTGATCAAGGCGTCGAAGCACCAGGCCGAGGCGCAGGAGTTCCTGAAGTGGTTGGGCTCCGCCGATGGCGGCCAACAGGTGATCGCCGGCGCCCAGGCCGCGCAGTTCCCGGTCGCACCCGGCGTGGTGAGCACAACGCCGGGGATGCCGTCGCTGGCCGACCTGAAGGCCCCGAACGTCGACTCCAGCATCTACGCGGACACCACCGAGGCGCAGGCGCTGATCATCAAAGCCGGTATGTCATAAGGGTTGTGGTGACCATCGAGCCCGACCGCGATCGCATGCCTCCCGGGTATGACGCTGTTCGCGCCTGACGGCGGGGCTGCGCGATGAGGCAGGATCGTCCGTGATGTCCGAGGCAACCGAGTCTCCGTTGGCGACAGCCCGTGACGAGCCGCAGCCGCGGGGCACCCGCCGCGCGCCCTGGTCGCGGCGGCACGCTCGCGCTCCCCGGCTCGTCCTGCTCGCGGCCGGTGTGGTCGCGGTGGCGTCGCTCACCCCGGCCGCCTATCTGGTGCTGCGCGAGGGCTTCAGTGTGGGGCTGCTGTGGCGAGCGCTCGATTCCCCATCCACGCCCGAGTTGCTGTGGCACACAGCGGCTCTCGTCCTCACCGTGGGCGCCGCGTCGGGGCTGCTCGGCGTGGGCCTGGCCGTGCTGGTGGTGCGGACATCGCTGCCCGCGCCCCGACTGTGGATCGTGCTGTTCACGATGCCGCTCGCCGTGCCGGGGTTTGTGTCCGCCTACACGTGGGTGGCCGCCAGCTTCCGCTACGCGCCGTCGTCCACGGCGATCTTCGGGCTGGGCGGATCGACGTTGGTGATGTCGCTCGGGCTCTTCCCGTACGTGTTCCTCCCGACGGTCGCCGCACTGCGCGGCGTCGATGCGGCGCAGGAGGAGGTGTCCCGCGGGCTCGGGCGCTCCGAGCTGCGCACCTTCCTCACCGTCACCCTGCCGCAGCTGCGGGTCGCGATCTCCGCGGGCAGCTTGATCGTTGTGCTGCATGTGGTCTCGGAGTTCGGCGCGCTGCAACTGCTGAACTACTCGACCCTCACCACGGCGATCATGCAGCGGATGCAAGTCCTCGGCTCGCCGGAGTCCGCGCGGGCGCTGGCGGTGGTGCTGGTCGGCGGTGCGGCGCTGCTGCGACTCCTGGAGAAGATCGCGCGCGGCCGGCAGGCGCCGGCGCGGATCGGCCGCGGCGTGGTGCGCGCCTCGGCGCGATGGGCCCTCGGCCGGGCCCGTTGGCTGTGGACGCTTGTCTGCGTGGCCGTGTCGCTGCTCGCGCTCGGCGTGCCGACCTACATCGCGATCGTGGGCCTGGCCGACGGGATATCCGGCACGGGCGGGGCCGCCACAGCCGACGCCGCGCTCGACGGACCGGTCGGGATCGCTTGGGCCGCACTGGGTTCTGCGGCGCTGAACACCCTGGAGCTGGCCCTGGCCGCCGGTGTGGTGGCGACCGTGGTCGGGCTGCCGATCAGCTGGCTCTACGCCCGGCACCCGGGCCGGTTCGCCACCATCGCCGAACGCTCCGTCTGGCTCGCACACGCGCTGCCCGGCGTGATCCTTGCGCTCGCGCTCGTCTACATGGGCGTGCGCTGGTTCCGGCCCGTCTACCAGACGCCGCTCATGCTGGTCGCCGCCTACGTGATCCTCTACCTACCGCTCGCCGTCGCCTCCCAGCACGTGGGCCTGCGCGCGGCCGGGCGGCGCCTGGACGAGGCCGCGCACTCGCTGGGCTACGGGCGCCTTCGGGTGCTCGTTCGCGTCACGCTGCCGCTCGCCTTGCCGGGGGTGGCCGCAGGCGCGCTGTTCGTGCTGCTGGATTCCGCGAAGGAATTGACGACCACCCTGCTGCTCATTCCCACGGGTATGACGACGCTCTCGACCGCGCTCTGGTCGACCACGAATGGCGAGGTGCTGGACTTCACCGCGGCGGCCCCGTACGGCATCGCGCTCATCCTGATCGGTGTGCTCCCAGCCTACCTGCTGGCCCGGCGCACCGTCCGGCTCACCGCCTGAGCGGTCGGAACGGCGCCCACCGGCGCAGCCGCGAACATCGTCATACTCGGTTGGCCTCCGCGTGACCGCGCGCCAGCTCCAGATACACCCCCGCGTTCGCGCGGATCTTCGCGACGTCCCCGTCGGCCAGCTCCCGCTTGACGCGCGCGGGCACCCCCGCGACCAGCGACCGCGGCGGGATCACGGCGCCCTCCGGCACCACGGACCCTGCCGCGACGAGCGACCCGGCCCCGATCACCGCGCCGTTCAGCACCACCGCGCCCATGCCGATCAGGCAGTCGTCCTCGACGGTGCAGCCGTGCAGCACGGCCCGATGCCCGACCGACACGCCCGACCCGATCGCCGCCGGGAACATTGGGTCGACGTGCACCACCACGCCGTCCTGCAGGTTGCTGCGCGCGCCGACCCGGATCGAGTTCAGGTCGCCGCGCAGCACGGCCGTGTACCAGACGCTGGAATCCGGCCCGAGCACCACGTCCCCGACCAGAGTCGCGTTCGGAGCGAGGAACGCCGCGGCATCGGCGCGCGGCACATGGTCTGCGATGGCGATCTGCATGGGCCCACTCTGGCACGCGTGGCGCGATCGCGCGCGTCCGCGTCGACCCATCGAGTATGACGATGTTCGCGGCTGCGGGGGCTGGGCCCATGCCGTCCGTGTCGCCCGTGACAGGCAGTTATCAGCATATGAAAACTGTTCGGCCAGGCCGTGGAAACGATGTGGCACTCTGAAGATCAGCCTGATCGCGCCGGCCCCGCCGGAATCGCCCGCGGACCGCGCCGGGTGCGCCCTTCGATGCCACGCGCCGCCTGCGGAGTCGTGACCGCCCAGCCGCTCCCGGCCCGTCCGCCCGCGTGACCGGATTGCCCTGGCGCCGTGCGCGTTCGCTCGCGGCGTCACCGGGTCGGCCGACACTCCCGATGGATATGGAGGACTCATGAACAGAGCACGTGCGGGGCGGATGGTCGCGGTCGCGGCCGTTGCGCTCCTGGGCATCTCGGTCGTCGCCGCGTGCGGATCCGGCGGCACGACCTCCGGAAATCAGCCGAGCTCCGGGAGCTCCGCGTCCGGTGGTTCCGGCGGCGGGGCCGGTGCCTCGGGTGGAACGATCAAGATCGGGTTCTTCTCGCCGCAATCCGGCATCGAGGCCTCCGACGGCAAGTCGGCGCTCGACGCGGCGCAGCTCGCCGTCAAGGACATCAACGCCAACGGCGGACTGGACGGCAAACAGATCGAGCTCGTCAACTACGACGACGGCTCCGATCCGAAGCAGGCGGTGTCCATCGCCACCAAGCTGACCACGCAGGACAAGGTCGCCGCGGTGGTGTCCGGCTCCTACAGCGACCAGACCCTGGCCGGGGCGTCGATCTTCCAGCGCGCCGGCGTGCCGATGCTCGCCGCCTACGCCGTCAACCCCGGAATCCCGGGCACCGGCGACGCGATCTTCCAGATCGCCACCTCCGGGCCCGTCGAGGGGAAGGCCGGCGCCGTGGCGCTGGCCAAGGATCTGGGCGCGAAGAAGATCGCGATCGTGGCCATCGACAACGACTTCGGCAACGCGCTGGTCAAGGGCTTCAAGGACGAGGCCGCGACGCTCGGCGCGACGGTCCTGTCCACGAGCATGAACCAGTTCGGGGAGAAGGACTTCGGCCCGGTGATCGACAAGGCCGTCGCCGCCGGGGCGGACGGCTTCTACCTCGTCGAGTACGCCGCGGAGGGCCAGCAGTTCCTGACGGCGTTCCGGCAGCGCAACCTGACCCAGAAGATCGTCGGCACCGAGGGCATCGACTCGACGCAGCAGTTCATCGAGCCGAACGGCAAGCTCGCCGACGGCATGGTCTTCACCACGGTCCTCAACCGCGACAGCACCGATCCGAAGACGCAGGCTTTCCTCAAGAACTTCGCCGCGGCGTACTCGCACGCCCCAGACATGGTGGGCGCCACCACTTATGACGCGTTCATGGTGCTGCAGGCGGCGTCGAAGAGCGGCACTAGCGCAAGCGACCTCAAGACCGGCATCACCAACCTGACCAATTTCCAGGGCGTCACCGGCACGATCGAGAAGTTCACCAACCGCGTGTCGGTGCACCCGGTCGACCTCGAGGTCTTCAAGGACGGCACCGTGCATCACTACGGAGTGGTCGACGATCCAAACGTCATCAATCCGTGATCCGGCGATGACGTTGTTCGCCCCGACCGGCGTGCTTTTTCTGACGTCGGTCGGGGCGCGGCGCCGGTCGGGGTGCCGCGTCACCTGATGGCGTTACTCGATGGCAGCGCACTGCCCGTCATACCCGTTGTTTTTTCCATCGTGGCGGCCTGCCCGTCGACAACGGCCCGGCCGCCGCTCACACTGATGTGACCCCGGCGATCGGCGGCGCGCACGCGTTCACCGTTTGCTGCTTGACATTTCGGCGAGTTCCAGGGAGGGGGACCATGTTTCCGGCGTTGGTGGATGGCATCACTGTGGGCGCGTTGTATGCGCTGCTGGCCTTGGGTCCGTCGCTGGTGTACGGCTTGCTGCGGGTGTTGGATATCGCGAATGCGGCGGCGCTGGTGCTGGGCGCCTACATCGGCGTGACGTTGTTCCAGCATGGTCTGCCGTGGTGGTTGGGTGCGTTGGCGGGCATGGCCGGATCGGTGATCCTCGGACTTCTGTTGCAGCGCTTCTTGTATCGCCCGCTGCTGGACCAGGGACCGCTGGTCGTCCTGGTGGCGTCGATCGGCGTGTTCATCGCGATGGAGGAGGCCTTCCGGCTGATCTGGAAGCCATATCCGCGCCAGTTTCCGGTCACCGTGCCGCTGCCGCACGGCACGATCGCGGGTACGCCGGTGACCGGTGTTCAGGTGTTGATGCTGATCCTGGGCGTGGTGGTGCTGCTCGGCAGTTGGTGGGTGCTGGGGCATACCCGGTTGGGGTTCACGTGGCGGGCCACGGCGCAGGATCGGGAGACGGCCCGGGCGATGGGCGTCAACGTGAACCGTGTCGTCGCAGGGATTTTCGCGGCCGGGTATGCGTTGGCGGCGTTGGCCGGGGTGCTCTTCGCGATCCGGTACAACACGGTGACCCCGGACATGGGGGACGTCCCGGCCTACAAGATGCTGGCGATCATCGTGTTGGGTGGGTTGGGCAATCCGATGGGCACGATCCTGGCGGCGTTCGTGATCGGTTTGGCGGAGTCGGTCGTGAACACGTATTGGGGTTTCATCCTGCCGCGGGACACGATCGCGTTTCTGGTGTTGATCGCGATCTTGTTGATCCGCCCGGCGGGGTTGTTGCCGAAGGGGTTGACGCGGGCATGAGCTATCTGCTGGTGGTCGCGACGACCGTGGTGATCTACGCGGTTCTGTCGGTGGGGCTGAACATCGCGGTGGGGTACGCGGGGCAGCCGCATCTGGCGCAGGGCGCGTTCCTGGGGATCGGCGCCTACATGGTGGCCGTGTTCTCCACCCGGTACGAGCTGTCGTTCTGGGTATCGATGCTGATCGCGATCGCGGTGACGGCGGCGTCCGGGTTGCTGCTGGGGGTGATCAGCCTGCGGCTACGGGACGACTTCTTGGCGATCGTGACGATCGGCGTGAACTTCGTGGTGGTGGCGATCTTCCAGTACGTGCCGTGGTTCGGCGGGGCGACCGGGGTGTATGCGATCCCGTTGCCGTCGATCGGTGGGCAGGAGTTCGGCAACGGCGAGTTCCTGATCCTGGGCCTGGTGATGCTGGCGATAGCCGTTGCGGTGAGCGGATATCTGGCCCGCACCTGGCTGGGTTTGGGGCTGGCGAGCCTGCGCGATGACGAGCTGGCGTCGGCGTCGTCGGGCACCCCGGTGGCGCCGTTCAAGATCACCGCGTTCGTGGTGTCCGCGGCGATCGCCGGCATGGCGGGCGCGTTGTATGCGCCGTTCCTGTCGGCGGTCACACCGACGAGTTTCGGGTTCACCGAGTCGATCGTGATGCTGGCGATGGTGATGTTCGGCGGGGTGGGCACGATCCGCGGCGCGATCCTGGGTGCGGTGGTGCTCGGTGCCCTGCCGGAGATCTTCCGGTTCGTGTCCGACTACCGGCTGCTGATTTTCGGCGGAATCCTGGTGCTGGTATTGCGTTTCCAGCCGCAGGGGATCATCGGCACGGACAGTGCCGCGGCCGGGTGGTGGAGCCGGTTCCGGCGTCCGCCGGGCCACAGCGCCGATGACGATGTTCGCGGCGGTGCCGGTCCGTATGGGGCGGGCGGTTCGGTGGGTGGTTCGGTGG
>JAFIHI010000227.1 GCA_017848755.1 Nakamurella sp. | reverse complement strand
GGTCGGTCGGGCCGGAGACCGAGATCGCGGCCACCACGTTCCCGGCGCGATCGCGAACCGGAGCGGACACCGAGGCGACGCCGGGTTCGCGTTCGGCGAGCGACTGCGCCCAGCCGCGCCGCCGCACCTGGGCGAGCACCTGCGGCGTGAATACGGCGCCGGCGAGCACCGCGCGCTGCGTGGCCGGATCCGCCCATGCCGTCAGCACTTTCGCGCCGGACCCGGCGCCCATCGAAATCCGCGCGCCGAGCGGCACGGTGTCCCGCAGACCGGCCGGTGGCTCGGCCACCGCGATGCACACCCGCGTCATCCCGTCGGCGCGGTAGAGCTGCACGCTCTCGCCGGTGCGGTCGCGCAACCGAGGCAACACATCGGCGGCGGCGGCCACCAGCGGGTCGGGCGCGTGTGCGGCGAGCGCGGCCAGTAGCGGACCCGGGCGCCATCGGCCCTGGTCATCCCGCTCCAACAGCCCATGGGTCTCCAGGCCGACCGCGAGTCGATGCGCCGTCGCCCGAGGCAGACCAGTGGTGTCGCACAGGTCGGTGAGTGCCGCCGGCGCAGCGGAAGCGGCCTTGAGGACGGCCACCACTTTGTCGAGCACCCCGATACCGCTAGACTGTCCCATATCGCGATACTAGCGTCTCAAATGGTGGGAAGGCTAGTGCACGCAGTTGACAACGGAGGAACGACCATGGGCCGGACGATGGCGGAGAAGGTCTGGGATGCGCACGTCGTGCATCGCGCCGAGGGAGAACCGGATCTGCTGTACATAGACATGCATCTGATCCACGAGGTGACCAGCCCGCAGGCCTTCGAGGGCCTGCGCCAAGCGGGTCGGCCGGTGCGCCGTCCCGACCTGACGCTCGCGACCGAGGATCACAACGTTCCGACGCTCGACATCGATCGGCCGATTGCCGATGCGACCTCGCGCAAGCAGGTCGAGACCCTGCGCGCCAACTGCGCCGAGTTCGGCATCCGCCTCTACCCGATGGGCGACGCGGAGCAGGGCATCGTGCATGTGGTCGGTCCGCAGCGTGGGCTGACCCAGCCGGGGATGACGATCGTCTGCGGCGATTCCCACACGTCGACGCACGGCGCGTTCGGCGCGCTGGCGTTCGGGATCGGCACCAGCGAGGTGGAGCATGTGCTCGCCACCCAAACATTGCCGCTACGGCCGTTCAAGACGATGGCGATCACCGTGACAGGTGAGCTGCCGCACGGAGTCTCGTCGAAGGACCTGATCCTGGCAGTCATCGCGAAGATCGGCACCGGCGGTGGGCAGGGGTACGTGCTCGAGTATCGCGGCGAGGCCATTCGCGCGCTGTCCATGGAGGCGCGCATGACGATCTGCAACATGTCCATCGAGGCCGGCGCCCGCGCCGGGATGATCGCTCCGGATCAGACGACATTCGACTACATCAAGGGCCGGGAGCACGCCCCGACCGGAGTCGACTGGGATGCCGCGGTCGAGCGCTGGACGGGCTTCGTCACCGACGATGACGCAGTGTTCGATGCCGAGGTGGTGATCGACGGATCGGCGCTCACACCATTCGTCACCTGGGGGACGAACCCCGGCCAGGGGGCGCCGCTGTCGGCCAGCGTCCCGGATCCGGAGTCCTTCGCGGACGAGGGGGAGCGCCAGGCGGCGCAGCGGGCGCTCGCCTATATGGACCTGGAAGCGGGCACGCGCCTACGCGACATCCGCGTCGACACGGTGTTTCTCGGTTCCTGCACCAACGGTCGCATCGAGGACCTGCGCGCCGCGGCCGACGTCGTACGGGGCCGGACCATCGATCCGAAGGTCCGCATGCTCGTCGTCCCGGGTTCCATGCGCGTCAAGGCACAGGCCGAGCGCGAAGGGCTCGATAAGGTGTTCACCGACTTCGGCGCGGAATGGCGCAGCGCGGGGTGCTCCATGTGCCTAGGGATGAACCCGGATCAGCTCAAGCCGGGCGAGCGCTGCGCATCGACCTCCAACCGCAACTTCGAGGGGCGTCAGGGCAAGGGCGGGCGCACCCACCTGGTGTCGCCGGTGGTTGCCGCGGCGACCGCGGTGCGCGGAACCCTCTCCGCCCCGGCGGATCTCGAGCCGCTGTCGGCGTTGGTCGGCTAGCCGCGTCTCGCCCGAATCCCCGAACGTTCATCGTCGCAAGCCCGAGGAGGCACTCACATGAAGGCGTTTTCCACTCACACCGGCGTCGGGATCCCGCTCCGCCGCAGCAATGTCGATACCGACCAGATCATTCCCGCGGTCTATTTGAAGCGGATCAGCCGCACCGGGTTCGAGGACGGCCTGTTCGCGGCCTGGCGCGCGGACCCCGCATTCGTACTCAACGACGAGGCGTACCGGGCCGGTTCGGTGCTGGTTGCCGGACCCGACTTCGGGACGGGATCGTCACGGGAGCACGCGGTCTGGGCGCTGATGGACTACGGGATTCGCGTCGTCATCTCGCCGCGGTTCGCGGACATCTTCCGCGGGAACGCCGGGAAGGGCGGGCTTCTCGCCGCTCAGGTGACGTCCGACGATGACGAGTTGCTGCTCAAGTGGCTGGAGAACCACCCCGGCGACTCGGTCTCAGTGGACCTTGCCGAGCAGCGGATCACCTGCGGCCCACTGTCTATCGCCTTCCAGATCGACCCGTATACGAAGTGGCGTCTGCTCGAGGGGCTGGACGACATCGCATTGACGTTGCGACACGCCGATTCCATCACACAATTCGAGGCGACCAGATCTGCACTGCTGCCAGCGGTCGGCGCCCCAGAGGCGTAGCGGTCGCATCGCGAAAACGGCGTGATGTTTCGAGACTCCTTGTAGAGCAACGAATGTCACGTCGTTTCTGCGTTCCTGGGTCGGCTCGCCGAGGCGGTCGATCGGCAGGCGTCATCGGACGCCACGGGGCGAGAACCGTTAGACCACACCGGTTTGCACCGCGTGGCTAGTTGGAAAAGTCGCGAAATGCGTTTACCGTGTGCGTGCAGTCGGCCCACACGGGCCGGTAGACGCCCTAGGAGGCTTTCAAGTGAACAAGACCGAATTGACCGCCAAGCTCGCGGAGATGCTGGACGGCGACAAGAAGATCGCCGCGAAGGCGGTCGAGGGTGTCATCGACCTGATCCAGCGTGAGGTCAAGGCCGGCGGCAAGGTGTCCATTTCCGGATTCGGCGTCTTCGAAAAACGTGCCCGCGCAGCGCGTACCGCCCGCAACCCGCGGACCGGCGAGGCCGTGAAGGTCAAGAAGACGAACGTCCCGTCGTTCCGCCCGGGCACGATGTTCAAGGACATCGTCTCCGGCAAGTTCAAGCTGCCGAAGCCTGGGGCCGTGCTGTCGGCGCGTGCACTGGCGTCGTCGGCGAAGGACGGCGACGGACCGGCGGCCAAGGCTGCGCCGAAGCGGGCGGCGGCCGCGAAGGCCGCGCCTGCCAAAGCCGCCGCCGCGAAGGCTGCCCCCGCTAAGAGCGCCGCTGCGCCGAAGCGGGCGGCGGCCGCGAAGGCCGCGCCTGCTAAAGCCGCCGCCGCGAAGGCTGCCCCCGCGAAGATCGCCGCGCCGAAGAAGGCTGCCGCGAAGAAGAAGTGAATCGAGCGGGCGGCACGCCGAGCCGAGCCGCCGACCGACATTCGTTGGGCCCGTTGCGCGTACGCAACGGGCCCAACGTCGCCTTCGGCGAGATCAGGTGTCGGGCAAGAGGTATCGGTCCGCTTGCCGCAGCCGCTTGTCGTCGAAGCTGAGCACCCAATAGGCGGACTTCGGTGTCGTGGTCGTCGGCAGCGTCAGCCCGGCTCGGGAGGCGAGGGACTTGATCACTCCGGGGATCACACCGCCCTGGCTGCAGACGACCGCCGGCCCGTTGCCGTCGTCGGCCAGGGCGAGTTCGATCACGCGTCTGCGCGCGGCCGCCGGATCATGCTGGTACTCGGCCTCGGAGAGCGCCGGTTCGTCGGTCACGCTCACACCGAGCGTTCTGGCCAGCGGCAGCACCGTCTGCCGACAGCGCGTGAGCGGTGCGGCAGCCACGGTGACCGGGCCGAACGCGACGATCTGCTGCGCCAGTTGATCCGCCTGACGTTCGCCCCTGCGGTCCAGCGGGCGCTTGACATCCGCGCCTGCGAACGCATCCCGCTGTCCGGCCTTCGCATGACGCACCAGCACGACGGTCGACAGTTCGGCGGGCAGCGCGATGAACGAGTCCAGAACGGTGCGGTCCCGCGAGTACGTCAGGCGCGGCCTCGCCTCGCGCAGCGGAAGCCACCGGAGCTTATCGACCTCCTTGTTCGGCTCGAACTCGCCGCCGGTGCATCGTCCGGCGAAGTAGTGCACCACTTTGAGGCCGGCCTGCGTCTCGTAGCTGATCGAGTCGATGTGCCGCCCGAGCCGCGCCGTGAACCCGGTCTCTTCGGTGACTTCGCGCAGCGCCGTCGCTGGAGGGTACTCGCCGTGCTCCGGTTTCCCCTTGGGCAGCGACCAATCGTCGTACCGGGGGCGGTGGATCACCGCGACCTTGACGCCGTGCTTTCGCGAGGGCCGCCACAGCACCGCACCAGCTGCGTACAGTGCCGTCTCGTTACTCGCCACCCGTGACCTTCCGCAGCAGTTCTGCCTGCACGTCAAGCCCGCCGCCGTCCTTCGGGGAGCGCTCCCACCCGGACGGACCAAGTACCCAGCAACGCGTTTCGGGCGCCGAGAGCATGTCCAGGATCGAGGACAGACGATCGATGGCGGCGCGATCCGTCACCTGCACCATCGCCTCCACCCGCCGGTCCAGGTTGCGGTGCATCATGTCCGCACTGCCGATCCAGTACTCCTCACCCGTGCCGCCGCCGCCGAAATAGATGATCCGGGAGTGTTCCAGAAATCTGCCGACGACCGAGCGCACCGTGATGTTCTCGGAGAGACCGGGGACCCCAGCGCGCAGCGCGCAGATACCGCGGACTATCACCTCCACTGTGACGCCGGCCTGGGATGCGCGGTACAGCGCGTCGATCACCTGCTCGTCGACGATCGAGTTGACCTTGAGGCGGACCACGCCACCGCGGCCCTCCTGCTGGTGGACGATTTCCCGCTCGATCCGCGCGATGATCCCGGTCCGGATCGAGTGCGGCGCCACCAGGATGTTGCGGTATTCGGTCTGCCGGGAGTATCCGGTGAGCACGTTGAACAGGTCGGTGAGGTCCGCGCCGATATCGGGGTCCGCCGTTAGCAGGCCCAGATCCTCGTAGGTGCGGGCGGTCTTCGGGGTGTAATTGCCCGTTCCGATATGGCAGTACCGCCGGATCGTAGACCCCTCCTGCCGGACGACCAGCGCGATCTTGCAGTGTGTCTTGAGTCCCACCAACCCGTAGACGACATGCACGCCGGCGCGTTCCAATGCCTTCGCCCAGGTGATGTTTGCCTGTTCGTCGAACCTGGCCTTGATCTCGACGAGCACCACGACCTGCTTGCCGGCGGTGGCGGCCGAGATCAACGCGTCCACGATCGGCGAATCGCCGGACGTCCGGTACAGCGTCTGTTTGATGGCCAGCACCTGTGGATCGGATGCGGCCTGTTCGATGAACCTCTGCACGGAGGTGGCGAACGACTCGTACGGATGATGTAACAGGACGTCGCCGTCGCGCAGGTAGGCGAAGGCGCTCTTCGGTGTCTCGCCCTCGGCGAAGGCGACCGGGGTTGCCGGGACGAAGGGGGCGTCCTTCAGCGCCGGACGGTCGAGCCCGTAGATCTGCCACAGGCTTGAAAGGTCAAGCAGGCCGGGCACTTCGACGGCATCGCCGGGGTCGACGTCCAGTTCCGCGAGTAGCAGGCCGAGGATCCGCTCGGATGTGGTGTCGGCGATCTCGAGGCGGACCGGCGGCCCGAACCGGCGGCGGGCTAGTTCACGCTCCAGCGCCTGCAGAAGGTCCTCGTCCCGATCCTCCTCGACCTCGAAATCCGCGTTCCTGGTTACCCGGAACGTCTGGTGCTCGACGACCTGCATACCGGGGAAGAGTTCGGCGAGGTGCGCGGCGATCAAATCCTCGATCGGCAGGAAGTCGTCCACTCCGCGCCGGACCCGCACGAACCGGTCGACGTTCTTGGGCACCTTCAGCCGCGCGAATCGCTCGGTGCCGGTGTCCGGATCACGCACCACGATCGCCATGTTCAAGCTCAGCCCGGAGATGTAGGGGAACGGATGGCCCGGGTCGACGGCGAGCGGGGTGAGCACCGGAAAGATCTGATTCGAGAAGTACTCGGCAAGCGCCGCCTTGTCGCCGGCATCGATGTCTGACCAGTGCACCAGCCGGATTCCGGCCTGCTCCAGCGCGGGCATGACGCTGTCGGTGAAGCAGCGCCCGAGCCGCTCGACCAGCTCCTGTGTGCGCGCGGAGATCTTCGCAAGCTGTTCCGAGACCGTCAGGCCGTCGGCGCTCGTAACGGCGAGACCCATGTCACTGCGACGTTTGAGGCCGGCGACCCGGACCATGTAGAACTCGTCCAGGTTCGAAGCGAAGATCGCGAGGAACTTCACCCGCTCGAGTAGCGGCTGCGTCGGGTCCTCGGCGAGTTCGAGCACCCGCGCGTTGAAATCCAGCCACGACAACTCCCGGTTCGAGAACCGGTCCGCCGGCAGATCCGCGGCCGGGACGCCGGCCTCTGTCGCGTCCCGCGTGGTCGCGGCGGCGCTGTCCCCGGCGGGAGCGGACGCGTCATCCCCTGTGGGGACGGGCCCGGGCGCCTCGCCGCGCACGCCGGCGTCGCCGTCCTCCCGCACGGGATGGAACGGTTCGATGACGCGCGGGTCGGTGCGGTGGCTGGTGGAGGTCACCCCGCCATTGTGCGGTGCGCGGGTGCGGTGCGGTCAAGTGCCACACCGCCATGGCAATAGGGTAGGTCGCGGGACCGAGCCGAGGAGGGCACGTGGCGCGCAAACGGGCGAGGACCAAAGGCAATGCATGGGTCAAGGCGGGAGAGCTCGCTCTGATCCCGCTCACGCACTTGATCGCGAAACGCCGCTACGTGGGAGCGCTGCGCATTCCGGAGACCGGCGGTGCGCTGATCGTGGCGAACCACATCTCTCATGTGGACCCGATCTTCGACACCGTCTTCATTCGTTCGTCGGGTCGCATCCCGCATGTGATGGCGAAGGCGTCGCTGTGGAAGATTCCGGTGGTCCGGCGCGTGCTCACCGGCACGGGTCAGATCCCGGTCGAACGCGGTCGCGGCGCGGGGCAGGCCGCTCTGGAACAGACCACCCAGTCGCTCGCCGCGGGCCATGTGGTGCTGATCTATCCGGAAGGGACCGTGACGAAGGACCCGGACGGTTGGCCGATGCGGCCACGTCCGGGTGTGGCCGTGCTCGCGTTGTCCGGCGACTTCCCGGTGATCCCGGTCGCCCACTGGGGGTCGAACCACGTGTACACGTCCTACGCCAGCGGGAGACGGTTCAAACCGTTCCCCCGCAAGGACGTTCACGTGGTGGCGGGCGAGCCGATCGATCTTTCCGAGTGGCGCGGCAAGCCCGTGGACAACCGGGCCATCCGCGACGTGTCCTACCTGATCATGGGCCGCGTCCGCGACATGGTGGCCCAGTTGCGCGCGGAGAGTGCGCCCGCCGCGTTCTTCAATCCGAAGACCGGCACCGCCGAAACCAGTTCCCTCGAAACCGCCACTGCCGAAACGGGTTCCGCCGATTCGGGCACCCCCGACTCCCGCGCCGCGCCGCCGGACGGGCCGGACCGGTGACCGCACCGATCCAGCACGTCGCCGTGCTGGGCGCCGGATCCTGGGGAACGGCCTACGCGAAGGTTCTCGGCGATGCCGGACGAACCGTGTCCCTCTTCTCGCGTCGCGAGTCGCTGGCCGCGGCGATCGCGGCCACCGGCCGCAACCCCGACTATCTGCCGGGCATCGACCTGCCGTACGCGGTCACGGCGACAGCGGATCTGGAACTCGCCCTCGCGGGGGCGGACGCGGTGGCCATCGCCGTGCCGAGTCAATCCCTGCGGGAGAACCTCACGGTCTTTCGCGAGCTGTTGCCGTCCGCCGGCCCGATCGTGTCGCTCGCCAAGGGGATCGAGGTCGGCACCGGGCTGCGAATGAGCCAGATCATCGAGCAGGTCGGCCATGTGGACCGGGATCGGATCGTCGTGCTCACCGGGCCGAACCTGGCCCGGGAGATCGCGCAGCAGCAGCCGACGACCACCGTGCTTGCCTGCCGAGACGCGGAGACCGCGGTGGCGGTCGCACACGCCAGTGCGAACAGCTACTTCCGGCCCTACACGATCACCGACGTCATCGGCGCCGAGATCGGCGGCACCGGCAAGAACGTGATCGCGCTCGCCGTCGGGCTGGCCGACGGGCTGGAACTCGGCGGGAACACCTCCGCGTCGATCATCACCCGCGGATTGGTCGAAATGGCCCGCCTCGGAACGGCTCTCGGCGCTCGCCCGGAAACGTTCGCGGGGCTGGCCGGCCTCGGTGACCTGGTTGCCACCTGCTCGTCACCGCTGTCGCGCAATCGGTCGCTGGGCCGGCGCATCGGCAGCGGGCTCACCCTGGACGAGGCCGTCGCGGCCGGCGAGGGGCAGATCGCCGAGGGGGTCGCCAGTTGCCGCTCGCTCCGCGACCTGGCGCTGCGCCACGGTATCGCCATGCCGATCACCGAGGGCGTCTACCGGGTGTGCTACCAGCACATGCCGCCGCAGGAGATGATCCGCGCGTTGATGGACGGCCCGTTTGGTGCCGAATAACTGCGTGCCGAATAAGTGTGGGCCGAGTAAGCGTCTGCGGAATAGCCGCGCGCCGAATCACCGCGTGCCGAAAAACTGATATGACGACTTTCGCGGCGCGCCGCGCCGCCGAACATCGTCATAAACGGTGAGCCCGACGACGAGGCGAGCGGTCACTCGGCCGACACCGCATGCGCCGTAGGGTGTGAACCATGTCGACTGACCGGATTCGGGTGGCCGTGCTCTTCGGAGGACGCAGCGGTGAGCATGCCGTGTCGTGCATCTCAGCGGCGAGTGTGCTCAAGAACCTGGATCGGGATCTGTTCGACGTGACGGCCATCGGGATCACTCGCAGCGGCCGGTGGCGGCAGGTGGACCCGGCCGGGCTCGCGATCGAGCCGGGCAGGGCGCTGCCCGAGGTGACCGACGGCACCGGGGACGGCGCCGCGCTGCTGCGGGTGGACACGGTCCCGTCCGCGCTCACCCTGCCGACCACCGCCGAGATGCTCCACGTGGACGTCGTGTTCCCGTTGCTGCACGGCCCTTTTGGGGAGGACGGAACCGTCCAGGGGTTGCTCGAGCTGGCGAACCTGCCGTACGTCGGGCCGGGCGTGCTCGCGTCGGCCGCCGCCATGGACAAGGACTTCACCAAGCGACTGCTCGCATCGGCCGGCCTGCCGGTTGCGCCATACGCGGTGTTGCGGTTACCGGATATGACGCTGTCCGCCGCCGAGCGGGATAGGCTCGGCCTGCCGGTCTTCGTCAAACCGGCGCGGGCCGGATCGTCGTTGGGCGTCTGCCGGGCCGACCGGTGGGAGGACGTTCCCGAGGCGGTTGCGCAGGCGCGGCTGCACGATCCGAAGGTGCTGGTGGAAGCCGCTGTCGTCGGTCGCGAGATCGAATGCGGCGTACTGGAATTCCCGGACGGGCGGATCGAGGCATCGCCGACGGCGGAGATCCACGTAGCGGGCGGGC
Organism: Nakamurella sp.; assembly: GCA_017848755.1. Lineage (GTDB taxonomy): Bacteria > Actinomycetota > Actinomycetes > Mycobacteriales > Nakamurellaceae > Nakamurella. The sequence continues at coordinate 19,300 of JAFIHI010000227.1, read as the reverse complement.
GATTCTACGATTTCGACGCGAAGTACCTCGACGACGTCGCGACGTTCGACATCCCGGCCCAGTTGCCGGCCGGTGTCGAGGAGCGGGTGCGGGCGATGGCCGTCGCGGCATTCCGGGCGTTGGACGCCCAAGGGCTGGCGCGGGTGGACTTCTTCGTCGGCGACGACGGCACGGTGACGGTGAACGAGGTGAACACGATGCCTGGGTTCACGCCGATCTCGATGTTCCCGCGGATGTGGGGGGCAGCCGGGCTCGGCTACCGGGAGCTGCTGACGGTGCTGGTGCGCACCGCGATCGCCCGCGGCACCGGCCTGCGCTGAGCGGTGGTGCTGCGCGGCCTTCCTAGGAGTTGTCGGTCGGTGTGACGTGCCCGGCCTCGCACACCGGCTGCTCCGGTAGCGCGTGCGCGATGACCTCCGAAAGCTGTTGTATCGGGCCGATTCCCGCCTGCGCCGTGACGGTGACGGCGATCCGCACCGGACGGTCGACGGCGAGATAGGTGACGGCGTCTGACTCCTCGAGCCGCAGCCACTCCACGCCGGCACCGTCGGCACCGGTGAACCGGGTGAGCTGCGCGGCGCAGGTCAGTTCGGCCGGGTCGGCCAGGCCGCAGCGCAGGATCGTGGCCGGGTCGCCCCAGGCCGCGACACCGGGCTGGGCGTCGATCAGCGGTCGCCGCTGTTGGGTGATCAGATCCTCCGGCAGCTTCGGCATGAGTTCGGCGCAGTAGCGGCCGCTCGCGCCGGGCTGCGGCGCGGCCGCGACAGCCAGCGGTCCCGTAGCCGGAGCGGTGCTCTGGTGCGCGAGCCGCGCCGCCAGTATGAACCCCGTCACCACGGCGCCGAGGGTGACGACCACGGCGACGGCGACGAGCGTGACGATCAACCGGTTCGGCGACCGGAGGGTCGGTTCGACCGGGTCGGGCATGGATGGGTGCAATGCTCGTTCGAGTCTGCTGCGGGATCTGCCGTCGGCGCTACGACAGGTTCACGACCGGGCAGGTCAAGGTGCGGGTGATGCCAGGGACGGCTTGAACGCGCGCGACGACGAGCTTGCCGAGCTCGTCGACGGAGTTCGCCTCGGCTCGGACGACGACGTCATAGGGGCCGGTGACGTCTTCCGCGCTGAGCACGCCCGGGATGGTACGAATCTGCTCGGCAACGGCGGCCGCCTGCCCGACTCCGGTCTGGATCAGGATGAAGGACTGAACCACGATGGTGCCCCTTTCTCCGCCGACGCGACGGCTCGCTCCCTTGGATGGTATCGGTCTCGGAGGCTGTCGGCCTGTCGCCCGTCGTGCCGCCGGACGGCCGGTAGCGTTTGCGGTGAGGCCGGCTGGCCGGAGCGCGAGGGGAGCGAGATGGCATCAGCACACGTGTCGTCGGGTGCCGGGGGCGCACCGGGCGGCCCCACGGGCGGCACAGCGGCGGCACAGCCGACACTCGGCTCCATGGGCGAATTCGCGGTCATCGACGCGATGACCGCGACGATGCCGACGGCGGTGGGCGTGGAGGTCGGTCCGGGCGACGACGCCGCCGTGGTCCATGCGCCGGACGGGCGGGTCGTAGTCAGCTGCGACATGTTCGTCGACGGCGTGCACTTCCGCTCCGACTGGGCGGCGCCCGAGCAGATCGGGCGGCGGTGCGCGATCGCGGCCATGGCGGACATCTGCGCGATGGGGGCCATGCCGACCGCGCTCGTCATCGGTCTGGCCGCTCCCGCCGACACGCCGACGGCGCACATCACGGAATTGGGCGCGGGTCTCGCCGCGGCGGCGGCGGAATTGGGCGCGGGGGTCGTCGGCGGGGACCTGACGAGCGCGGATCGGCTGACGGTTGCGGTCACGGTCTTCGGCGACATGAGGGGTGCCAGGCCGGTCCTTCGATCCGGTGCACGGCCGGGCGACATCGTGGCGATCGCCGGCCGGATCGGTTGGGCCGCAGCGGGTCTGGCCGTACTCTCGCGCGGATTCCGGTCCCCCGTGGCGGTAGTCGGTGCGTATAAGGTGCCCGAGCCGCCGCTGTCGGCGGGCCCCATCGCGGCCGTGATGGGCGCCACGGCCATGATCGACGTGTCCGACGGGCTGCTCGCGGATCTCGGGCACATCGCGGCCGCATCCGGCGTCGGGATCGACATCTCATCGGCGGCGCTCGTGGTGCCGCCGCGACTCGCCGAGGTCGCCTCCGCGTTGGGCAAGGACCCGATGGCGTGGCTCTTGACCGGCGGGGACGATCACCCGCTGGCGGCGACGTTCCCGGCGGGAAGCGACCTGCCCGCCCCCTGGCAGCAGATCGGGATCGTCACGACCGCACCGGTGGCCGGGGCCGCGGCCGTCACCGTCGACGGAACCGCCTATGACGGTGATCCGGGGTACCAGCACTTTCGCTGAGGGGTGCGCGCCGCGCGATAGGGTTCGACCGTGGCACCACCGCTCGCCGAGTTGATCGACCCTGGTTGGGCGGCTGCGCTCGCGCCGGTGGCCGACCGCATCACCGCTATGGGCGCGTTCCTGCGCGCCGAGATCGCGGCCGGCAGAACCTATCTGCCTGCGGGCGAGAACATCCTGCGCGCATTCCGGACGCCCCTCGACGCTGCTCGGGTGCTGATCGTCGGCCAGGACCCGTATCCGACGCCGGGGCACCCGATCGGCCTGTCCTTCGCCGTGGACAAGTCCGTACGGCCGCTGCCGCGCTCACTCGCCAACATCTACCGGGAACTGCACGACGATCTGGGCATCGATCCGCCCCAGCACGGGGATCTGTCGGCGTGGACCCGGCAGGGCGTGGTGCTACTCAACAGGGTGCTCACCGTCGCGCCGGGCGCGCCCGCCTCGCACCGCGGTCGCGGATGGGAGGCCGTCACCGATGTGGCGATCCGTGCCTTGGCGGCGCGAGGTGGCCCGATGGTGGCGATCCTGTGGGGTCGTGACGCGCAGTCGTTGGCGCCGGCGCTCGGCACCATCCCGGTGATCACCTCGGCGCACCCGTCGCCGCTATCCGCGGATCGCGGGTTCTTCGGCTCGCGGCCGTTCTCCCGCGCCAATGCACTGCTGGTACAACAGGGCGGCGAACCGATCGACTGGCGCCTCGACTGACCCTCGGTCCGCCGAGCGGTGCGAAATATCGGGCAAATCGCTCACGCATCGGTGCATTTCGCACCGCTCGGCGGGGGGGCTACAGCAGGTCGGCGTCCCAGGCGTCGATGGCGCGCTCGGTCCGTTCGGTAGCGGGTTCGCCCGCCTGTTCCGCAGCGGCGGCATCGTCGAGCAGCTGCAACGCGGTGCGCAGTGCCGGCACCGCGAGCAGCGCTCCCGCACCCGATCCCAGCGTGAGTCGATGGTCCGCCAGAGGTGTCAGCCCGAGGAGTTGCTGCACACGCGTCTGGGTGCGGTCCGCGCTGGTGTCCGCGACGGTGACGTAGTTCTCGGTGCCGGGCGCCAGTCGGTGCGCGAGCACCGCGCACACCAGCGACGGGACGTCGTCCACCAGCACCGGCGTGCGCCGCACCGCCGCTTGCGCGATGAACCCGGTGAGCGCGGCGAGGTCGGGCCCGCCGGCGATTCGTAACAACGCCCGTGCATCGCCGAGGCTGGAGCGCGCCCGGAATCGGGCGTCGCGGACGGCGGCGCACTTGTTGATCCAGCCCTCGTCGTCGATCCCCGAGCCGCGGGTGGTGGCCAGCGCCGGTTCCATACCGGTGAGCGCGGAGAGCAGTGCGGCCGCCGGCGTGGACACCGCGGCACCGCAGACCGCGCCGATGAGGAGATCGGCGCCGCCGTCGACCTCGGCGTCTGCCATGGCGATCCCTGCCGAGAGGCACTGGTCGAGTTCGTCCTCGCGCAGCGCGTCCTGCATGTCGATGCGCCCGCACGCCGTTCGCACCCGATGCGCGACGTCCACGGCCGAGCCGGTCAGGTCCCCGCGCACGGCGATGTCGACGGTCCGCACCGTCACCTCGGCGTCGGCCGCAAGCCGCGCGATCGGCCCGACGCCTGCGGCGAGGTCGGAGATCCGTCGTGCGGTGGCCCCCGGCGGGTATGCAGTGACACCGGCGAAGGCGATGCCGTGATCGGCCGCGAAGACGACGAGGGTCGGGCGCGCAGGTGCAACCCGGTCCGTCGCGGTCTTGGCCTGACCGCGTGCGGCGACCAGCCGGTCGATCGCCGGCCCGAGCTCCCCGAGCGCACCCGGCGGCAGCAGCGCGCGACGCCGTCCGCTCTCGGCGCTCGCGGTCACGTCCGGGGACGGGATCGACGTCCAGGTGCTCATGCGGTTGCTCCTCGGTCACATACCGGCGGGCCGTCATCGCCATGCGAGCCGGTCCGGCGCTCACGGTACCTGGAGCGGCAAGGCCCGGCTGGCTCGACTGCCACGCCGTGGTTCGACGCTGTGGTTCGACCGGGAGCTCGGCGGCTCGCCGGACGATCCGCGAGGTCTGGCATTCTTGGCGCATGACCCATGGCGTGGACACAGCCACCAACGCACTCGTCGACCCAGACCTGCACCGCGACATCCGCGACGCCGTTCGCGACATCGCCGGGCGACACGGACTCGCCGAGTATGCGGAGCGTGGGTATCGCTGCGAGCCGCAGACGGAGCTGTGGCAGGAGCTCGGCAAGGCCGGGTTCATCGGTATCAACGTGCCCGAGGAATATGGCGGCGGCGGCGCGGGCATGAGCGAGCTGGCGGTCGTCGCCGAGGGCGCCGCCTCCGTCGGCTGCCCGCTGCTGCTGCTGCTCGTCTCCAGCGCCATCAGCGTCGAGATCCTTTCCCGGCACGGCGATCTCGCGCAGAAGCAACAGTGGCTCACCCAGCTCGCCGACGGATCGACCAAGATGGGCTTCGCCATCACCGAACCCGACGCCGGCTCCAACTCGCATCGCATCGCGACCACTGCCCGCCGGGACGGCGCGAACTACGTCATATCCGGTTCGAAATACTTCATCTCCGGCGTCGACGAATCCGCGGCCGTCCTCACCGTCGCCGCCACCGGTCATGACGAGCGGACCGGCAAGGCGCGGCTGAGCCTCTTCATCGTGCCGACGGATGCGCCGGGGCTGCAGGTCACCAATCTCCCCGTCGCCGCATCGATACCCGACCGGCAATCGACCCTCTTTTATGACGACGTTCGGGTGCCGGGCTCGGCACTGGTCGGTGCGGAGGGTGCCGGGCTGAGGCTCCTCTTCGACGGCCTGAATCCGGAGCGCATCACCGCGGCGGCGCTGTGCGTCGGGATCGGCCGGTTCGCGGTCGAGAAGGCCGCGCGGTACGTCTCGGAGCGCAGCGTGTGGGGGGCACCGCTCGGCTCGCACCAGGCTGTTGCGCACCCGCTCGCCAAGGCATCCATCGGGGTGGAGCTCGCCGCGCTCATGATGGCGAAGGCCGCGGCGCTACACGACGCCGGACGGCCCGCGGGCGCGGAGTCGAACATGGCCAAATACGCGGCGGCGGATGCGGCGATCGCGGCAGTGGACGCGGCGATCCAGGCGCACGGCGGAAACGGGCTCGCCGCCGAGGTCGGTCTGGTGCCGCTGTACGGCATGGCGCGGCTGCTCAAGATCGCTCCGGTGAACAGCGAGATGATCCTGAACTACATCGCGACGCACGTGCTCGGCATGCCGCGCTCGTACTGAGCCTGGCACTGAGCTGCGTGGCCGACCCCATGGCGACGACCTCTCCGCGGCGCGCGGCTGGAAGCTGTGCGGACCTCCTTCGATGGCGCATGGCGGCGCTCGGCCTGACGCGTGCCGTCGACGGTGGCGACCGCGGTGCGACGGGCGCCGATCGGGTGACCGCCGTAGGCCGCCACATGATGGCGCTGCAGGGGCAGGACTGGCCCGCGGCGCAGTGGGCGCTCGGCGTGCGCGCGCCCGGGACGATGGCGGCCCACGTGCGGTCCGCGTTCGACACCGGCCGGCTTGTCCGGTCCTGGCCCATGCGCGGGACGGTGCACGTGATCCCCGCCGAAGACATCGGCTGGATCCAGCGCGCGACGAACCATCGGGTGCTGCCGGGAGCCGCGAAGCGGCGGGCGCAGATCGGGCTCGACGACGAAAGCCTGCGCCGCATGACCGACGTCGCGGTCAAGCTGTTGACCGACGGCCGCGCGGTAAGCCGAGAGACGTTGGCGCGCACCTGGATCGACGCCGGAATCGAGGTCCGCGGGCCGTGGCGGTACCACGTCGTGTGGTGGCTCAGCCAGAACGGGATCCTCGTCCAGGGGCCCGCGCCGGACGGTGAGCCGCTCTTGGTGCTCGCGGACGAGTGGATCACCGCGCCGCGTGCACTCGAGGGCGAGGAGGCGCTCGCCGAACTGGCGTATCGCTACGTTGCCGCACACGGGCCCGTCCTCGATCGCGATCTGGCGTGGTGGACGGGACTTTCCCTCACCGAGGCACGGCGGGGGATCTCCGTCGCCGCGGCATCCGGCCGAATCGTGCCGGTCGACGTCGAGGCCAGCGCCTATTGGGCGCCGCCGGAACTGCTCGACGGCCCGACAAACGGCTCGGTGAACGACGATGGACTGCAACTCCTGCCCGGGTTCGACGAACACCTGCTCGGCTACGCCGACCGTTCGGCCGCGCTCGACCCGCGGCATTTCCCGCTGCTCGTGCCCGGCCGCAACGGCGTCTTCCGGGCAACCGTCGTGGACCGCGGCCGCGTCGTGGGCACCTGGCAACGGAGCCGGTGGGCGGACGGCATGGGGATCACCATCACCCCGTTCCCGGGACGGCGGCTCTCCGCCCGGCGTGCGGCGCCCGCGGCGCGGCGGTGGGCTGAGTTCACCGGAACCCCGCTGGCCGCGGTCGACGTGGCCACGAGCGGATGAACGGCTCGCCGGCATCGAACCGCCGGGGCGGGGGCTCCCGAACGCGTCCAACCGGCGTCAGCCGGCGAACATCGTCATCTCCGGCGGCACCTAAACTGGCTGGGTGACGTCGCCAGCCCACACACCCGCGCTCGACCTGCCGACCCAGTACGACCCGGCGGCCGTCGAGGTAGCGACCTACCAGCGTTGGGTGGAGAGCGGGTACTTCCGCGCGGACGAGGCCCGGGTGCTCTCCGGGGAGCGCAAGCCGTTCTCGATCGTGCTGCCGCCTCCGAATGTGACGGGGGATCTGCACGTGGGTCACGCGCTAGACCACACGCTGATGGACATCCTCTCCCGCTGGCACCGCATGTCCGGCGACGAGGTGCTCTGGCTGCCGGGCATGGACCATGCTGGCATCGCCACGCAGACGCTGGTCGAGAGGCAGCTCGCTGCGGACGGCAAGACCCGGCACGATTTCGGGCGCGAGCTATTCGTGCAGAAGGTGTGGGACTGGAAGCACGAGTCCGGCGGCGCCATCCTGGGCCAGATGAAACGACTCGGCGATTCGGTCGACTGGTCGCGGGAGCGGTTCACGTTGGACGACGGGCTGTCGGCCGCGGTCCAGACGATCTTCAAGAAGCTATATGACGAGGATCTGATCTATCGCGCCGAGCGGATCATCAACTGGTGCCCGGGCTGTGCCACCGCGCTGTCGGACATCGAGGTGGACCACCACGACGACGAGGGCGAACTGGTCTCGTTGCGGTACGACAGTTCGGATGACACAGACGGATTCTCGGTGGTGGTCGCGACCACCCGGGTCGAGACGATGCTCGGCGATACGGCCGTCGCGGTGCACCCGGACGATCCGCGGTACACCCATCTGGTCGGCAGGACGGTGACGCTCCCGCTCGTCGGGCGGCAGATCCCGATCGTGGCGGACGACCACGTGGACCCGGAGTTCGGCACCGGAGCGGTGAAGGTGACCCCGGCGCACGACCCGAACGACTTCGAGATCGGTCAGCGGCACGGGCTGGCATCGGTCGAGGTGTTGGGGCCCGACGCCCGCGTCTACGGCACCGGGCTGCCGTTCGATGGGATGGACCGGTTCGAGGCGCGCCGCGCGGTGAAGGCGGCGCTCGCCGCGGCCGGGCACGTGGTCGGCGAGAAGGTGCCGTACGTGCACGCGGTCGGGCACTGCTCCCGCTCCGACGACGTCGTCGAGCCAAGGCTTTCGCTGCAGTGGTTCGTCCGGGTCGCCCCGTTGGCCAGGGCCGCCGGTGACGCGGTTCGCGACGGGCGCACGCGGATCCACCCGCCGGAGATGGCGGCCCGCTACTTCGAGTGGGTCGATCACATGCACGACTGGACGATCTCCCGCCAGCTGTGGTGGGGGCACCGCATCCCGGTGTGGTACGGACCGGGCGGCGAGGTGCGGTGCCTCGGGCCGGACGAGGAGCCGCCGGGCGAGGGCTGGACACAGGATGACGACGTCCTGGACCCCTGGTTCTCCTCGGCGCTGTGGCCGTTCTCCACGATGGGCTGGCCCGCGGACACCGACACACTGCGCGCGTTCTACCCGACCAGCGTGCTGGTGACCGGCTACGACATCCTCTTCTTCTGGGTGGCCCGGATGATGATGATGGGTCTGGAGGCGATGCGCGACAACCCTTCCGGCGCGCAGCCTTTCGATGTGGTCGCGCTGCACGGCCTGGTGCGCGACCAGTACGGCAAGAAGATGTCCAAGTCCCGCGGCAACGTGGTCAACCCGATGGAGTGGATCGAGCGGTTCGGCGCGGACGCGCTGCGGTTCACCCTGGCGCGCGGGGCGAACCCGGGCACCGACCAAGCGATCGCCGAGGACTGGGTGCGCGGCTCGAAGTCGTTCTGCTCCAAGCTGTTCAACGCGACCCGGTTCGCGTTGCTGAACGGCGCGACGGTGCCGGATGCGCCGGTCGATCGGGCCGCGGGGTCGGCAGCGGACCGGTGGATCCTGGATCGGCTGGACGCGGTGATCGACGAGACCACATCGCTGCTCGGCGATTTCCAGTTCGGCAAGGCCGCGGAGTCGTTGTACCACTTCACCTGGGACGAGTTCTGCGACTGGTACGTGGAACTCGCCAAGGCCCCCCTCTATGACGGTGGGTTCGCGGCGGAGCACACGCGGGCCGTGTTGGGCACGGTGCTGGACGGACTGCTGAAGCTGCTGCATCCGTTCATCCCGTTCGTCACCGAGTCGCTGTGGACCTCGCTCACCGGCGGCGAGACGCTGGTGACGGCGCCCTGGCCGGCCGCGTCCGGCGTTCCGGCCGATCCGGCCGCCGCGGCCGAGATCGCCGACGTCGTCAAGCTTGTCACCGAGATCCGACGGTTCCGGTCCGATCAGGGGTTGGCCCCGAGTCGCCGGGTGCCGGCGCAGTTCGGCTGGACATCGTTCGTTCCGGCCGAGAACTCCGCGCTCGGGTTCGTGATCGGCAGCGCCACCCGGCTGTGCCGGCTGGACGAGGCTGACGCGTCGTTCACGGCGACGGCGTCGCTGCCGGTTTCCCTGTCCGTCGGTGGCGTGACCGTGCACATCGACACCTCCGAGACGATCGACGTGGCGGCCGAGACCGCCCGTCTGGAGAAGGATCTTGCCGCCGCCCGCGCGGAACTGGCACAGGCGGAGAAGAAGTTGGCGAACCCGGCGTTCGTGGACAAGGCGCCGGAGCAGGTGGTGGCCGGCATCAGGCAGCGCCACGCGACCGCGGTGGCCGACATCGACCGCATCACCGGGCGGATGGGCGAGCTTGCCGCATCGGCCGGTAGACCGGACCCGGCGGGACCGGATACGACGTGAACGAACCCGATTCGGGCGGGCCGGGCGAGGATCTCCCGGGTGCCCCTGGCGGCGATCCGGGCGACGACAGCGCCGATATCGATATGGCGGATCTAGTGCTGCCGCTGACGGAGTCCGCCGTGGACGAGGGCGATTCGGATCCCGAGGACATGGACCCGGTGCTCGCAGCCGCGGCGACCGCGGACCTGGACGACGACGCATCCGAACTGATCCCCAACTCGCCGCCGCTCACCCTGGACGCTGTGGAGGCGGTGCTCAACAAGCGCTGGCCGGAGACGCGCATCGCGCCGACCCTCGACCGCATTGCGGCCCTCGCGGACCTGCTCGGCAACCCGCAGCGCGCCTATCCGGTGATCCATGTCGCGGGCACCAACGGCAAGACCAGCGTGACCCGCATGATCGATTCCTTGCTCACCGCCATGGGTCTGACTACCGGCCGATTCACCTCCCCGCACCTGCAGCGGGTGACCGAACGCATCGCGCTGGGCGGCTCGCCCATCTCGGACGAACGGTATGTGGAGACCTTCGGCGACATCGCCCCGTACATCGACATGGTCGACGCCGCGTCGGCTGCCGAGGGCGGGGTTCCGTTGAGCAAGTTCGAGATCCTGACGGCCATGGCCTTCGCCGCCTTCGCCGATGCGCCCGTCGACATCGGCATCATCGAGGTCGGTCTCGGGGGCACCTGGGATTCCACGAACATCGTCGAGCCGCAGGTCGCGGTCGTCACACCCATCGGCATCGACCACATCGACTATCTGGGGCCGGATCTCACCTCGATCGCCGGCAACAAGGCCGGCATCATCAAGCCCGGCTGCACCGCGATCATCGGCCCGCAGGAACCAGACGCCATGGCCGTGCTGCTCCGCCGCGCCGTCGAGACGGACGTGGCGGTCGCCCGGTACGGATCGGAATTCGGTGTGTCCGAGCGGGTCTCGGCGGTCGGCGGGCAACTGCTCACGATCCAGGGACTGTCCGGCAGCTACCCGGAGATCTTCCTGCCGCTGTACGGCGAACACCAGGCGCGCAATGCGGCGACCGCGCTGGCTGCCGTCGAGGCGTTCCTGGGCGCAGGCACCGACAAGGCCCTGGACGCGGATACCGTGCGCGACGGCTTCGCGAACGCCGCCTCGCCCGGCCGGCTCGAACGCGTGCGCACGTCACCCACGCTCTTCATCGATGCGGCCCACAATCCGCACGGCGCACGCGCTCTCGCCGCGGCGCTGGCGAGCGACTTCGCGTTCACCCGCCTCGTCGGCGTGCTCGCGGTGATGCGCGACAAGGACGTCCGCGGCGTGCTCGAGGCGCTCGCCGACTCCTTCGACGAGGTCGTGGTGACGGTGAACTCCTCGCCACGGTCCATGCCGGTGGACGAACTCGCGGAGATCGCCCGCGACGTCTTCGGCGAACACCGGGTGCACACCGCCGACCGGATGGACGACGCGATCGCGCTTGCCGTCGACCTCGCCGAGGACGACCCCGGGAACGCCGCCGGGGCAGCGGTTCTCGTCACCGGATCGGTGGTGTCCGCCGGCGACGGACGGGCACTGGCCGGATGGGAGCCCGCATGAGCGCGGAGCCGCCCGGATCGCCCGAGCCCGGAACATCGTCATATCCGGTCGAGACGGCAGGTGACCCGGAACGCGGGCTGCGCGGCGTGATGTCCGCGATCCTGATCTGCGAGGCGGTCACGATCCTGCTGGGGCTCACCGTGATCGGCAACGGCGGCGTGCATGCGCAGGGCTGGCAGATCGGCGCCGTCTCCGGGCTGGCGCTCGCGCACATCCTTGCGCCCGCGATCATCAAACGGCGCTACGCCATCGGCGTGATCTGGATCCTGCAGGCGCTGCTGATCGCGTGTTGGGTGATCCACGCGGCGATCGGGACGATGGGCATCGTGTTCGCCCTCGTGTGGCTGCTGGTGATGTACCTGCGACGCGAATACCGGCGACGGACGGCGCCTGTTTCCGGGCCCGGCACACCGGCTGGCACAATCGGCGGGGCACCGTGACGGTCGCCGCCGGCGCTGCGGTCGACCGGGCAGCCGGTCCTGCAGCCAACCCGGCGCGGCCGGAACGATAACGATGAAAGGGCACAGAACGTGACGGAACGGACGCTGGTCTTAGTCAAGCCGGACGCGGTGCAACGCGGGCTGACCGGCGAGATCATCACGCGCATCGAGCGCAAGGGCCTGACGCTGGTCGCGATGGACCTGCGCACCATCGACGCCGACCTAGCCGGAAAGCATTACGCCGAGCACGCCGGCAAACCGTTCTTCGACTCGCTCGTCGAGTTCGTCACCGGCGGTCCGCTGGTCGCGATGGTGGTCGAAGGGGAGCGGGCGATCGCCGGATTCCGGCAGCTCGCCGGCGGTACCGACCCGGTGGAGAAGGCCGTGCCCGGGTCGATCCGCGGCGATTTCGCGCTCGTCACCCAGTACAACCTGGTGCACGGCTCCGACTCGTCCGAATCCGCGGCGCGCGAGATCGCGCTGTGGTTCCCGTCGCTTGGCTAGCGATCACCGGTCCGTTGTTGAGGCGGCGGGCGGCGCGCCCGGGTCACCGGAGACTGTGTCCGCCCCAGCAACGGATATGACGGCCGAGGGCGTCGAGACGATCATTGCCGCTCGCGGGCTCACCAAGTCGTTCCGCGTCAAGGGCGGCGAGACGGTGCACGCCGTCCGCGGTGTCGACGTGACGGTGTGCCGCGGGGAGGCGTTCGGCTTCCTCGGCCCCAACGGTGCCGGCAAGTCGACCACCATGCGGATGGTCGCCTGCACCTCGCCGCGCACCGGCGGGGAACTCACCATCCTGGGCCGCGACCCGGACACGGACGGGGTCGCGATCCGCGACCGGCTCGGCGTGGTGCCGCAACAGGACAACCTCGACGAAGATCTCACCGTCCGCGAGAACCTGTACATCTACGCCCGGTACTTCGGGTACCCGCGGGCGTATTGCCGGGCGAAGGCCGCCGAGCTGGTCGAGTTCGCGCAGCTCACCGACAAGGCCGAGGCGCGGGTCTCGCAACTCTCCGGCGGGATGCAGCGGCGGCTGACGATCGCGCGGGCCCTGGTGAACGACCCGGACGTGCTGCTGCTGGACGAGCCGACCACCGGGCTCGACCCGCAGGCGCGACATGTGCTGTGGGACCGCCTCTTTCGCCTGAAGCAGTCGGGAGTGACGCTCGTGCTGACCACGCACTACATGGACGAGGCGGAACAGCTCTGCGACCGTCTCGTGGTGATGGACGGCGGGCTGATCGCGGCGGAGGGCTCCCCGGCGGAGCTCATCGCCCAGTACTCGACCCGCGAAGTGGTCGAGCTGCGTTTCACGCCCGGCGAGCAGGCGGCGGCGGAAGATGCCGCGGCAGCCCTGGCCGCACGCGTCGAGGTGCTGCCCGACCGGCTGCTGCTCTACACCGACGACGGGGACGAGACGCTCGCCGCGGTGACCGCCGCGGGCATCGCGCCGCTGTCCGCGCTGGTGCGGCGCTCGACGCTGGAGGACGTGTTCCTGCGGCTGACCGGGCGGAGCCTCGTTGACTAGCACGGCTAGCACGGCTGGCACGGCTAGCACGGCTGGCACGGCTAGCACGGCGCGGCGCGTGCCGGGCTGGACGTATCGGGTGCGCGCGTGGGAGTACCTGATGCGGCAGTGGCGGCCGTATTTCGTGTCCGGCCTGGTGGAGGCGGTCGGCGGCCCCGCCCTGTACCTGCTCGCGCTGGGCCTCGGCATGGGCACGCTGGTCAACAGGAACGGCTCCGCCGCGCTCGGCGGCGCCTCGTATGTGGCGTACATCGCCCCGGCGCTGCTGTGCGCGGCCGCCCTGCAGATCGCCTTCTCGGAGTGCTCCTTCGCGACGTTCGGCCGGATCAAGTGGCGGCGCACGCTCTGGGGGATCACCGCGACCCCCATCACACCGGAGATCGCCGCCGACGCGCACGTGATGTTCATCTCTACCCGGCTCACGCTCTCCGCGGTGCTCTACTACCTGGTGCTGCTCGTGTTCGGCGTGGCCGGTGGTCCGGCCGGGGTGCTGATGATCCCGATAGCGGTGCTCTCGGCGATGGCCGTCGGCGTGTGGATCCTGGCGCTGTCCGCGACCATCGACGACGACGCGGCCGTTGTCTTCAACCTGGTGATGCGGTTCGGGATCGTCCCGGCGACGCTGTTCTCCGCATCGTTCTTCCCCATCGAGCAACTGCCGTGGGTGATCCGGCCGCTCGCGTGGCTCTCGCCGCTCTGGCACGGCAACGAGCTGGCCCGGGACGCGGCGCTGGGCGGACTGTCGGCGTGGCGGGTCGCCCTGCACCTTGCGGTGCTGCTGGCTCTGTTCGTCGCCGGGTTCGTGGTGGCGCGCCACAGGTTTCGATCGCGGCTCGCGTCATGAGCCGGGATGCGGATATGACGATGTTCGCTGCGGCGGGCGCTGCCGGCAAGGCCGCGCCAACGGGGCAGGGGATTCCGGAACGCGAATCGGCGAGAACATCGTCATACTCGGTGGTTTCGCGCCCCGGCGGCGGACTGGTCGGGCGAATCATCCCGGTGCGGATGTACGCGGGCCGCTCCCGGGTGATGCTGGAGCGATCCCTGCTCACCACCCGGACCATCAAGTGGACACTGATCTCCGGGTTCTTCGAGCCGCTGTTCTACCTGCTGGCGATGGGCGCCGGGATGGGGTCGCTGATCGGCACGGTGGAGGGGCCGACGGGGCCGGTGGCGTACGCGGCGTTCATCGCGCCCGGGCTGCTCGCGACCTCGGCGATGAACGGGGCCGTGTTCGATTCGACGACGAATGTGTTCTTCAAGCTGCGCTACGCGAAGACCTATGACGCCATGCTCGCCACCTCGCTCGGGCCCGTCGACGTGGCGCTGGGCGAGATCGGCTGGGCGCTCGGGCGGGGCGCGACGTACGCGGTGACCTTCGAGATCGTGATGCTGGCAATGGGTCTGGTGCATTCGCCGTGGGCGATCCTGGCGGTTCCGGCGGCGGTGCTGATCGCGTTGGGCTTCGCGGCGATCGGCATGGCGGTGTGCACGTTCCTGAAGACGTTACAGCACCTCGACTGGGTCACCATGTCGCTGCTGCCGATGTTTCTGCTGTCGACGACGTTCTTCCCGCTGTCGGTGTACCCGCGAGCGGCGCAGATCGTGGTCGAGGCGATGCCGCTCTACCACGGCATCGAGATGGTCCGGGCCCTGACGCTCGGGGCGGTGGACTGGTCGATGGCCGGGCACGTGGCGTACTTCCTGGCCATGGCGGTGGTGGGCGTGTGGGTGACGTCACGCCGACTGGAGAAGCTGCTGCTGACGTAAGCCTGCGGGCGAGCCGGGCGCGTCGCGGCGGGCGGTGTGGGATACTGGAGTGGCACGGCGTCGCAGACGCGGCCCGTGCCCGATCCGGCTGCGGCCGGTCGCGTGGGATTCCGGCGCGTGAGAGGCGCCGTCTGCTGGTGCCAGCGGGTGAGAGCCGCAGGCGGAGTGAGTCCCGGCGCGATCAAGGTTCGCGCGGGATCGGCCCCACGCTGACTTCCCGCTGCGTTCGACTCGGTCCGTGCTCGATTGGCCCGGTCCGATTCGGATGCGGAGGACATGATTTCCGCCGATGAGAACCCCTGTGCGGACGCGCCCATGCGCGCCCGGGGGTAGGCGGGAAAGGACCCGTACCACGATGCCGTCAACCACCATCTCCGGTTCCACCGGCGGCCGCGCTCCCGCGCTGGCCGAAGCCCTCGTCGACCTGCCGCCGCGGGTTCGCGTCCACGACCTCGCCCGGCGCGCCGGGCTCAGCTCCAAGCAGGTGATCGACGCGCTGGCCGGCGCCGGGGTCCCGGTCGGCTCGGCGTCGTCGTCGATCGATCGCGATGCCGCCGAGACCCTGCTGACCTCGCTGCTGGGCGGCGCCGTCGGCGATGCGGGTAAGCCGAGCCAGGCCGAGAAACCCGGTCGGGCAGACAAGCCCGGTAGGGCGACGAAGGATGCTCGGGCCGCGGGTACTCAGCGCGACCGGACCGCCAAGGGGCAGGGACCAGGCGACCAACCCGCGCGTCCGGCGGAGGTGCCGGTGGACAGTGCGCCCGCGGCGCGGAAAGGCCGGGCCGTCAAAGCCGCCAAGGCGGCCGAGCCGATCGCGGATCACGCACGCGCGGTCGAGCCCCCGGATGGCACGACGGGACGGCAGGGCGCCGCCCGGAAGGGCCGTGGCCGATCTGCGTTGGGCTCCGGCGCGTCGGCGAATGCGCCCGACACGGCGTCGCCCGCAGCGGCCGAGGTGCAGCAGCCCGAAGCGACCGGACAGCAGGATCGGCACGATGAAGGCGGCGACGGCGAGTCTGGCCACGGCCGCCGGCGTCGTCGCGGCGGGCGAGGTCGACGCGGCGGCCGGGGCGGCGGCAGTGACTACTCGGACGACGCCATCCAGGAATCCCTGCCGCAACAGGACGAGGATCACGCCGAAGGCGAGGAACCGGCCGCTGGGGCTGACGAGGCCGGGGCGGCCGAGCTCTCCGAACTCTCAGCGGCAGCCGGTCGCCGCCGCGTACGGGGCGCCCGCCGGGAATCGGTGGGCGGTCGGGGCGCAGGGCGCGAAGCCCACAAGAGCGACGAGGGCCAGGAAGACCAGGAAGATACAGCCTCCGAGACGGACGCTGACGTCGACGCCGAAGTGGACACGGACGGCGAGGACGAAGGTTCTACCTCCCGGCGGCGTCGCCGTCGGCGCCGCCGCCGGTCGGGATCGTCCACCGGAGCGGAGGGCGCGCTCGATGGTGCCTTCGACGGTGAGGAGCCGTCGCGCCGCGGCTCGTCGGACGTGTCGGCCGCCGGCGCCGTGCAGGGCGTCCGGGGCTCGACCCGGCTCGAAGCCAAGCGGCAGCGCCGCCGGGACAGCCGCGACTCCCGCCGCAGGCCGCAGATCCTGTCGGAGGCGGAGTTCCTGGCCCGGCGCGAGTCGGTGGACCGCGTCATGGCCGTGCGCCAGCGCGGTGACCTCGCGCAGGTCGCGCTGTTGGAGGACGGCGTCCTCGTGGAACACTTCGTGTCCCGCAGCGGCAGCGCCTCGATGATCGGCAACGTCTATCTGGGGCGGGTGCAGAACGTGCTGCCGTCCATGGAGGCCGCGTTCGTCGACATCGGCAAGGGCCGCAACGCCGTGCTGTACGCCGGCGAGGTGAACTGGGACATCGCCGGTCTGGAGGGCAAGGAGCGGCGCATCGAAACCGCCTTGTCCAGCGGCGATACCGTGCTCGTGCAGGTGTCCAAGGACCCGATCGGGCACAAGGGTGCGCGGCTCACCACGCAGATCTCGCTGCCCGGCCGGTTCCTCGTCTTCGTTCCGGGCGGTGGGGCGACGGGTATCTCCCGCAAGTTGCCCGATACCGAACGCAAGCGGCTGAAGAAGATCCTGGACAAGATCGTGCCGCCCGAGGCCGGAGTCATCATCCGCACCGCGGCGGAAGGGGTCGGTGAGGAGGACCTCACCGCCGACGTCGCGCGGCTGCAGGCGCAATGGGCGGAGATCTCCGAGGCCGCTGAAAGGGCGGCGAAGGCGTCGAATTCGTCCGCACCCACGCAGCTCTACGCCGAGCCGGACACGCTGATCAAGGTCATCCGCGATCTGTTCAACTCGGATATCAACCGACTGTTGGTGGACGGGGACGAGGCGTGGGCATCGTTGTCCGAGTACGTTCTCGCCGTCGCGCCGGAACTCGCCGACCGGGTGAGCCGGTATGTCGGCGACAAGGACGTCTTCGCCGCATTCCGCATCGACGAGCAGATCGCCAAGGCGCTGCAGCGCAAGGTGCGGCTGCCCTCCGGTGGATCGCTGGTGATCGACCGCACCGAGGCCATGACGGTGATCGACGTCAACACCGGCAAGTTCACCGGCTCCGGCGGCAATCTCGAGGAGACGGTCACCCGCAACAACCTGGAGGCCGCCGAGGAGATCGTCCGTCAGCTCCGGCTGCGGGATATCGGCGGGATCATCGTGGTCGACTTCATCGACATGGTGCTCGAATCGAACCGGGAGCTGGTCCTGCGCCGGCTCACCGAGTGTCTGGGCCGCGACCGCACCCGTCACCAGGTCGCGGAGGTGACGTCGCTCGGGCTGGTGCAGATGACCCGCAAACGCATGGGTCTCGGCCTGGTGGAAGCCTTCTCGGAACCGTGCGCCACCTGCAACGGGCGCGGCATCGTGCTACACGACACGCCGTCGGATATCAGCGATGCGGACGTCGACACGGACGCCGGCACCGGCCGCACGGCGCGCAGGGGCCGCAAGCGCGGGAACCAGCAGGACGATCGGGACACCGCGGCGCGGTTCGAGCCGCTCGTCGTGGAACGAGTGACCGCGGACGCCAAGCCCGATCCGCGCGGCCCACGGCCGCCGGTCTTGTTCCGCACCGAGGACGGTGCGGTGCACGATTTGGTGCACGGTGGCGCGGGTCATGAGGCTCATCGTGCGGCTGATCATGCGACGCAGATGACGATGTTCTCGGGGTCGGACCCCGACGCGACCGACACGCCCGAGACAGCCGTGCCCGACACCGTAGGACCCGTCACCACAGCACCCGAGACTGTGCTCGCCGAGACTGCGCCCGTTGAAGATGCCGCGCCGAAGAAGCCGGTACGGCGCCGCCGGGCGGCCGCGCGGCCGGCAGGCGCGCCGGCGACGGCAGCGGCCGTGGTCGACATCGTGTTGCCGACGCCCGCGGGCTGAGTGGCGCCGGCGCCGGCCGTGCTCGTGGTGCCCACAGCGGACCCGGCGCACGGCCGAATGAGCTTCCGCACGGCGGCCCCGTCGGCCGGTTTGCTCGTGTAACGGAGTGTCGCGTATGCTGGGACGTCGGTCGCAGTGCGTGCGGCACGTTTCGTGGTGCGCATGTGCGTTGCGGCCCGGCCGGGTCCCGCAGCGGCCGCGTGACCACTGTGCAGGACATCAGGCAGGAATCGAACAGGCAGGATAGCGATGTACGCGATCGTCAGGACCGGCGGCAAGCAGTACAAGGTCGCCGAGGGTGACGTCATCACGGTCGAGAAGCTCGAGGGTAAGGCCGGGGCCGCGGTCAGTTTTCCAGCGGTGCTGGTGGTCGACGGCGAGACGGTGACCGCCGACGCCGACAAGCTCGCGGCGGTGTCTGTCTCCGGCGAGATCGTGGCGCACGGCAAGGGCCCGAAGATCGTCATCCACAAGTTCAAGAACAAGACCGGCTACCACAAGCGGCAGGGGCACCGTCAGCCGCTGACCACGGTCAAGGTCACCGGCATCGCGGCCCACTGAAGTAAGCGCAGAGAAGAGGCTCATAGAGATGGCACATAAAAAGGGAGCGTCCAGCTCGCGCAACGGCCGCGACTCGAATGCGCAGCGCCTCGGCGTCAAGCGTTTCGGCGGACAGCAGGTGAGCGCCGGCGAGATCCTGGTCCGCCAGCGGGGCACCAAGTTCCACCCCGGTGACGGTGTCGGCCGCGGTAAGGACGACACACTGTTCGCGCTCGTTCCGGGCGCCGTCGAGTTCGGCACGCGTCGCGGGCGGAAAACGGTGAACATCGTGTCCGAGGTGTCGGTGCCGGCCGTCGCAGCACAGGCCTGACCCGACGCACACGGAGCTTGGACCAGGGACGGCCCGCTCAGCGGGCCGGCCCGCGCGGGCTTGAG
>JAFIHI010000226.1 GCA_017848755.1 Nakamurella sp. | reverse complement strand
GAAGTGATGCCCGAGAAGTGATGCCCGAGAAGTGATGCCCGAGAAGTGATGCCCGAGAAGTGATGCCCGAGAAGTGATGGCCGGCAAGGGGTAGCGCCGCGACCGCCCCGGCCGATCGCGAGGGCCACTGGCCACTCGTGAGCGCCGACCGCACGCCGTAGCCCGCACGGACCGGTGCTATCGAGTATGACGATGTTCGCGCCAGAGGCGGGAACCACTGCCGTCCGAAGGATGCTCCCGGGGCCGTGGCGGATCGGAGGCGTCCGGCCCCGACACGCCGTCATACTCAATGGCCCGGTCAGGGACTCGCGCAACGCGGCGGCGCGGACGTAGGGGTGATGGCCACCACCGGCATCACTGGCGCCGGTCAGAGCACGCGGATCAAGGTTCTGACGGGAGCGCCAACCCGCATCAGGCGCCTGGGGGAGGCCTTTCGTGGAGGTCCGGGCGGTGAGGCGGTACGGCCCTTCGCAGAGGACTTCGACCCCGCGCGACCCTATACCGTCATTCGCGCCGGCCGGCGAAGCGATGGAATTATCTAATCTGATAAAACTAGGACGTGAACACACCTGACCAGGGCCGTGACCGGCGTGCAACTGACCCACCGGAGGAGCTGCTGCCGGTGCTGGCAAGCGCGGCGAAACTGCAGCAGGTGGTTCCCGATGCCGTTCTCGTCGGCGGTACGGCGAGCGCAGCCTATGCCGGTCATCGGTTGTCGTTCGATCACGGCCATGTGCTTGCCGACCTTGCCAACCGATATGCCGTGGTGCTCGACGCCGTTGAGGCCACCGACGGTTGGGCCACGAGCGTCCGGGCCTCCAGGCCGCCGATGACGATCATGGGTCGGCTCGGCGGGATCGAGGCCGGGCTGCGCCAGCTGCGCAGAACGGTGCCGTTGCAGACCCAGATCCTGACCCTTCCGGGCGGGTCCCAGGTCACGATCCCCACCATCGAAGAGACCCTGCGGGTGAAGTCCTATCTGGTCGTGCAGCGGAACCAGGTACGGGACTTCCTGGATCTGGCGGCGCTGTCGGATCGGCTCGGTCTCGATGCGGCCGCGAACGTGCTCCGGCATATCGACGAGTTCTATGCGGACCGCTCGGGCGATGTCGAGTCGGTCGGCTCGGCGCTCGTCATGCGCCTGGCCAAACCGGATCCCAAAGACTTCCGGGTGATCGAGCAACTCCCGCACTACAAGCGCTTGTTGCCGCGATGGCAGGACTGGGGCGAGACGACACGCGTGTGCGCCGACCTGGCGCAGCGCATCCTCATTGCGACCGAAGGGGGTGAGGCCGATGGCGCAGATCGCGTTCCGCAACGTTGATGCCTCGCTGGCCGATCCGGTAGAGCGGTGGCCGTACGAGGCTCTGGTCGCTGCGATCGAACGAGGTCAGCTCTCCCAGTGGGCGCGCATCGCCCGGGCGGTTCGCCGTGATCCGTGGGGCCAGGTGGCCCGGGATGTGGAGGCGTATGCGCAGTACGGCGACGACGACGGCGTGATCTCGCTGCTCATGGAGTCGATCCGCCAAGCCCGCGAGGAGGCGGAGAAGGCCGAGCGGGCGGAGGTCGCTCGTCGGGTTCAGGAGGCTATCGCGTCGAGCGGGTTGTCCGCCGAACGGTTCGCGAGGTTCGTGGGCACGTCGGCGTCCCGGCTCTCGACGTACCGGTCGGGCGCGGTGACGCCGTCGGCGGCCATGCTGGTCCGGATCGAGCGTGCTGGCGAACACCTCCGCTCGACGGTCCGCGGCTGACCCCGAGTGCCGGTGGGTACGTCCGCCCCACCTCAGCCCGCCCCCGGTGTGAGACGCCCGTCCGGAGTGTGAATAGAACTGGGACAATCCGGACGGATTGCTGCTAGATTCACAGCCCGGTCGTGGAGAGCGTGCATCCTGCAGCAGAATGCCCGAAATGCCCCAGTTATATTCACACCGTTCGGTAGTGGCGCCCGGTCCCATCATGCGTGTTGCTGCGGCCGCCGGAGCCACGAGGATCTTGTGCGAAGGGGATCGGCCATCCACAATTGCCCGATGATCATGGCGACGGGGGGAGCGAGCAATCCGAAGGGGCGCCGGCGCGTGCCGGACCGGCGCGGCTCGGAGAGGCGGTCCGCGGGCTACCGGGCGCTCGCGGCGGCCGCATGCGGACTGATCGTCGTGAGCTGTTCGTCGGTCGTGTCCGGATCGGCCGGGCGTGCGGTGACATCCGTTACGGCGGGCGGGATCTCGTCGGGGGAGGCCGGATCGTCGTCGACGTCGTCCCCCAGGTCGCCGTCCGCCTCATCGCCTATGACGCCCATGACGCCGTCCGCGACTACGTCGTCGGGCCAGGATGGCACCGCCGTACTCACCGAGTCCCCCGTCCGGCCGCAGACTCCGACCGACACCAGCACTACTTCGGGATCGGGCGGGTCGGTGGTCGTCACGACGGCGACCACCGCGAGAACGGTCACCGCGGGCACGGGTGCCCCGGGTGCGCTGAGTGACGTCTTTGTCGGGGCCGATACCGTCGACCCCGCGAAATTCCCGGGAACGGTGAGCGACGTGGGCTTCCAATCGCCGTCCGGCAACATCAACTGCGGCTACCTGCCGGACGGCCTCACCTGCCAGATCAGCGAGTTCACCTACAAGCCACCGGATCTCGACTGTCACGGCATGGGCGCGCCGGGCGCCACGTTCGGCATCGACCGCATGGGCGACAGCTTCCTGTTCTGCGCCGGGGATGTGGAAGGCGGCGGGCCGACGCTCGCCTACGGCAAGCAGATCGCGGTCGGCACTGTGCACTGCGTCAGCCGCGAGGACGGAGTCACCTGCCAGGACGTCTCCAGCGGTCACGGCTTCAAGGTCTCTCGCGCCGCGTATCAGCTCTACTGACACGTCTCTCGGTTGGGCCCGGCCCGACATGTGGCTGGGGCCGGTGGCACGGGGCGGCGTCGTGCGGCGCCGCGAACGACGTCTTCGGCGGTGACGGGGCGTTCGAGCGAGCCGCGGGCGGCGCGTCGCTAGGCTCGTGGGGTGGCGAAAGCGGATCCGGGACACGGCTCAGCAACGAGCAAGAAGGCGAACAGAGCAGCAGCCGACGCGGGCGATCGTGCGACCGAACCGGCCGCCGACGAGTTGCCGGCCGCGGCGGCCCGGCACGCGGAGTTGTCCGAGGCCGTGATCGACGCGCGGCACCGCTACTACGATCTCGACGCGCCCACCATCTCCGACGGCGAGTTCGACGCGCTCTACCGGGAACTTGTGGCGCTCGAGGAGCGCTACCCCGTGCTGGTCTCGCAGGACTCGCCCACCCAGCAGGTCGGTGGCCAGGCGAACTCGGCGTTCGCGCCCGTCGAGCACGTAGAGCGGATGCTCAGCCTGGACAACGTCTTCAGCGTGGACGAGCTCACCGCCTGGCTCGCCCGCACCGCATCCGAGGCCGGCGAGCCGGTCGACTGGCTCACCGAACTCAAGATCGACGGCCTCGCGGTGGACCTGATCTACGAGCGTGGGCGGCTGGTGCGGGCGGCGACCCGCGGCGACGGACGCACCGGCGAGGACGTGACCGCGAACGTACGAACCATCGCGTCCATCCCGCGCCGGCTGCGGGATGACGGCGGGCACCACGTTCCGGACATGGTGGAGGTGCGCGGCGAGATCTATTTCCCCGTAGCGGCTTTCGAGGAGCTGAATGCGTCGCTGGTGGCTGCCGGCAAGGCGCCGTTCGCCAACCCGCGCAACTCGGCCGCCGGGTCGCTGCGGCAGAAGGATCCGGGTGTGACGGCGTCGCGGCCGCTGGCGATGTTATGTCACGGGATCGGGGCGCGAAAGGGCTTCGACGTCGCGCGGCAGTCCGAGGCCTATGAGCGGTTGGCCGCGTGGGGGCTGCCGATCTCTGAGCACAACCGGGTGCTGCGATCCGCGGAGGAGGTCGCCGAGCGCGTCGCTTACTGGCACGAGCACCGGGCCGAGTCCGAGCACGAGATCGACGGATTGGTGGTGAAAGTCGATGAGATCGCGATCCAGCGACGGCTCGGGTCCACGTCGCGGGCGCCGCGCTGGGCGATCGCCTACAAGTACCCGCCGCAGGAGGCGACCACCCTCCTGCGCGATATCGCGGTCGGCGTCGGGCGCACCGGCCGGGTGACGCCGTACGCGGTACTCGATCCGGTGCTGGTCGCCGGGTCCACGGTGAGCGCGGCCACCCTGCACAACGCCCACGAGGTGCGGCGCAAGGGGGTGCTGATCGGCGACACGGTGGTGATCCGCAAGGCCGGCGATGTGATCCCCGAGGTCCTGGGCCCGATCGTGGACCTGCGCGAAGGCCGGGAGCTGCGCGAGTTCGAGATGCCGAAGGAATGTCCGGAGTGCGGTACGCCGCTCGCGCCGGCGAAGGAGGGCGACGCCGATATCCGTTGCCCGAACGCGGAGACCTGCCCGGCGCAGCTTCGGGAGCGGTTGTTCTATCTGGCCGGACGCGGCGCCTTCGATATCGACGCCCTCGGCTACGAGGCCGCGACCGCGCTCGTGCAGCCGGAGTACGGCCGACCGACGGATCCGGCGGTGGTGCGGCTGGACGGCCGGCCATCGTCCGCGCCGCCCGACGAATTGCCGCCGCGGCAACAGCCGGTGCTCACGAACGAGGCAGGCGTGTTCTCCTTGACTGCGGAGGACCTCCGCGACGTCCGGGTGTGGCGCGAGATCCGGTCGAAGGGCGAACCGACCGGTCTCTGGGAGCCCCGGCTTTTCTTCTGGACCAAGCCGACCGCTCGCAAGCCGTCGGTGCCGCAGGCGACGACCGACCAGCTTTGCGCGCAGCTGCAACAGGCGAAGTCCCAGCCGCTGTGGCGGGTGCTGGTTGCGTTGTCCATCCGGCACGTCGGGCCGACCGCTGCCCGGGCCTTGGCCCAGCACTTCGGTTCGCTGGACGCGATCCGCGCCGCCTCCGTGGAGCAGCTCGCGGACGTCGAGGGCGTCGGGCCGACGATCGCCGCCGCCGTGCGCGAATGGTTCGAGATCGACTGGCACCGAACGATTGTCGACACCTGGGCGGCGGCCGGGGTGCGCATGGCGGACGACGCCGCAGACAAGCCGGAGCAGACTCTGGCCGGGCTCACGGTCGTCGTCACCGGGTCGCTGGAGGGATTTACCCGCGACGAGGCCAAGGCCGCGTTACTGGAGCGGGGTGCGAAGGCGGCGGGCTCGGTCTCGAAGAACACCGACTTCGTGGTGGTCGGCGAGGCGCCCGGCTCCAAGTACGACAAAGCGGTCTCACTTGGCGTGCCGATCCTGGACGAGGCCGGCTTCACCGTGCTGCTGGAGGCCGGGCCGGAGGCGGCCCGGAGCAGGGCGGTCGCGGCGGCCGAAGCGCCTTAGGATGAGATGACGCCACCTAGCCGACAGCACTGAGATGACGCCGACGCGGTGAGGCCGCCTGGGCGACGCCGATCCGCACGCGGGGCTCGCCCGGGACTCACTGGGAGCCCGGTCGGGCGCCGAATCCGTGCGCCGCCGGGCGCGCCGGCCGGAGCGAAGGAGAACTGTGTCCGTAGTACCGAGCACGGAGCAGGTCGAGCCCACCGGGCCCGCCGGCGCCGCACACCCCACCGTCTCCCGCGAGGACGTGGCGCACCTGGCGCATCTGGCCCGGCTCGCCGAGGAGGACGAGGAGG
>JAFIHI010000225.1 GCA_017848755.1 Nakamurella sp. | reverse complement strand
CGGCTGGATTGGGAGTCGGGTACCGAGCGTGTCGAAGAGGCCGATGGGTAGCACGGTTGGCGAGGGTCACCCGTTCGGATGATTTTTCTCGAGCGTGTCCGGTTCGTCCGAGTTCGAGGAAGTGAGCCGATAATGTACATTATGTCAATTAATGACTTCGCCATACGCGGGTAGACGCGTCGGCTCCGGCTCGGCCCATCCCATGACGAGACGTGAGCCACACACGCCGCACACGACCGGTAAGGCAGGTTGTTTTCGTGCTGTGCGCTCTTCCGTGCCGCGCACCGGAACGGGTAGCTGGCCGGTCGGGCGTGTCGTCGCAGGTGTCGGGTCCGTGCGCATCCCACGGCCCAAGATCGTCTGTCACGCGAAGTCCATGCGCCTGAACGGCGCGCGGTCGCACCGTTCGCACTCGAGCGACGGCCGTCGATTCGCCGCCTTGACCTTCAACTTGTTTTTTGCAAGTATCGACGGACCAGATACCGAGCCGACCCGAGGGAGACCACGATGAGCCCGATGTTCGTCAACCTGCCGGTGACCGACCTGGAGCGCGCCAAGGCGTTCTACACCGCAGTTGGATTCACCATCAATCCGACCTTCACCGATCACAACGCGGCCTGCGTGGTCGTCGAGGAGGGCCACAACTACTTCATGATCCTCGTGCGGGAGTTCTTCCAGACCTTCACCGACCTGCCGATCGGAGATCCGACCACCGCCGTGTCGGCGGCGACGGCGATCTTCCTGGACAGCCGGGAGGCGGTCGACCGGACCGTCGCCGATGGCCTGGCCGCAGGCGGCTCGGAGGCGCAACCCCCTTCGGACCTTGGCTTCATGTACCAGCGTCAGCTCACCGATCCCGACGGGAACGTCCTCGAGTTCGGCTACATGGACCCGGTCGCTGCCGAGCAGGGCCCCGCGGCATACATGGCTCAGCAGGCCGGAGAACGGTAGATCCGCGTGGCCGCGCGGGAGTACGGGCAGTACTGCGGTGTGACGCGGGCGCTGGAGTTGGTGGGCGAGCGCTGGGCGCTGCTACTGGTCCGCGACCTGCTCGTCGGGCCGCGCCGCTACGGAGAACTCGCCGCTGGACTCCCCCGCATCCCGAGCAACATCCTGGCGGCGCGACTGAAGGAACTGCAAGCCGCCGGCGTCATCCGCCGGGTGCCCCGCTCCCGCGTCGTCGTCTACGAGCTGACGCCGTACGGCCGCGAGCTTGAGCCGGTCGTGCTGGCACTCGGCGCCTGGGGCTTCAAGGCGATGGGCGATCCGCGGCAGGAGCAGATCATCACCCCCGACTCGATGACCATGGCGCTGCGCACCGCCTTCCGGCCGCGGGTGGCGGCCACGCTGCCGGCGACCGCCTACGCGGCACACGTCGGCCCCGCCGAGCTGCTCATCCGGGTAGACCGGTCCGCCCTGGACGTGACGCGCGGCGACGGGCCGGCCGACCTGGCCTTCGCCGCTGGTCCGGGCATTCGCCGGCTCATCTCCGGCGAACTCGCTCCCGATCGGGCGATCGCCACCGGCGTCGTCGAGGTACTGCGCGGCCCCGGCGAGCTTCTCGACCGGTTCGCCAGCACGTTCCACCTCGCGGCCTGACCCAGGAGGAACGGGACCACCAGCCGATATGCCGCACGCGGCGTCGACGCCCATCGACGCAAGACTCGCCGAGTGGCGCCCGTCACCGCGGCACCGCAGCCGCTCACCGTCGATGACCGGCGCCGCCCAGCGAGCGCAGCCTGGCCACCCGCGGATCCTGCGCCCCGACGATGCTGCCGACCCACCGAATCGCGTCGTCCAGGTCGACCGTCGAGTCGTGTGCCGCAAGCATGGCCTCGATGTCCGGCCAGTCCTTCGACCTGTCGAACAGCGCCTTGAACACCGTCAGATCCGTGGCGGACAGCACCCGGACCGTGGCGTCGCGCATTGGCACCTCGATCGCGCGACCGCGTGCCACCTCGTGGAATTCGTCGACGGCGAAGAACAGGTCCAGCGGCATCGGCATCTCCCCCGGAACCGGCCACATGATCCGCACCTGGCCGTCGCGTTCGATCCGGGCGATCGTGTCGTCGTCCCAGGGCACGTCCGCCGGAAGCACCCGCAACGCCTCCACCGCCCGCGCGGCGGGGAAGGCGACGTTGACGTCGATGTCCTGCGTGCCACGGGGATCGTCCACGTGGTAGGCGAGGGCGAGCGCTCCCCCGATCGCGCTGTCGATCCCGGCCGCCAGCAGGCGGCGCTGGACCTCGATCGCCCGGTCCAAAACGAGTGAGCCACTGGTCATCGGGGTGTGCCGCGCCCTCCGCCGGCCGCCGAGCGCGCTCGGCGATCGGCCGCACCACCCAGGGATCGGAACGGCGGGAACTGAAGGTCGCCCCGCGGCCGCCGACGCAGGGCCATGGTCAGATCGACCACCCGCTCCAGGATCTGGGCGCGCTCGGGCATGCTCAGCGGCGGGGCTGCCATCTGCGTGTTCGGTGTGGCCCACCGCGGGGTGTGCGCCTCGGCCGGCACCCATGCCGTCTCCAGCCGCAGCGCCGCGGCATTCCCCAGCCGTTCGAGTTGCGCGACCGTCGGCTGCCGGCGGCCCTTGAGGTAGTCGTCGATCAGCGACCGGCTGACGCCGGACCGGGCGGCGAGTTCGGACTTGGTCAGGCCGCGATCCAGCAGTTGGGCAATGGCGCGGGCGGCGGTCACACTGCCACTGTATGTACGCAATGTCGTACGTTCAAGGCCGTGCCGAGCGCGGCCGGCAGAATGGTCAGGAACGAAGAAGCGCGGCATCCCAGGCGCTGGCTACCGTCGTCACCGGAAGAACTCCAAGCCGTGCCGCGGCCTTCCGGCGGAGGGGAATATCGCCGCCACACCCTCCGCCGGATGGGCCAGGATGTACCCGCACGGCTACCGGCCCCAGAGAGATGAGGATCGATGAGCGCGGCCGCAAAGACCCGCCCCACCGCCACGATGCACACCGCCGACAGCCACGACCTGATCCGCGTCCAGGGAGCGCGGGAGAACAACCTCAAGGACGTCACCGTCGAGATCCCCAAACGCCGGCTGACCGTCTTCACCGGTGTCTCCGGCTCCGGCAAGAGCTCGCTGGTGTTCGCCACCATCGCCGCCGAGTCCCAGCGGATGATCAACGAGACGTACAGCGCGTTCGTCCAGGGGTTCATGCCGACGCTGGGCCGTCCCGACGTCTACGTGCTCG
>JAFIHI010000224.1 GCA_017848755.1 Nakamurella sp. | reverse complement strand
GGTCGCCGCTCGGCCTGATGGCAGTTCCACGGGCGGTTCCCGATCCGAATGTGCTGGTCGCCGCGGCGATCGCGCCGCACGGTGTCTGCGGTCGGCTGGTGGACGCGGCCATCGCGGGCCGCTGGAGGCCGGTCGCTTCGCCGCAGGTGCTGGCGGAGCTGTCCGAGGTGCTGCTGCGCGAGAAGTTCCGTCGCTGGCTGACCGTCGATGATGCCGAGCAGTTCGTCGCGGGCATCGCATCGGTCGCGGACGTGGTGGACGATCCGCCGCCGTTGGACAGGGCAGTGTCGGCGGATCCGGACGATGACTACCTGATCGCGTTGGCGTTGGCCCAGGAGGTGTCGGCGCTGGTCTCCGGCGATCATCATCCGACCGACCTGGTCGACCTGGTGCCGCCGGCGTTGACGCCGGCGGCGTTCCTTGCCAGCCTGGACGAGCTCACCCGGTAGCCGTCGCCTCGTAGCGGGGCCGGGGCTGGGGTCGCCTGGCCTATCAGTGTTCGGAGTAGCGGGCGGTGGGGATTTCGCGGAAGGCTGCGTCGATGTCGTTGGGGTCCACACGCAGGAGTCTTTTGCCCAGGCGGTAGCCGTGCAAGGTGCCGTCGGCGATGCGGCGGCGGATGGTCTCGCGGCAGCAGGAGGCGTTGGCGGCGGCTTCGGTGAGGTCGACCCAACCGCTTGACCGCCGGACGCACGCCTGGCTTCAGGACGTGATGGTGGCTGCCGACCGTCGTCATCAAGGGCTCGGCGCCCGGTTGGTGCGAGCGGCGGCCGACGGTGCCCGCGCAGCCGGCTGTGATTGGCTTCACGTCGACTTCGAGGAAGACCTTCGCCGCTTCTACTTGGAAGCGTGCGGCTTCACACCAACCAACGCGGGCCTGATGCGCCTGTGATCGTCGGCATCGCAAGCCGATCCGCTTCCGGGCGTCCTGATCAGGGCCGACAGCAGTCCGGCACGCGGGACGTTCAAGAGCGACTGCGTAGTGATGGTCACCGATGGCCGGCGCGGCGCCGCTCAGCGTTCCGACTACGGGGCTTCACGGTGACGGATCGACTCGACATCGTCAATTCTTATGGTCATACTTGTAACTATGACGACTGTGATGTCGCTCGCAGGCGCGAAGGCTCACCTGTCAGAGCTCGTCGGGCGCGTACACGCGCAACACGAGCGCGTCACCATCACCGTACACGGTGAACCGTCCGCGGTGCTGAGCGCCACTGACGACCTTGAATCCCTGGAAGAAACGATTGCGATCCTCTCCGATCCGGACACGCTCCAACGGCTGGCGACCTCCGATGCGGAGCTAGCACGCGGCGAAGGGGAGTCCGAGACCGATCTTGCCCAGGCAATGGCTGCGCGACGCAGGCACCCTGCGTGACGCGCGCTGATGGCCGCTATTCGCTCGTGATCACGCCGACCGCTCGGCGCCAGCTTGCCGAGCAGCTACCCGAGTCGGCCGCGTTCGCCGCGTACGAGTTCATCGTCGGGCCGCTGCTGAGCAACCCTCACCGCGTCGGTAAACGCCTCCGCCCGCCGTTGGCCGACCGCCACAGCGCGCGGCGCGGTACCTACCGCGTCATCTACCGGGTCGACGACTCGAGGCGGACCGTGACCGTCGTCGATGTCACGCATCGCCGTGACGCGTACCGCGGCAACCGTTGACGAGCCGCACCGCCACCAACCGAGGGCAAGTCCGAGTCACGTGGGCGCATCCCCGCACGCGATCCCCGAGCGGTGACGAGTCCCGTGATCCGACCATGATCACGAAGTCCTGGGTTGAGGATCCGCTTCCGGACGCCGTGTCATGGGCCCGACCGGTTGGTTGAACGGTTACGCGGCGGACGGCGGTGCGGAACTGAGGTGGGTCGACCAGGGGCGTGTGGCGGCCATGACCACGGTCGAAAGATGTCGGCAGGCCGATCGCGTCGCGCAGTCGCTGCGCGAACCCGGAGCGCT
This sequence comes from Nakamurella sp., assembly GCA_017848755.1. Taxonomy (GTDB): domain Bacteria; phylum Actinomycetota; class Actinomycetes; order Mycobacteriales; family Nakamurellaceae; genus Nakamurella. The sequence continues at coordinate 2,076 of JAFIHI010000224.1, read as the reverse complement.
CTGCTGGTGTGGTCCAGGGCGCTTCGTCATGCCGCTGGTAGAGGCGACGTCGCGGTCGGCGGCCGCGTGTTGGTAGCGCAGCGCGGCGCCGGCGGTGGAGTGTCCGAGGCGGGCCATGAGTTCGGCGAGGGTGGCTTCGGTGGAGGCGGCGAGCACGGCTCCGGTGTGGCGGAGGTCGTGGAAGCGCAGGTCGGGTCGGCCGGCTCTGGCGCGGGCGGCGTAGAACACCGTGTACAGGATCGACGGCGCGAGGTGGCTGATGCCGTCCGCGGCGGGGAACGGCAGCCCGGTACGGCCGTTCACATGGGCGCGCAAGTGATCTTTCACAGCCGGGATCAGGTGCGGCGGAATTGCCACGTCGCGGATCCCGGCGGCGGACTTCGGAGTGCCGACCACATAGCCGCCATCGGCGCGGACGACGCCGCGGCGGATCCGGATGATCCCGTTGGTTAGGTCGATGTCACCTCGGCGTAGTTCGGTGAGTTCACCGAACCGCAGCCCGCACCAGGCGGCCAGCAGCGTCATGACCCGGTATCGCTCGGGCATCGCCTCGACCAGGACGGCCATCTCGGGCGGCGTCGCGGGCTTGATCTTGTGCACACGCTTGGAGTTGCCAGCACCGCGGATGTGCACAGGGTTCGCCGGGATCAGGCCGTCGTCGACCGCGTCGCCCAGGATCGAGCGCAGCAGGCTGTAGGCGTGGCGAGGTCCGAGCGATGCGCGTCACGCGCCGCGACCGCCGCTCGGGATAACCGGGCAGCTGCCGGTCGACACACCCGGGCGAAGAGCGCGCCCCCCCGCGCCAGTACGGCGCATGCGGGACCGCCGCCCCGAGCCGGCACGGCGCCATGCGAGAGCGCCGCCTTGGTTCGCCACCTGCCCGGCCTTGTTCCGGCCACGCACGAGGCCATCGCTGACCAGCGCCACCACATCCTGATACGAGCCATCCGGACGTCATCGTGAACGGTATAAGGGTTCAGCCCCCGATCACCTCGTGGGCGGCCCGGGGGCTGAACCGAACGTGTCAGCGATTATTCTTGGTGAGGGTGCAATCGTCCGTGGCGGGGCCTCACCGGAGTAGCGGCTACTTGAGTGTCTTCCCGAAGTTGTAGACGACCTTGTAGCTCATGTCGGGACTCACCTGGACCACGGTGTAGCGGATTTGCGCCCTGTCGCCATCGGGGAGGAACGAGACGTGCCCGGTCGCTCCGTCGAATGACACGGAGTGCATTACCTTGATCAGGTCTGCTGGCTTGATGGAGTGCGCGTCGTTGGACGCGTGCCACGCGTCCAGGATGGCATCGAAAGCCGTGGCGTAGATCGGTGTGACCTCGATGTTCTGCTTCTTCAACGAGGCGGTCAGGTATTCGTACAGCGGTGTAGGGGTTCCGCTGGCGGAGGGCGAGTTCGTCATGTAGGCGCCGACTGCCGCCTGGCCGGCGATCTTCGTGAAGTCGGTGCCATATTGGGAGCTGTCGGTGATGTAGACCATCTTCAGGCCGGCGGCGCGGATCTGTTTGACCAGGAGCGCGGCGGCCGGGTTGAATCCGCTGAATTCGACGGAATCCGGGTTCAGGCTCTTGATCTGGCTGATAATGCTGCCGAAGTCGGTGGTGCTGGCGTCGACGGAGAAGTGCTTGACGACCTTGCCACCGAGTTTCGTGTATTCATCGGTGAATGCCTGTGTGAAAGCCTGCCCGAAGGCTTCGTTGTCGTCGATCCCGACGGCCGTCTTCAGGTGCAGGTTGTTCCAGGTGAAGTCGGCTTGAACGAGGCCCTCGTTCTTGTCGTTGCCGGTGATTCGCGTGAAATTGGTCAAGTTCATGGTCGCCAGTGCCGGTGAGCTAGGGTTGTCGCCGAACAACGGTATCCCGGCGGACTGGAGGAGCCGGACAGCCGGAATGGTGACGTCGCTGTTGAAGAAGCCGACGACCGCGTTCACACCGTCGGAGATGAACTTGTGGGTTCCCGCGACGCCGGTCGCGGGCTGTGCCACGGTGTCCCAGAACGAGAGTTTCAGCTCGTGACCGTCCATTCCGCCGTGCGTGTTGACATATGCGGCGGCGGCCTCGCCGG
>JAFIHI010000223.1 GCA_017848755.1 Nakamurella sp. | reverse complement strand
GCCGCGATCTCGCGCCTCGATCCGGACGACGGAGCCTGGATCACCCCCACCGTCGACGCGGCGGTCGCCGCTGCCCGATCCGCCGTGGACGGGCCGCTGGCCGGCACCACGTTCGCGATCAAGGACCTGATCGACACGGCCGGCATCCGGACCACCTACGGCTCGCCGCTCTATGCCGACCATGTGCCGGTGGTGACGGCGTCGGTGGTCCGCCGGCTGGAAGCGCTCGGCTCGGTCAGCCTGGGCAAGACGAACCTCAACGAGTTCGCCTTCGGGGTGAGCGGCTACAACCCGACCTTCGGCATGATCCGCTCCCCGCTGGATCCGCAGCGCACTGCGGGCGGATCCAGCGGCGGGTCGGCGGCCGTGGTCGGATCCGGCGTGGTGGACATCGCGATCGGGACCGACACGACCGGTTCGGTGCGGATCCCCGCGGCGTGCTGCGGCGTCATCGGGTTCAAGTGTGCGCATGGCACGCAACCGATGGACGGCGTCTACCCGCTGGCGCCGTCGATGGACTGCATGGGCTACCTCGTGCGAGATGTCCGTCTCCTGCCACCGATTCTCGGCCTCGGTCCGCTGCCGCCGGCCGGCGGGATCCGTGCCCGCGATCGCTCGACCGTCCCCGTTGGCGCCGTGCCGCAGGAGCATGTCGCCGCGTTCCGCCACCAGGCGCTGCCCCTGCACCGGGCACGCTCGCAGTGGCATCCCGACAGCTACGGGCGGGACCTGCTGTGCAAGCTCCGCGAGCCGGAGCGGTCCTCGCTGTGGGAGGTCAGCGCCACGCTGCTGGCCTGGCAGCGTGAGTTCGCCGCCGCGACCGCCGGCATCGACGTCGTCGTTGGACCGGTCTTCGACGGGCCGGTGCCCACCGTGGCGCAGGTGCTGGCGGAGTACCACGCCGACTCGCTGGTCACCTCGGATCGGCTGCAGGTCCACACCGCGGAGGCGAGTGTGCTGGGCTGGCCCGCGATGTCGGTTCCCACGGCCACCGGTCCCGTGCACCTGATGGCGCGTCCGGGTGACGAGGCGGCGCTGCTCGCCTACGCCGCGCGGATCGCGGTGCCGGCGCAGGAGCAATATCATCCGGCATGACGGTGGCGCCGGTCGGCCGCCCGGAATCGTCCAGCCCGGCTCCCGGCGCCGTCGCACCCGCCTGCCGGAACCGGCGCGCCGTCCGCATCAGAGGAGGAATCTGTGATCGTTCGAACCCTCGCCGAGGTGATCGGCACCGAGCGTGACGTCGACTGGGGTAACGGCACCAGCCGCCGCCTGCTCGTCGCCTCTGACGGTCGCGGTTACGCGATGACCGAGACCTACGTGCGCCCGGGGACCGAGACCGCGTTGCGGTACGACAATCACCTGGAGGCCTGCTATTGCGTGCAGGGCAGCGGGACGGTGCGCACCGATCAGGGTGAGTGGCCGATTTCGGTGGGCACGCTGTACGCCCCGGACAAGCAGGAGACGCACTACCTCACGTCGACGGAGGGCATGCGACTGGTGTGCGTGTTCAACCCGCCGCTGACCGGCACCGAGAACCATTCCGGCGATTCGTCGCAGCCCAGCGGATACTAGTGTGTCGCGCCATAAATACGCGTCGGTAGTCAGTACCATATCCGTATGCTGGCTCCGATGGTTTCGGGTGAGTTCGAGTTGACGGCCGGTCAGCGGCGGCGGCTGCTTGCGCTGGCGGTCGGCGATTCCCGGGTCGCGACGCGTGCGCGGATCGTGTTGGCCTGCGCGGAGCCGGGCGTGGTGTACTCGCGGCTGGCCACCGAGCTTGGGGTGAGCGTGATGACGGTGACCAACGTGCGTCGCCGGTTCGCGGCGTCGGGGCTGGACGGGCTGGTCGACAAGCCCCGCCCGGGGCGGCCGAAGGCAACGTTCACCTTGTCCGATCAGGAGCGAGATCAGTTGCAGCGGTGGGCTTCGCGGCCCACCTCGGCCCAGGCATTAGCGTTGCGGTCCAAGATCATCCTGGCCTGTGCCGACGGTGATCTGAACGTCGAGGTCGCCGCACGGTTACGAATCCGAGAACAGACGGTGGCCAAGTGGCGGGGCCGGTTCGCCCAGCGCAGGCTGGACGGCCTGTCCGACGAGCCGCGGCCAGGGCGGCCGCCGTCGATCCTGCTGGACAAGGTGGAGCAGGTGGTCACCGCCACCCTGGAACAGACCCCGAGGGACGCCACGCACTGGTCGCGGACGTCGATGGCCGCCCGGTCGGGCCTGTCGCCGTCCACGATCGGCCGGATCTGGCGCAAGTTCGACCTCAAACCCCATATCCAGGACGGCTTCAAGCTGTCCACCGACCCGCTGTTCGTGGATTCTCCGGCTAATCTGGCTGCTGGCTCCGCCGCGGCTGGCTGGACCTGCTCTGTTTGAGGGTGCGGATTTCCTCTTCGTGTCGGCGGACTTTCGCGGCGACGGCGTCGAGGGCTTGGTTGAGGTTGTCGATGCGGTCGGCGAGTCCGGTGATGGTGAGTAGGTGGCCGTGGCGGGCGCGGTAGGTGTCGATGACGGTGCGGAGGTCACGGTCGCGGTAGCAGGTGGCGCGGCTGATGCGGGCTTGTTGGGCGACGGCGGTGAAGGTGACGTCGCGGCCGTCGGCGAGTAGTTGTTCGCAGGCCGCGCGGACGCGGTCGATGGGGGCGGTGTTCATCGTGCTTGCTTCTGGGTTTGGCTGATCATCTCGTCGAGCCGGTCGGCGAGGCGGCGGTGCCGTTGGGCTTCGGCGCCCCAGCCCCGTTTGTCGGCGTCTGCGGCCAGGGCGAGGGTGTCGGCGCGTTGGGCGCCGAGGACGGCGAGGTAGCCGGTGTCGGTGCGGAAGTTCGGGCAGTGCTCGCAGATGTTGGCATACGTGCATGATCCCTGAGCCGGGGCGCGGAGGCAGAATCCGCCGGCCAGGCGGGACTTGATGGTGGCGGTGTCTTTCCAGTCGGCGCCGCCGGTTATGACTGCCAGCGGCAGCGGCCGACCAACGACCGCCGTCGGGGCGTGCGGTGTCGGTGCGGGTGCTGGTGCGGCGGCCAGTTGCGCCTTGGTTTGAATCAGGGCGCGTTCGTATTCCTCGCGGACGGTGGCGTCGAACAGCCGCCCGTAGCGAAGGCTCATGTTCGCCGACACGTGCCCGAGCAGTTGCATCAGGGCCTGCAGCGAGCAGCCCGAGTTCACCAGGGCGGTCGCGAATGTATGCCGGAGTTGGTGTGGGGTAACGGGTTCCAGTCCGGCAGCGGTGGCGGCGCGGGCGAGTTCCTCACGCAGCGCGGCGGCGGAGATGCGCCGACCTTGGTGCACGAGCAGGAAATCAACGGGTTGGCCGGTGCGGGGGTGCGACAGCGGCCGGCCCGGAGTACGCCGGGCGGCGATGCGGTCGATCACGGTCACGGTTTCCTCGTCCAGGGGCACCATCCGTTCAGTGGCGAGCTTGCCGAGCGGCACCTTCAGCCAGGCGCCGTGTCCGTCGATCTGGTGCACGCAGTCCAGTTCCAGGTCGCGGAGCTCGCCGATGCGCAGCCCGGTGGCGCGGGTGAGTAGCAGCGCGTCGGCGTGCAGCCGGGTCTGTGGGGCGGGGGCGGTGGCCGACAGGTCGTTCAACGCCGCGAGCAGGGCCCGGTCGGCGTCCGGGGGCAGGTAGCGCGGCAGCGGATGATTCAGGCGGGGCAGGTCTCGGGAGAAGATCAGCGTCCGTGCGGGGGCGGCGGGCCAGCCCCACTCGGTGATGTCGGTGAGGAACTGCCGCACGGCGATGATCCGGCCGCGGCGGTAGCCGACCGACATCGGACCCCCGCCGCGGCAGCGGGTAGCGGCCAGGGCGGCCAGCCAGGTCTCCATGGTGGAACGGTCCAGACGGGCCAGATCAGTGACTGGCGGGTCGCACGCGGTCAGGAACCGGGCGAACGCGCCGAGGTGGCCGGCGATCGCCTTGACGGTGGCCGGGGCGTGGGTCGCGGCTGCCTGGGTGCAGTAGTCCGCCAGTACGGTCCGCAACGGATCCGGCACGCCGATAAGCAGCCCCTCCGGGCCGGGCCGGGATCTCGGGTCGGCCGGTCTGGTGTCGATGATGCCCAGGTGGAACAGCACGCGCTGCGCGGTGCCGATCATCGCGCGGTCGGCGGCCCAGGCGGCCGGCCTTCCGTCGGCGCGTCGGCGCATCGCGGCGGCGAGCTGGTCCAAGTCGTCGACGGTGAGATTCCGCAGCGGCCGGCCAGTTTGGATCAGCAGCCGGACGATGACACGTTCGGCGGCGCAGCGCACGGTGCGTGGGCTGTAATCCAGGTCGGTCGCCGCGGCGGTGAACTCGGCGACCTCACCGGCCATTGGACCGCGGCCGGTGTGTGCGAGCAGCCCGACAATCTTGCAGGTCAGGTAGTCGTAGCCCGGGCGCAGCCGCCCGGTGGCCATCAGGTAGGTCACGAACGGCCGCTGCGCCACACCCAGGCCCTCCTGCACCTCAAGGGGTTCATAGGCGAACGCGGCCAGATCGGGCCAGCGGGCCAGGAAGGACCACGCCGCGTTGCGGTAGGACAGCGACCCGTGCCCGTCTTGGGCCAGCCAGTGCTCGTAGTCGGTGACCAGCCGGGCCGCGCCGGGCACATGCGCGGCGCGGCGCTCAAGCCTGGGCACGTTGCCTGGCCCGGGCGGTGTCGAAGGCGGCGCGGACCCGCACCGGCGCCAGGTGGATGTAGCCGACCGACGAATCAACGTGGGCGTGACCGAGCAGCGCCTGGATCACGGCAAGGTCCAGACCGGCCTCCGCCAAGGCGGTCCCGAAGCTGTGGCGCAGCGCATGCGGGTGCGCCGCCGGCACCTCTGCCCTGCCCCGGTGATAGCGAAAGATCGTGCGCAGCCCGGCCGGGGTCAACCGCTGCCCGCGGTGCGGACCCTTGGCAACCACGAACAGCGCGGCCTCCTCGGTGTCGGGCCGCTCGGCCAGCAGATACGCCTGGATCTGGCCTGCCACCTCGGTGTCCACCGGGGCCCGCCCCGATCGCCCGGCCCGATCAACCGCGTCGTCCCGCCACCTCGGTGTCCACCGGGGCCCGCCGCTCCCGGCCGCCTTTACCGGCCACCCGCGCCCACCCGGCGCCGATGTCGATGTCGGCCACGTCCAACGCGAGGACCTCCGCGCTGCGCAGCCCGGAGAACAGCATCAGCCCGGCGATCGCCTTGTCCCGCCGGGTTCGCAGGCTGGACAGGAACGCGTTGACCTCGGCGTGATCCAGCCCGCGGGGCAGCCGCTGCGGCTGCCGGGCCCGCAACTGTGAACGCGGCCTCGGCTTGGCCAGATGGCCGAGCAGCCCGCCGCGTTCGGCCGTGTTCACCCGCCGGCCAGCCGGGCCCCGGGGCATCGGGTTGACCGCGGCCGGGTCACGCATCGCCCGGAACGCGAACAGCCCGTTGATAGCGGCCAGCCGCCGGTTCACCGTCGCCGCTGCAAGCCCCTGGCAGGATGCCAGAAACCGCAGCAGCGTGGCTGTGTCGACCTCACTCAGCGCCAGGCGCTCCTCGTCCAGCCAGCGGCACAAGGCGAGCAGGTCGAACGCGTACGAGCGACGACTGCCCGGGGCATAACGGCGGTCAGCGAGATAGCCCAGGTAGTCGTTGACCAGCCGCAGCCCGGTGGACGGCGGTCCGCCTACCACCCAGCCGTCGCCGACCGGCTCGACCCGATACTCGTCTCTCGATGCCATGAGACATGTATCCCACACAAGCGTGAACGAACCCCGGAACTCCCTACACCTCAGCGTGTCGGGATACTGCAGCCCTTCTGATTAGCCGGTAAAAAAGGACAAAATCGTCGATGTCGTCGGGCTGTACCACAACCCGCCGGAAAAGGCGGTCGTGCTGTGTACCGACGAGAAATCTCAGGTCCAGGCACTGGACCGCTCCCAACCGGTGCTACCGATGCTGCCTGGCACGCCGCAACGACGCGCCCACGACTACGTCCGCCACGGCGTGACGAGCCTGTTCGCCGCGTTCAACATCACCACCGGCGAAGTCATCTCGGACCTGTACCGCCGCCACCGGGCCGTGGAATTCAAGAAGTTCCTGGCCACCATCGACAAAGCCGTGCCCGACGAGTTGGACATCCACCTGGTCTGCGACAACTACGCCACCCACAAGACCCAGACCGTCAACTCCTGGCTCGCACGACACCCCCGCTTCCACGTCCATTTCACCCCGACCGGCTCGTCCTGGGTCAACCAAGTCGAACGCTTCTTCGGCCTGATCACCGACAAACTCATCCGCCGCGGCGTACACACCAGCGTCACCGAACTCGAAGCCGACATCCGCCAATGGATCAACACCTGGAACCAGAACCCGCGGCCCTTCACCTGGACCAAGACCGCCGACGAGATCCTCAACTCCCTCGCAAGATATCTTGCGCGAATCTCAGGCGCAACACACTAGCTAGCGGGTAGCGGTCTTCCGTCGTGGTGCCCGTGGCGAATGGTCAGCGACGTGGTGCCTGGGGGATGGTCAGCGCGCCCGGCGGTTGAGCCGGTCGGCGTCCAGGATGACCACGCTCTTGCCCTCCAGCCGGAGCCAGCCGCGCTGCCCGAAGTCCGCCAGCGCCTTGTTGACCGTCTCCCGGGAGGCACCCACCAGCTGGGCGAGCTCCTCCTGCGTCAGGTCGTGCGTCACCCGGAGATGGCCGTCCTCGTGCTTGCCGAACTGCCGTGCCAGTTCCAGCAACGCCTTCGCCACCCGGCCGGGGACGTCGGTGAAGATCAGGTCGGCCAGCGAGTTGTTGGTCCGGCGCAGCCGACGGGCGATCACCCGCAGCAGCTGCTCGGCGATTTCCGGGCGTTTGGTGATCCAGCTGCGCATGCCGACCCGGTCCATGGTGGCCAGCTTGACCTCGGTCACGGCCACCGCCGTCGAGGTGCGCGGGCCCGGGTCGAAGACGCTCAGCTCGCCGAACATGTCGGCGGGGCCCATGATCGCCAGCAGGTTCTCCCGGCCATCGGGGGAGTGCCGGCCCAGCTTCACCTTGCCGTCCAGGATGATGTAGAGCCGGTCGCCGAGTTCCCCCTCGGAGAAGATCGCGCTGCCGCGCGGGTAGGTCACCGTCTCCAGCTGCGCGGCCAGTGCCG
>JAFIHI010000222.1 GCA_017848755.1 Nakamurella sp. | reverse complement strand
CGCGCCACCCCACCCATACCAGCGCCTGGACTCTGTCCCAGCCATTCCCGACAACGTCCCACCGCACCCCCACGCCCGAGCCCAGCCCAGCACCCGCGAGCGCCCGCAGGCCGACCCCCCCCCCGCGCGCTGCGTCGGTGCGTGAATGGTCCACGACGTCGTATCCGTGATCGGATCCCGCGGCCGATTGCAGCAGCGGCGAGCAGTACAGCCAGTCCACCCCGAGGCGGCGCAGGTAGTCGACCCAGCCAGCCGCGTCGTGCAGCGTGAAGGCGGGGGTGATCTGCAACCGGTACGTCGACCGCGGCACCGATCCGGGCGCCGGCCGGTCGGCACGTGCATCGGCCTCGAACATCGTCATATCCGTTTCTGTGCCTATCGGAAACTGCGAGCCCATCGGAAACTGCGAGCCCATCCGAGATGCGCCCCGCCGTCAGCCTTCTCCGTTCCCGACGCCGAACGCCGCGCTGGGCGGCACATCCGGCACGACCGCCGCCGGCGGCTCGTCGGGTTCACCGGCCGGTTCACCCGTCGCGGCCTGCAGCACGACGGTGCTGCGCGCCGTCACGGTGAGCGTCGCCTGCGCCGTGTGGACCTGCGCTTCCACGTCGATGCCCGAGGTGTCGATGACGACGTTCCATGCCGCGCCGTACTCCTCCGGTGGGAGCGCGAACTCGAGGTCCTCATGATGCGCGTTGAACAGCAGCAGGAACGAGTCGTCGACGATCGGCCGGCCCCGCTCGTCGGTGCCCCGGATCCCACGGCCGTTGAGGAAGACGGCGATCGACCGGACGAAATCCGAGTCCCAGTCCTCGCGCGTCATCACGTCGCCGGACGGTGTCATCCAGACGATGTCGGGCAGCGGCTCGCCCTCGCCGCGGGCGACCGGCCGACCGTCGAAGAAGCGCCGACGCCGGAACGTCGGATGCTGCCGACGCAACCGGGCCACCGCGGCAGCGAACTCGATGAGGTTCGCGTCCGCGGCTCCCCAGTCCACCCACGTCAGCGGGGAATCCTGGCAATACGCGTTGTTGTTGCCCTGCTGCGTGCGCCCGAGCTCGTCGCCATGCGAGATCATCGGAACGCCTTGGCTCAGCAGCAATGTCGCGATGAAGTTGCGCTGCTGCCGCGACCGCAGCGCGGAGATCGCCGCGTCGTCGGTCGGTCCTTCGACGCCGCAGTTCCACGAGCGGTTGTCGTCGGTGCCGTCGCGGCCGTCCTCGCCGTTCGCCTCGTTGTGCTTGTCGTTGTACGAGACGAGATCGACCAGGGTGAAACCGTCGTGCGCCGTGACGAAGTTGATCGATGCCACCGGGCGGCGCCCGTCCTGCTCGTACAGATCGGCGGAGCCGGTGAGCCGTGCCGCGAACTCGCCGAGCGTGGCCGGCTGCCCGCGCCAGAAGTCCCGGACCGTATCCCGGTACTTCCCGTTCCACTCCGTCCAGCGCGACGGGAAGTTGCCGACCTGGTACCCGCCGGGGCCGACATCCCACGGCTCGGCGATGAGCTTGACCTGGCTGACCTCCGGATCCTGCTGGACGAGATCGAAGAAGCTGGAAAGCCGGTCCACGTCATAGAACTCTCGCGCCAGCGTCGCGGCGAGATCGAACCGGAAACCGTCCACGTGCATGTCCGTGATCCAGTAACGCAGCGAGTCCATCAGCAGTTGCAGCGCGTGCGGGGATCGGACGTTCAGGGAGTTCCCGGTCCCGGTGTAATCCCGGTAGTAGCGCGGATCGTCGTCCATCAGCCGGTAGTAGGCGGCGTTGTCGATGCCGCGGAAGGAGAGCGTCGGCCCGAGTTCGTTGCCCTCGGCGGTGTGGTTGTAGACGACGTCCAGGATCACCTCGATGCCGGCGCCGTGCAGCGTCTTGACCATGGACTTGAACTCCTGCACCTGGCTGCCGAGCGCCCCGGATGCCGAGTACGCGTGATGCGGCGCGAAGAAGCCGATGGTGTTGTAGCCCCAGTAGTTGGTCAGTCCCGCATCCAGCAGGTGCTGGTCGCTGACGAACTCGTGCACCGGCATCAGCTCGACGGCCGTCACGCCGAGGCGCGTGAGATGGTCCACGATGGCCGGGTGCGCGAGACCGGCGTAGGTGCCGCGAATCTCGTCCGGCAGGTCCGGGTGCCGCGCGGTCAGTCCCTTGACGTGGGCCTCGTAGATGACTGTGTCGTGATACCACGTACGGGGCCGGGCCTCGCCGCTCCAGTCGAAGTACGGATTGATGACCACGCCCTTGACCATGTGTGGTGCGGAGTCCGTGGTCTCGATACCGCTGGCCTCGCCGGCCGCGTTCGGATAGCCGATCGGGTAGGAGAACAGCGCCGGGTTCCAGTCGAGGACGCCGTCGACCGCCTTCGCGTACGGATCGAGCAACAGCTTCGCCGGGTTGCAGCGCAGCCCGCGCGCGGGGTCGTACTGGCCGTGCACCCGGTACCCGTACCGTTGGCCCGGCTGCACGGACGGCAGGTAGCAGTGCCAGACGTAGCCGTCCATCTCGGGCATGGTGACCCGCGTCTCGGTACCGTCCGCCTCGAACAGGCACAGCTCCACCCGCTCGGCTACCTCACTGAACAGCGAGAAGTTCGTTCCGGAGCCGTCGAACGTCGCGCCCAACGGATACGCCTGACCGGGCCAGATCTCCACAGCGTTCCTTTCCCGGCGCCCATGCTGCCGCGCCCCTGCCGGGCCGCTGCCGAGCCGCTGTCGGGCGCTCGCGCCTCACTTACCCTAACGATCGGCGCATCACCCCGGGACGGCGTCATGGGCGGGGTCGTAGGTGGGTGGCCGCGCTGATCTACCCTGCAGATGTGCCCGACCCGACCACGTACCGACCGGCACCGGGGAGCATCCCGACCTCCCCCGGTGTCTACAGGTTCCGGGACCCCGATGGCCGGGTGATCTATGTCGGCAAGGCGAAAAGCCTTCGTCAGCGCCTGAATTCGTATTTCGCCGACCTGTCCGGCCTGCACCCGCGGACCGCGCAGATGGTGACCACAGCGGCATCGGTGGAATGGACCGTCGTCGGCACCGAGGTCGAGGCGCTGCAACTCGAGTTCAACTGGATCAAGGAATTCGATCCGCGGTTCAATGTGAAGTTCCGGGACGACAAGTCGTACCCGGAACTGGCGGTCACGGTGGGGGAGCAGTTCCCGCGGTTGCAGGTGACGCGCGGGCCGCACAAGAAGGGCGTCAAGTACTTCGGGCCGTACGCGCACGCGTGGGCCATCCGGGAGACGCTCGACCTGCTGCTGCGTGTGTTCCCGGCGCGGACGTGTTCGGCGGCCGTGTTCCGCCGGGCGCAGCGCACCGGCCGTCCGTGCCTGTTGGCGTACATCGGGAAGTGTTCCGCGCCGTGTGTCGGCTGGGTCTCCGAGGAGCAGCACCGGAAGATCGTCGACGATTTCTGCGAGTTCATGTCGGGCCGGACGAAGCCGCTGATCAGACGTCTCGAGCGGGAGATGGCCGAGGCGTCCGACGCCCTCGATTTCGAACGGGCCGCGCGGCTGCGGGACGACCTGTCCGCGGTGCACCGCGCGATGGAGAAGCAAGCCGTGGTGCTCTCCGACGGGACAAATGCGGACGTGGTCGGCGTGGTGGGCGATGAGCTCGAGGCGGCCGTTCACGTGTTCCACGTGCGCGACGGGCGGGTGCGCGGACAGCGCGGGTGGATCGTGGACATCCCGGTCGACGACACGCCGGAGGAGTCACCTGCGGACGCGCCCGGGGACCATACCGGTGACCACATCGGTGACCGGGTGGGAGATACCGACGCGCCGGCGACTCCGCTGCTAGCCCCGAGCGCGGCATTGGACGAGGGTCGCCTCGGCACCATCGTGGAGGGCTTCCTGACGCAGTTCTACGGGGGGAGGGCGGCCGACGACGGTGCCACGGCGGTGCCGCACGACATCCTGGTACCGACGCTGCCACCGCAGGCGGAGGAGGTTCGCGCCTGGCTGTCGGCGTTGCGCGGATCGAGCGTCCGATTGCGCGTGCCGCAGCGCGGCGACAAGCGCGCGCTCGCCGAAACGGTCACCCGCAACGCCGCCGAGATGCTGCGCCAGCACCGGCTGCGGCGCGCCTCCGACCTCACCGCCCGGTCCGCCGCGCTGGACGAGATCGCGGACACCCTCGGCATGGACGTCAGTCCGCTGCGCATCGAGTGCATCGACATCTCGCACGTGCAGGGCACGAACGTGGTCGCGTCGCTGGTGGTCTTCGAGGACGCGCTGCCGAAACGTAGCGACTACCGCCATTTCGCGATCCGCGAGCATCCCGGCGACGATGTCGCGTCGATCGCGGAGGTGGTGCGCCGCCGGCTGTCCCACGGTGCCGGCGGGCGCGCGGAGCTGCAGCCCACACCAGGCATCAATCCGGAGACCGGCCGGCCACGCCGATTCGCCTACCCCCCACAGCTTCTCGTCGTGGACGGCGGAGCCCCGCAGGTCAACGCGGCCGCCGCCGTGCTGACCGACCTCGGCATCACTGACATCACGGTGTGCGGCCTCGCCAAACGGCTGGAGGAGGTATGGCTCCCAGGCCAGGACGACCCGGTGATCTTCCCGCGGTCAAGCGAAGCGCTGTATCTGTTGCAGCGGCTGCGCGACGAGGCGCACCGCTTCGCCATCACCTATCACCGTTCGAAACGATCCACCGCGATGACGGCCTCGGCGCTTGACGCCATACCAGGCCTAGGGTCGGTGCGTCGCCAGGCCCTGATGAAGCAGTTCGGGTCGGTCGCGAAGATCCGCGCGGCCACCGCCGAGGAGATCTCGGCGGTCCCCGGCATCGGCGCCCGGACGGCCGAGACGATCGTCGCGGCCCTGGCCGAAGCACGGTAGCGGCCCGCATCACCGGCCGGTAGCGGCCCCGGTCGCGAAGCTGGCAGGATCACTGGCGTGACCGCTGAACCTCCCACCGACCCGCCGACCGGCGGCACCGCGTCCTTCCGCGGCATCGAAGTGGCCGTGATATCAGGACTTTCGGGCGCCGGCCGGTCCACCGCGGCGAAGTGTTTGGAGGATCTCGGCTGGTTCGTGGTGGACAATCTGCCCGCCGAACTCATCGGCACCATGGTCGATCTGGGCACGCGCGCCGGCGGGGCGGTCAATCGGATCGCCGTGGTTCTCGACGTGCGGGCCCGGGTGTTCACCGCCGATCTGGCCGGCGTCATCAAGTCGCTCGACGCGCGCGGATATCGACCGCGGGTGCTCTACTTGGATGCCAGTGATGAGGCCCTCATCCGACGGTACGAGGCGAACCGGCGGGCGCACCCGCTGCAGGGCGAGGGTCGTCTCGTCGACGGCCTCGCGGCCGAGCGGAAACTGCTGGGGCCACTGCGGCACGAGGCCGATTTGGTGATCGACACGAGCGAGCTGTCCGTGCACGAATTGCGCGATCGGATCATCGAAGCCTTCCCGCACGTCCGGCCGACAGCCTCGATGACGATCCTGTCCTTCGGATTCAAATACGGGCTGCCGCTGGACGCGGATCTCGTCGTCGACATGCGATTCCTGCCGAATCCCTACTGGGTGCCCGAGCTCCGCAAACTGGACGGGACGGACCATGCGGTGTCCGACTACGTCCTGACCCGACCAGGGGCGCGCGAGTTCATCGACCGGTATCTGGACCTACTGGCCCTCATCGGCGACGGGTACGAGCGGGAGGGCAAGCGATACCTCACGCTGGCGATCGGCTGCACCGGAGGGAAGCACCGGAGCGTCGCCGTCGCCGAGGAGATCGGCCGGCGGCTGGGCGGCCGCGGGCGCACCGTCAAGGTGGTCCACCGCGACCTGGGGCGCGAATGACCGGCCTGCCGGCGCAGCCAGCGCCACCGATGATGCCGACCGTGTCGCAGCCGGCGTCGTCGGCTGTACCGCCTGGTATGACGGCCACCACGCTGCCCATGGCCGGGCCCGGCACGGGGGCTATCACGGCATCCGCCCCCAAGCCCAAGGTCGTCACGATCGGCGGCGGGCACGGACTGTTCGTCATGCTCACCGCGCTGCGCGGCCTCGATGTGGACATCACGGCGGTGGTCACCGTGGCCGACGACGGTGGCTCCTCGGGACGGTTGCGGCGCGACGTGCCGGGAATCCTGCCGCCCGGCGATCTGCGCATGGCGCTGGCCGCGCTGGCGGGGGACGACGCGGACGCAGACCTGCTCGGGCGCACCTTCCAGCATCGGTTCAGCGGTCAGGGCGCGCTCACCGGCCATCCCGTCGGCAATATCGTGCTCGTGGGGCTGTCGCAGGTCCTCGGGGATCCCGTCGCGGCGCTGGACGCCGCGGCTCGTCTGCTGCACGCGCGCGGCCGCGTGCTGCCCATGGCGTGCCAGCCGCTCGACCTGATCGCCGATGTCACCGGCCTGGACGAGGACCCCGCCGCTGTGCGCCAGATCCGCGGCCAGGTCGCCGTCGCGGCCACGCCGGGAGACGTGCAATCGGTGCGGCTCACACCTGCAGACGTCCCGGCCTGCCCCGAGGCCCTAGCAGCGATCGCAGCGGCGGATCTGATCACCCTCGGCCCGGGTTCGTGGTTCACCAGTGTGCTGCCGCACCTGCTGGTCCCGGAGCTGGGCGCGGCTATCGCCGCTGCCCGGGCGCACCGGCTCGTCGTCCTCAACCTGGCGCCGCAACCCGGTGAGACGGAAGGGTTCTCGCCCGAACAGCATCTCGACGTGCTTAGGGTGCATGCCCCCGGGCTCACCATCGACACCGTGCTCGCCGACCGCAGAGCTGTCCCGCTCCCGCAACGCCTCACCTCGGCGGCGAGGCGGCTCGGCGCTCGGTTGCTGCTCGAGGACGTCGCCGACGGCGCGAGCCCACGGCACCATGCGCCGTCGTTGTCCGCAGTGTTGCGCGATCTGCTCGGCGATCTCACGGATCACGCAGCCCACGGACCGGCCCGCGGCATTCCGAGTATCCCGGTCGGCGCTCCGACGCAATGACCGATCACGAATGGCCCCCAGACAGGAGCGTGGCAGATCCATGGCGATGACCGGTGACGTGAAGGACGAACTCTGCAGGGTTCCGATCGCGAAGGCCTCCGCGCGCAAAGCCGAGATCGCGACGATCCTCCGATTCGCCGGCGGCCTGCACATCGTCGCCGGCAGGGTGGTGGTCGAGGCGGAGCTCGATCATGCGCCCACGGCCCAGCGGGTGCGGCGCGATATCGGAGAGCTGTACGGGCAGTCCGCGATGTTGCAGTCAGTCGCACCGACCGGGCTGCGGAAGAGCACCCACTACCTGGTCCGGGTGGTCGCCGGCGGCGATACGCTCGCCCGCCAGACGGGCCTGCTGGATCAGCGCGGCAGGCCGGTACGCGGACTGCCGCCGCAGATCGTGGCCGGTTCGGTGGTCGACGCCGAGGCTGCATGGCGCGGCGCGTTCCTGGCGCACGGATCGCTCACCGAACCGGGGCGCTCGGTCGCGCTCGAGGTCACCTGCCCGGGGCCGGAGGCTGCATTGGCACTGGTAGGTGCCGCCCGCCGGATCGGAGTGGCCGCAAAGGCCCGCGAGGTGCGTGGCGCGGATCGGGTGGTGATCCGCGACGGCGACGCCATCGCGACCCTGCTCGGCCGGATGGGTGCCAGCCGGTCGGTGGTCACCTGGCAGGACCGTCGGGAGCATCGGGAGGTGCGGGCCACCGCCAACCGCCTCGCCAACTTCGATGACGCCAACCTGCGCCGGTCGGCCCGCGCGGCGGTCGCCGCGGCTGCGCGGGTGGGCCGCGCGCTGGACATCCTCGGCGATGACGCTCCCGAACATCTGGCCGAGGCCGGTCGCCTGCGCATCGCCCATGGGCAGGTCTCCCTCGAGGAACTCGGTCAGCTCGCCGATCCGCCGATGACGAAGGACGCCATCGCCGGGCGCATCCGGCGCCTGCTGACGATCGCGGATCGGCGTGCACGCCAATTGGGTTTGCCGGGCACCGAGTCCGCGGTGACCCCCGAGATGCTCGACATGTGACACCCGTCGCCCCCGGTCGCCCTATCGGCTTTGTCACAGGGAGACCGTGCTGTATCGATACAGCTCGGTCCGGTTAGGATAGCCCTGAACGGCCCGCGAAACGCCGCCGTAGCGGCACGGCGAACCACTACCATGCAAGGAGACCTGAGCTGTGACTGTGCGCATCGGAGTCAACGGATTCGGCCGTATCGGCCGCAACTTCTGGCGGGCGCTGGCGGCGTCCGGATACGATCTCGAGATCGTCGCGGTCAACGACCTCACCGACACCAAGACTCTCGCCCACCTGCTCAAGTACGACAGCGTGCTCGGTAGCCTGCCGAACACCGTCACCGCGGGCGAGGGAAAGATCACGATCGACGGTCACGACATCGCGGTGCTCTCCGAGAAGGATCCTGCCGCGCTGCCGTGGAGCAACTACGGGGTCGACCTGGTGGTGGAGTCGACCGGCCACTTCACCCAGGCCGAAGCCGCGCGCGGGCACCTGAACGGCGGCGCGAAGAAGGTCATCATCTCGGCGCCGGCGAAGGGTGAGGACCTGACCGTCGTCATGGGCGTCAACGACTCCGCTTATGACGGCAGCCAGACGATCCTGTCGTGCGCCTCCTGCACGACGAACTGTGTCGCCCCCATGGCCAAGGTGCTCAACGATTCGTTCGGCATCGTCAAGGGGTTGATGACCACCATCCACGCCTACACGAACGACCAGCGGATCCTCGATTTCCCGCACAAGGACCTGCGCCGCGCGCGGGCTGCGGCGGTGAACATCATCCCGACCACCACCGGCGCTGCGAAGGCCACCGCGCTGGTGCTTCCCGAGCTGGCCGGCAAGCTGCACGGCTACGCCCTGCGCGTGCCCGTGCCGGACGGCTCGGTCACCGATCTGACCGCGGAGTTGGCGAAGAACGTGACCGTCGATGACGTCAACGAGGCGTTCCGCGCCGCCGCGGAGTCCGGCCCGCTGTCGAAGTACCTCGCCTACTCGACCGATCCGATCGTGTCCTCCGACATCGTCGGCGCGCCGGCATCGTGCACCTTCGACGCACCGCTGACGATGACGCTCGGCGACAACATGGTCAAGATCGTCGGCTGGTACGACAACGAGTGGGGCTACTCGAACCGCCTGGCGGACTTCGCGAACCTCGTCGCCGCTTCGCTGTAGCCGCTTCTCCCTGGCGCTGCTTCCCTGTCAGACGCCTCCGACCGGCACCGCACGCCGGTGACGGACCGCGGCTAGCGCGGCCCGTCATCGGCGTGGGCCGGCCGCTCAACCGCTTCGCGAGAGGATTCCCGTGCATACCCTCGACGACCTGATCGCCGCCGGCGTCAGTGGCCGGACGGTGCTGGTCCGTTCGGAGCTGAACGTCCCGCTCGATCGGTCCGGCGCCACCCCGGTGATCACCGACGACGGGCGGATCCGGGCGAGCGTGCCGACTATCAAGGCACTAACCGACGGCGGCGCCCATGTGGTGGTGATGGCACATCTGGGCCGTCCCAAAGGCGCGCCCGACCCGGCGTTGTCGTTGGCGCCGGTGGCGGCTCGGCTCGGCGAAC
Source organism: Nakamurella sp. (assembly GCA_017848755.1). Classification (GTDB taxonomy): domain Bacteria; phylum Actinomycetota; class Actinomycetes; order Mycobacteriales; family Nakamurellaceae; genus Nakamurella. The sequence continues at coordinate 18,802 of JAFIHI010000222.1, read as the reverse complement.
TGCTGGGCGCCCCAGTCGCCTTCGCGAACGATCTCGTCGGGCCGTCGGCGCGCGCCACTGTGCAAGGCCTGACGGACGGGGGCGTCGCACTGTTGGAGAACGTTCGGTTCGATGCGCGCGAGACGAGCAAGGACTCGGCCAAACGCGCCGCCCTCGCCGATGAGCTCGTCGCCTTGGTCGGTGCCGACGCGGCATTCGTGTCAGACGGATTCGGGGTGGTCCACCGCAAGCAGGCGTCCGTCTATGACGTCGCGCAGCGGCTGCCGCACTACGCCGGCTATCTGGTCACGGCCGAAACAGCGGTGCTCCGCAAGCTCACCGGCAACCCGGACCGGCCATACGTCGTCGTCCTCGGCGGCGCGAAGGTGTCCGACAAACTCGGCGTCATCACCGCGCTGCTGGCCAAGGTCGACACGCTGCTGATCGGCGGCGGGATGGCCTACACGTTCCTGGCTGCCCAGGGCCACGGCGTGGGCGGCTCGCTGCTGCAGGCGGACCAGATCGACACCTGTCGCGAGCTGCTGGCGCAGCACGCGGAGAAGATCGCCCTGCCCCGGGACGTCGTCATCGCCGATGGTTTCGCGGCAGATGCCGCCACGCGGGTCGTCGCGGCGACCGAGATCCCCGACGGCTGGCAGGGTCTGGACATCGGCCCGGCGTCCCGGGAGGCGTTCGCGGCGGTGATCGCGAACGCGCGGACGATCTTCTGGAACGGGCCGGTCGGCGTGTTCGAGATGGCGCCGTTCGCCGAGGGGACGCGGGCTGTCGCACAGGCAATCGCCGACAGCTCGGCCTTCTCCGTGGTCGGCGGCGGCGATTCGGCGGCGGCCGTCCGGCAACTCGGCATCGACGAAGCCGGTTTCAGCCACATCTCTACCGGCGGAGGTGCCTCGCTGGAGTTCCTCGAAGGTGCCGAGCTCCCCGGCATCACCGTCTTGGAGGACTGACATGGCCGCCAAGAACCAGAGCGGCGCACCCGCGCGAAAGCTGCTCATCGCCGGCAACTGGAAGATGAACCTGAACCACCTCGAAGCGATCGCGCTGGTGCAGAAGATCGCCTTCACGCTGCCGGAGAAGTACCTTGCCCGGGTCGAGGTCGCGGTTCTCCCGCCGTTCACTGACCTGCGCTCGGTGCAGACGCTGGTGGACGGCGACAAGCTCGAGATCACCTACGGCGCACAGGATCTGTCAGTGCACGACTCGGGTGCCTACACCGGCGAGGTGTCCGGAGCGATGCTGGCGAAGCTCGGCTGCACGTACGTCACGGTCGGTCACTCGGAGCGGCGCCAGTACCACGACGAGACCGATGACGTGGTCGCCGCCAAGGTGACCGCGGCGCTTCGAAACGGCCTGCGCCCGATCCTCTGCGTGGGGGAGGGGCTGGACGTCCGCGAGGCCGGGCGCCATTGCGAACACGCCACGGCCCAGCTCCGCGTGGCGCTCGCGTCGGTCGGCGCTGTCGATGCGGAGAAGATCGTTCTGGCGTACGAGCCGGTGTGGGCGATCGGGACCGGCCGGGTGGCGACCCCGGCGGACGCCCAGGAGGTGTGCGCCGCGCTGCGGCAGACGCTGATCGAGTTGTACGGGCCTAAGACTGCCACGGCGATCCGGATCCTGTACGGCGGCTCGGTCAAGTCGAGCAATGTCGCCGAGATCATGGCGCAGCCCGATGTGGACGGCGCGCTGGTCGGCGGGGCGTCCCTGGACGGCACCGAGTTCGCGACGCTGGCGGCCAACGCGGTCGGCATCCTCGCGTAACTAACAGGGTAAGCTGCCTGTCGGACTGCCCTGAAAGATCCTTCATCCCGACAACGCACGCGCAAAGGCCACCTCTCCATGTCCCTATTTCTCGATATCGTGCTGGTGATCACCAGCCTGGCCCTGATGGCGCTGATCCTGTTGCACAAGGGCAAGGGTGGTGGGCTCACTTCGCTGTTCGGCGGGGGCATGCAGTCCACGCTGTCCGGCTCGAGCGTGGTGGAGAAGAACCTGGATCGCATCACACTGTTCGTGGCGCTGATCTGGCTCGTCTGCATTTTCGGCGTGGGCCTGATGATCAAGGTTGGGGCATAGCAGTTCAGGGCACAGCGGCCCGGCGCCGTCCGGCGGCGCAGACAGGTACTACAGGTACTTCAGCATTCGCGTGTTGCCGAGCGTATTCGGCTTGACATAGGGCAGATCGAGGAACTCGGCGACGCCCGCATCGTAGGACCGGCGAAGTTCGGCGAAGCCCTCGGGCGACAGGCCGAGTTCCGAGATCGGTTCGAAACCCAGGCCGGCGAAGAAGCTCACCTCGAACGTCAACACGAACAGCCGGGCGATGCCGAGCCGCTGCGCTTCCGCGATCACCGTGCGGCAGAGCGCGCTGCCGATGCCGCGGCCGCGCAGTTCCGGATTAGTGGCCACAGTCCGGATTTCTCCGAGATCCTCCCACAGCACATGCAGTGCGCCGCATCCCTGCACCTGGCCGTCGACCTCGGCGACCCAGAACTCCGTGACGTCCTCGAACAGGTTCGCCAGCGACTTCTCCAGCAGGATCGGCCCCGCGTAGCAATCGACGAGTTCCTTGACGCGGCGAACGTCAGACACCCGGGCGCGCCGGACCACGACGGAATCGCTGCCGGCGGGGGATGGTGTCATATTCGATCAGCGTAATCACCGCCGGATCGCGCTCGACGGTTGGCTCCCTGCGCCGCCGCCCGTGCGGGGCCGACTACCCTTGGGGGATGCCGACCCCCTCGCGCGGCGCCGTGCGGCGCGTTCGCCACGGCGCAACGCGCGCCGGGGCCGATCGCGCCGTTCGGCCGCGAGGAGATGACTCCAGCCGCACGCCTGCATGCTCGGGGGGCTCCGCATGACGTCGCCCGGTCACCTGCCCGGCCGCCTGACGTTGGTCAATCTGCCGAACATGCTGACGATCTTCCGGCTGATCCTGGTCCCGGTCTTCCTGCTGGCGCTGTTCGCGGGGGGTGGGCACGTTCCGGCGGCGCGGTGGGTGGCCGGGGGCATCTTCGCGGTGGCCGCCATCACCGACAGGTACGACGGGCGGATCGCACGGCGCCGCGGGCAGGTCACCGACTTCGGCAAGATCGCCGACCCGATCGCGGACAAGGCACTGATCGGCTCCGCGCTGGTCGGCCTCTCGTTGCTCGGCGAGATCTATTGGTGGATCACGGTTGTCATCCTCACCCGGGAGATCGGCATCACGCTGCTGCGATTGGCCGTGATCCGGTACGGAGTCATCGCCGCGAGCCCGGGCGGCAAGATCAAGACCCTCGTGCAGATCGTCGCGATCGGGCTGTACGTGCTGCCCCTCGCATCGCTGCCATTACCGCATTCCGTCATCGATTGGGGGCGCGGCATCCTGATGGCGGCCGCGATCCTCCTGACGATCGCCACGGGCCTGGACTACCTCGCTCGCGCCGGTGCACTGGTCAGCCGGGCACGGCGGGCCGGGCGCTCCGACCGGATATGACCGGCTGCGCGGCGCACGGCTCCGGCGCGGGGCTGTGCCCGCTGCTCGGTCTCGACCTGCAGCGGATGACGACGCTGATCGAGAGTCTTGCCGCACGCCGGTGGACGGTGGCCGCCGCGGAATCGCTGACCGCCGGCCTGCTGACCGCCGCGCTGACGGACGTGCCCGGCTCGTCGGACGTCGTCCGTGGTGGAATAGTCTGCTACGCAACAGATCTCAAGGCCACCCTGGTGGGCGTCGACCCGGGCCTGCTGGAGCGGGTGGGGCCCGTCGATCCGGACGTGGCGCGTCAACTGGCGACCGGCGTTCGCGATCGTTGCGCGGCGCGGATCGGCATCGGGTTGACCGGCGTCGCCGGTCCTGCGTCCCAGGGGGGACAGCCGCCGGGCACGGTCTTCGTCGGCCTCGCGTCGCCGGCCAGCTCGACGGTCCGCCGGCTGAGCGTTGCGCCCGCGACGCGTTTCGACGTCCGAGCGGCGGCGGTACGCTGCGCCGTCGAGGAGCTGGAACGCCTGATCGGTGAATGAGTGCGCGCGCTCGGGTGCGCTGTGTCGCCAGGCGTGCGAGAACCGGTACGGTGCCGCAAAACCCCGCACGTCGCCGAGAGACGCCGCGCGACACGACCGAACGGGGAACAATCGCGCCGCCCCGGACGTTTCGACTACGGTGAGCGCACGGGCATATCAGTCGGGCCCAGCGGGTACCGTAGGGCAAAGCGGATCAACGCGAGGGACCAGGAGGGGCGAGATGCTGCTGCGCGACGCACTGGGGGAGACACTGCGTCACGCCCGTGTGCGCCAGAACCGGACGCTGCGTGATGTGTCCACGGCGGCGAGTGTGTCCCTTGGGTATCTCTCGGAGGTCGAACGGGGTCGCAAGGAGGCGTCCAGCGAACTGCTGGCTGCGATCTGCGTGGCGCTCGACCTCGACGTCTCGGATGTGCTTGACTCCGCCAGCGTCACCATGCGGCATGGGCGCGCGGTGCCCGACGCCGCGGTGCGCTCCGGTGCGAACGACCTGCGCATCGTCATGCCCTACCGCCGGACGCCGTCCGAGCCGTCGGTCGTGTAACGAACCGGTCGCGCGCGGCGCTGCGCGCGGAACGACGACCGGTGAATCAGTCGGCCGTGTATGCGTTGTTGCCCTGCCGACGCTCGTAGCGCACCCACGCGAACCCGTCCTGCGCCTCGCGGCGGACCTCCGCCCACTGGGCCCAGTCGACCGCCGGGAAGAAGACGTCACCCGGCAGTTCCGCGTCGATCTCCGTCAGCTCCAAGGCGTCTGCACGTCCGATCAGCTCGGCGTAGATCTCACCACCGCCGAAGATGAAGACCTCGGGATCGCCGGTATCCGCGACGATCGATGCCAGCGCCGCGTCCAACTCCCTGCCTGCGTCATGCACGACGGTCACCCCGTCGGCAGCCCAGTCGGCCCGCCGGGTGAGGACGACGGTGCGCCGTCCCGGCAGCGGCCGGCCGATCGCGTCGAAGTTCTTCCGCCCCATGACCAGCGTGTGCCCCATGGTCAGCGCCTTGAGCCGGCGCAGGTCCGCGGAGTTGCGCCATGCCAGGTCTCCGTTCGCGCCGATCACACCGTTGGCGGCGACCGCCGCGACCACCGTCATCCTCGGGCGCAACGAACGCGTCATACCGCAATCGGCGCCTTGATCGCGGGATACGGGTCATAGCCCGTCAACGTGAAATCGTCATAAACGAAACCGTCGATATCGCGTACCCCGTCCGCCAGCTCCATCCGGGGCAGAGCGCGCGGCGTGCGGCTGAGCTGCAGCCGCGCCTGGTCCAGATGGTTGAGGTAGAGGTGCGCGTCGCCGAACGTGTGCACGAACTCGCCCGGTTCGAGGCCTGTCACCTTCGCGATCATCATCGTCAGCAGCGCATACGACGCGATGTTGAACGGCACGCCGAGGAACACGTCCGCGCTCCGCTGGTAGAGCTGGCAGGACAGCCGGCCGTCCGCGACGTAGAACTGGAACAACGTGTGGCAGGGTGGCAGCGCCATGTCCGCCACCTCCGCGACATTCCACGCAGATACGATGTGCCGCCGCGAGTCGGGCGTGGACCGGATCGACTCGATCACCGCCGCGATCTGGTCGATGTGCCGCCCGTCCGGCGCCGGCCAGGATCGCCACTGATGCCCGTACACCGGCCCGAGATCCCCGTCGGCGTCGGCCCACTCGTCCCAGATCGTCACACCCCGCTCCTGCAACCAGCGCACGTTGGTCGAGCCGGACAGGAACCACAGCAACTCGATGATCACCGACCGCATGTGCAGCTTCTTCGTCGTCATCACCGGGAAGCCGTCGGCCAGATCGAAGCGCATCTGGTGGCCGAAGATCGACAACGTGCCGGTGCCCGTCCGGTCGGACTTGCGATGCCCGTCTTTGAGGATGCGGTCGAGGAGATCGAGGTACTGCTGCATACGCCGACAGTAGCGGGCGGGGCGACAACGACGCCCGGCAGACCGAGCGCGCGCTGCCCGCCGACGGCTCGTTAACTGGAACAATTCCATTTTATGCCGTATCATTCGAGTATGACGTCGTCCGCCGCCGAACGCGATCTGCGGCGCGCGGCCGTGCGTGTCACCAAGCAGCGGGTGGCCGTCCTGGATGCCGTGCGCCGGCACCCCCATGCCGACGCGGACACCATCATCGCCGACGTGCGCGGCGAGCTGGGCAGTGTCTCGACCCAGGCGGTCTACGACGTGCTGCACGCGCTGGACGAAGTCGGCCTGATCCGTCGCGTGGAGCCGGCGGGATCGCCCGCCCGCTACGACCCGCGCGTGGGGGACAACCACCACCACCTGGTGTGCCGGCGATGCGGCCGGATGGTCGACGTCGACTGTGCGACGGGCGCCGCCCCATGCATGGAGCCCGTTGCGGCACAGGGCTTTTCGGTCAACGAGGCCGAAGTTATCTTCTGGGGCTACTGCCCGGATTGCCAATCGCTCGGGCCGACACACGCCGGCTAGCGCTTCACCAAGACCGAAGGAGATACCCAGCCATGACGACCACCGACACTCCCTCGACGACGGGCTCCGGCGCGCCGGCGCCGTCCGATCGGAACTCCTTGACCATGGGGCCGAACGGCCCGCTGCTGCTGCACGACGTGCACTTCATCGAGCAGATGGCTCATTTCAACCGTGAGCGGGTGCCGGAGCGCAGCCCGCACGCCAAGGGCGGCGGCGCCTTCGGCGAGCTCGAGGTGACGGCCGACGTGTCGCGGTTCACCAAGGCCGCGCTGTTTCAGCCGGGCGCGAAAACCCCCATGCTGGCCCGCTTCTCGACAGTGGCGGGGGAGCAGGGCAGCCCCGACACCTGGCGGGACGTGCGCGGTTTCGCGCTGAAGTTCTACACGACCGAGGGCAACTACGACATCGTCGGAAACAACACACCGATCTTCTTCCTGCGCGACCCGATCAAGTTCCCGCACTTCATCCGCAGCCAGAAACGCACTCCGGACTCGGGACTGCGCTCCGCTCAGATGCAGTGGGACTTCTGGACCCTGAACCCCGAATCCGCGCACCAGGTCGCCTACCTGATGGGCGAGCGCGGGCTGCCGAAGTCGTGGCGACACATGAACGGCTACGGCTCGCACACGTTCCTGTGGGTCAATGCGGCGGGCGAGAAGTTCTGGGTGAAGTACCACTTTCACACGCAACAGGGCATGGCGTTCCTCAGCAACGAGGAAGCCGCCCGGCTGGCCGGCTCGGACGCCGACTACCACCGCCGCGACCTCTTCGACGCGATCGCCCGGGGTGAGTTCCCCAGCTGGAAGGTGTCCGTCCAGGTGATGCCGTACGCCGATGCGGCGACCTACCGGTTCAACCCGTTCGACCTCACCAAGACCTGGCCGCATACCGACTACCCGCTGATCGAGGTCGGCCGGTTCACGCTGAACAGGAACCCGGAGAACTTCTTCGCGCAGATCGAGCAAGCCGCGTTCTCGCCGGGGAACACGGTGCCCGGCATCGGCTTGTCGCCGGACAAGATGCTGCTGGGCCGCTCCTTCGCCTACAACGACGCGCAGCGCAACCGCATCGGCACCAACTTCCACCAGCTTCCGGTGAACAAGCCGATCGTGCCGGTGAACACGTACATGTTCGACGGGCAGATGACGTACGAGCACTCCGGATCGCAGGCCGTCTACGCGCCGAACTCGGCCGGCCGGCCGTACGCCGACGGCCCGGCCGCGCCGGAGGAAACGTGGGAGACCGACCCGGAGATGGTCCGCGCCGCCTACACGCTACATGCCGAGGACGACGATTTCGGCCAGGCCGGAACATTGGTCCGCGAGGTGTTCGACGACGCGCAGCGCGCCGCGTTGGTAGCGCAGGTCTCCGGCGCCCTCGCCGGTGTGCAGGGCGACGTGCTCGAACGGGCGTTCAACTACTGGAAGTCGATCGATCCGGCCGTCGGCGAGAGCATCGAGTCCGCGGTGCGCGCCGCGCGCTGAATCCTGAGTGCGTTCCTTGGCGTGGCTGAGTCGCCCCTGTTCGCCGGGGCGACCCGGAGTGACTCAGCCGCGCCACCAGGTGTCGGCGGGCGTCACGGGGAGCGCCCGCTTGTGCCGAGTGGCGCGATACAGCTGCTCGATGCGAGCCGCTGAGGCGGCAGGCATCTCCCGGCCTTCGAGATAGTCGTCGATATCGCGGTAGCTCACTCCAAGCGCGACTTCGTCCGGCTGGCCTGGATTGTCGTCTTCCAGGTCGGCCGTCGGCACCTTCTGCCACAACGCGTCCGGCGCGCCGAGATGCCGCAACAGCGACGCCCCCTGGCGCTTGTTCAGTCCGGACAGCGGAGTGACATCGACCGCCCCGTCGCCGAACTTCGTGTAGAAGCCCGTCACGGCCTCGGCCGCGTGGTCCGTGCCCACGACGATCAGCCCGAGCTGGCCTGCGAGTGCGTACTGGGCAACCATCCGCATGCGCGCCTTGACGTTGCCGCGGACGAAATCGCTCAGCCCCGGAACATCGTCATACGCGCCGAGCATGCCGCTTGCCACGTCTGCGCACATCGTGTCGGACGCGGCCTTGATATCGACGGTCACCACCTTGTCCGGTTCGATGAACGCCAGCGCTGTCCGGGCGTCGTCCTCGTCGGCCTGGACGCCGTACGGGAGGCGCATCGCGACGAAGGTCGCCTCACGGCCCGCGGCCCGGCGGCGCTGCACCGCCAGCTGGCACAGGCGGCCGGCGAGCGAACTGTCCTGACCGCCGCTGACGCCGAGCACATACCCGCGTGCATCGGTCGCACCGAGGTAGTCGACGAGGAAACGCACCCGGTGCTCGATCTCCGCGACCGGATCTATGGACTCGCGCACGGACAGGGCGGCGATGATCTCGCGCTGCAACTCGCTCACAGCGTAAGAGCCTACTGAGGAGACCCGATCCGCCCACCGCGGTGTATGTGAGCCGTCTGCATGATGCGTCAGAGTGTCAGTTTCTTCTGGACTTCCGGTCCGCGATGCGCTTTGATCGGCGAGCAACGGAGCGAGACATCAACGAGACATCAGGGGTACACCGTGAGTAGGGTTCGAGTGCTGGTCGGCACCCGCAAGGGCGCATTCGTCCTTTCGTCCGACGGGACGCGAAAGGACTGGAAGGTCAACGGTCCGTTCTTCAACGGATGGGAGATCTTCCATGTGGCCGGGTCGCCGGCCGATCCGAACCGCCTGTGGGCGTCGCAGTCCACGAGTTGGTTCGGTCAACAGGTGCAGCGATCCGACAACGGCGGGGCGAGTTGGCAGCCGGTCGGCAACGAGTTCGGCTACGTCGGCGACCCCGGCGATCACCTGTGGTACGACGGCACGCCGAAACCCTGGAAGTTCACGCGGGTCTGGCATTTCGAGCCGTCGCTCACCGATCCAGATACGGTGTGGGCCGGGGTGGAGGACGCCGCGCTCTTCCGTTCCGGCGACGGCGGTGCTTCGTGGCAGGAGATGCCCGCGTTGCGGGAGGTGCGCGGCCATGAGTGGATGCCCGGCGCCGGCGGCCTCGGCCTGCACACTCTTGTGCTGGACCGCGCCGACCCGCAGCGGATGTTCGCGGCGATCTCGGCGGCGGGGGTCTTTCGCACCGACGACGGCGGCGCAAGTTGGCGTGCCATCAACAAGGGTCTGCGGTCCGGGCATCTGCCGGACCAGGATGCCGAGATCGGCCATTGCGTGCACCGGATCACGATGCACCCAGAGCGGCCGTCCACGCTGTACATGCAGAAACACTGGGACGTGATGCGCACCGACGACGCCGGCGAGAACTGGTACGAGGTCAGCGGCGACCTGCCCACCGACTTCGGGTTCGCCGTGCAGGTGCATGCCCACGAACCGGAGACCGTGTACGTCGTGCCGATCACCAGCGACGAGTTCCATGTGCCGCTGGACGGCAAGTTGCGCGTGTACCGCAGCCGCAGCGGCGGCGGCGAGTGGGAGCCCTTGACAAACGGCCTGCCGCAACGGGATTGCTACGTGGACGTCCTGCGCGACGCTATGGCCGTCGATTCGCTGGAGTCCTGCGGCGTCTACTTCGGCACCACCGGCGGGCAGGTGTACGCCTCGGCGGATGCGGGGGACACCTGGCAGCCGATCGTCCGGGACCTGCCCCCGGTGCTGTCCGTCGAGGTGCAGACCCTGCCATGACGAAGGACGCGATCGGCACCGAGGCGACCGGGTATGACGATGTTCCGGGCCTGGTGACCGTTCGGGTGGCGTTGCCCGGCCATCTGCGGGCCCTGGCGAACTTGCCCGGGGAGTTGCTGGTCGAGGCATCCGCGCCGGTGACGATCGGCTCGGTGCTGGATGCCGTGGAGCGCGAGTGCCCCGCCCTGCGCGGGACGATCCGGGACCACGGCGCCGGCGCGCGGCGACCCTATGTCCGGCTGTTCGCCTGCGAGGAAGATCTGTCCTTCGACGGGTGGGACGCGCCGGTGCCTGCGCCGGTCGCCGAAGGCCGCGAGCCGCTGCTGGTGGTCGGGTCGATTTCCGGGGGATGATCTCCGGGGCTGCTTTTCGGCGCTTATTTTCGGAGGCGAGAAACACTGTGGTTCAGAGGATCTCGGCAGGAATGAGCCGGAATCGTTCGATCGCCGCGGGGTCCGGAGGTGCGGGTCCGCATCGCGAGCGGCGAAGGCCGATGCGAGCTGCACCGCGTCGTAGGCCTGCAGTCCGTGCGCGCCGGTCGTCGACGACCGGCCATGCTGTCGGTGCCTGCGCCTATGGTGGCGGGCATGACTGACGCCCACAGCAGCCCCGAACCGGAATCCACAAACGACACCGTCACCGACCCGATCGACCGGATCGCCGTGATCCGCGCCGAGGCGCAGCGTTTCGCCGATGTGCTCGCGGGGACCGCGCCGGACGCGCACTGCCCGACCTGCCCGGAATGGACCGCCGCGGATCTGCTCTGGCATCTCACCGAGGTGCACACGTTCTGGGCGCGGATCCTCGGCGGGAACGTGACCTCGGACGAGGATGCCGATGCCGTGGACAAGGCCGCCCCCGAACGGCCCGGCACGATGGCGGAGATGCTGCCCGTCCGCGCCCACGCGACCGAGGGCCTTGTGGCGCAGCTGCAGGCGCTGAACGACGCCGCGCCGCGCTGGACGTGGTGGCCGGCGGACCAGACCGTCGGCTTCACCCGACGCATGCAGACCTACGAGGCGACGATCCACCGCGTGGACGCGGAACTCGCCGCAGGCGTGGACGTCTCACCCATCGACGCGGCCGTCGCTGCGGGGGCGGTCGACCACTGCGCGGACGTGATGTGGGGCTGGTTGCCCGACTGGGCGGCGTACGAGCGGCTCACCGTCGCCGAGATGCGGGCGACGGACTCGGACTATCGCTGTGTGGTGGAGGTAGGGCGCTGGACCGGCACCGGGCCGGAATCGGGGAGGGCCTTCGACATGCGACGAGCCGTCCGCGCTCAGCCGGACGCCACCGCCGCCGTGACGGTGACCGGACCGCTGCAGGATCTCGCACTGTGGGCCTGGACCCGCGGCGGTGACGTGCAGATTGCCGGCGACGCTGCCGGCCAAACGGCCGTTCGGGCTCTCATCGACCAGGGCATTCAGTAGCCCTCTGCGGCTGCGCATCGAACGCTCGACAGAGGCGTGGGGGTACGTTGGGGGTATACCCAAGGTCAGCATCTACATCCCGGACGCGATGTACGACGAGATGCGCCGCCGCGGGCTGCCCCTCGCGCAGCTGGCGCAGCGCGCGTTCGCCGAGGCACTCTCCGCGGACGAGAACTCGTCGTGGATCGCCGCCGCTTGGCGCCGCCCGGCCACGCCGAGCGCCATCAGCACCGAGGCGCTGATGTCCGAAGTCGACGAGGAGTTCGGGGCATGATCGTGCTGGATGCGTCGGCGCTCGTGGACGTGGTCGCCGACCGCCCGGCGAAGGATGCAGTCCTGGCGCAGATGGAGGGCGAATACATCATCGCGCCATATCCGGTGACCACGTGGCCGGCGGCAGTCAGCCCTCGTCGAGGTAGCGCTGGATGAGGCTGAGGTCGGCGGGGGAGAGGCGATCGGACACCGTGCGGGCCTGGTGCCAGTACGGGTAGAGCAGTGGGATCGCGGACACGGCGTCGAGGGCGGCAACCTCGTCCGGTGCAAGCACCAGCTCGGCGGCCGCGAGGTTGTCCGCGAGCTGTTCGCCGGTGCGCGCGCCGATGATCACGGAGGTGATGGCGGGGCGCTGCAAGAGCCACGCCAGCGCGACCTGCGCGGCCGAGACCCCATGCGCCGCAGCGACTTCCACGAGGGTGTCGATGATCTCGTAGAGCTTGCCCTCGTCTTCGACCGGCGGTTCGGTCCAGCCGGCGAAGCGCCGGGTGCCGTCCGGTGGTGCCTCGCCGCGGCGGTACTTGCCGGTGAGCAGCCCGCCCGCGAGCGGGCTCCACACCAGTACGCCGAGCCCTTGGTCCAGCGCGGCCGGCAGCAGTTCGTATTCGGTGTCTCGCGCCTGCAGGGAGTAGTAGATCTGCTGGCTGGCGAACCGGGCGAACCCGGCGCGGTCGGACACGCCGAGCGCCTTCATCAGCTGCCACGCTGCGTAGTTGGAGACGCCGATGTAGCGCACCTTGCCGGCACGGACCAGATCATCGAGCGCGCGAAGCGTCTCGTCGAGCGGCGTCCGGCCGTCCCACTCGTGTACCTGGTACAGGTCGATGTGGTCGGTGCCCAGCCGCTTGAGGCTCGCCTCGCATTCGCGGATGACGGAGTACCGGGATAGGCCCTGTTCGTTGGGACCGTCGCCCATGCGCATCCGGACCTTGGTCGCGATGAGCACCTCGTCGCGCCGCCCACCGAGCGCCTCGCCCAGGATCTTCTCGGACAGGCCCGCGGAATACGAGTTCGCCGTGTCGAACAGCGTGACGCCGGCATCGAGGCACATATCCACCTGTCGGGTCGCCTCCTCGATACCGGCAGAGCCCACCATGCTCGCCCAACCCACGCCGCCGAACGTCATCGTCCCCATGGTCAGCGCCGAAACCCGCAACCCCGAACGTCCCAGATACCGGTATTCCACCGCAGCGACCTCCTTCGCTCTCCGCGCTCCGTCGCGCGGCGCCACGATGATCAGTCAACCATCAGTCGAAGACGGTCGATCGCCAGGATTCCCGGGCGACCGTTCCACCGCGGCGGCGGTGAACTTCATCATGGGCGGTGGAGACGCCGCGTGCGCCGCACGTGCTGCGGCATTTTCGACATAACCGACCCCTGTGCACCGTGCCGTCGCTGTGCTGGTCTTGATCGCAATATCGCTCGCAGATTGCGCGCGTACCACCCGCGATACATTGCGACCATGAATAACGCGCATGAAGTCAGTGTCCGCGACCTCCGAAACCACGGCGGGCGGGTGCTGGACCGAGTGGCGCGAGGTGAGAGTGTCACGGTGACGAAGGACGGCAGTCCCGTTGCCGAACTTCGCCCGCTTCGCCGGAGAAGTCTCGTCCCGGCCGAACTGATCGCACGGGCGAGGCAGCTACCAGCCGTCGACACTGACCGGCTACGGCGCGATATCGATGCCGTACTGGATCAACGGTGGTGAGGCACGCGAAGGGTGTCCTCGACACTTCGGCGGTGCTTCGCCTGGGGGAGTTGAGCGAAGGCGATCTGCCCGACGAGGCTGTGATCACCACCGTAACTTTGGCAGAACTGACCGTGGGGCCGCTCGTGACCGACGACCTCGCGACCCGCGCGGCACGACAGGCCCAGTTGCAGAACGCCGAGACGAATGACGGTGACCCACTGCCGTTCGACACCGCGGCGGCTCAAGCTTTCGGCCACGTAGCCAGTGGCCTACGAGCGGGTGGACGATAACCGAAAGCCCGGGCGTTCGACGCGTTGATCGCTGCGACGGCGATGGCGGCCGGGCTCCCCGTCTATACCTTCAACGCCGCTGGCTTCGACGGAATCGACGGCCTCGAGGTCGTCGCGTTGCCGGCGCCAGAAGACGCGTCCAGGTCTTGACACGCGGGCGAGAGGTCTGGCCCGGGCATTGTCTGGGTAACTCCTGTTCTTGCAATATGCAGCCAGTTACCTGCATAATAATTGGCGTGAACAGGGAGCGGGTGGCCCAGGACGCGGTGTTCCGCGCCCTGGCCGATCGCACCCGCCGGCAACTGCTGGACCGCCTGCGGGAGCGCAACGGCCAGACGCTGGGGGAGATGTGTGCCGACCTGCACATGGCGCGGCAGTCCGTCACCCAGCACCTGGACATCCTGGTGCGCGCCAACCTCGTCACCGCCGTCCGGCGGGGGCGCACGCGGCTGCACTACCTCAACCCGGTTCCGATCCAGCAGATCGACCGGCGTTGGATATCCGGTTTCGACAAGCCCCGATTGACTGCACTGCAGGCGATCAAGGATCACGCAGAGGAAGATGCCATGACCACCGAGTCCACTGAATCCACCAGGGCCACCATCCCCACCTACGTCTACGTCACCTACATCCGCGCGACGCCGGAGCAGGTGTGGCGTGCGCTAACCGACGCCGACCTGACAGCCCGGTACTGGGGCCATGCAAATGTCTCCGATTGGCAGCCCGGTTCGGCCTGGGAACATCGGAGGGCCGACGGATCCGGCACCGTCGATGTCACCGGGAGGGTTCTGCAGGCCACGCCCCCAACCCTTTTGGTGATGACCTTCGAGGATTCCCCGGCCGAGGTTGGCCGGCGGGAGGCCTCCGTCGTCACGTTCCGGATAGAGCGGCATCAGGACATCGTGAGGTTGACCGTCACTCACGAGAATCTGCCCAATGTCGAGATGCTGGAAGGAATCTCCAGCGGTTGGCCCGCCGTCCTGGCCAACCTCAAGTCGCTGCTCGAGACGGGGGAGACCCTACCGCAGGCTCCCTGGGAGATGGAATCTGGCCACTGACACCTTCGTCGTCGGCACCCTGCCGACACCGGAATCTCGACCCGGGAAATCTCGCCCCAGCACCCTCGAAGCCTACTGGAGGCAAGGACTGCGTCATCGTGGATACCGCACAACTTCGCCGCGCTATCGGCTCGCTGCTGGATGCCGCCGACGTGGTCACCAACGCCGGCGACCGCAGAACCCTACCGCCGCCGGGTGAATGGGATGCCGACCAGATCCTCGCCCACGTCAGCATGGTGAACGCGATGACCATCGCGACTGCCTACGCGGTGGCCTCCGGGTGCAGTCCCACGTATGACAACCGGATCGCCCAGGACACGCAGACCATCGGCCGCACCATCGACCGTGCCGGAGGCACGACAGGATTGGTTGCGCGGATCCGGGGGCAATGCGACGCGCTGGGTGCGCTTGGCCGCCCCGTTCTCGGCGACAGCGATCTCGACACGCCGATCCCGACGCTGCTGGTGTCGAAGGGCACGCTCTTGGTCGATATGCAGATTCCGCTGCGAGAGTTGATCGCAGGTTTGGCAGAGCAGGAGATCCCCGGCCACACACGGCAGCTGCTCGCGCTGGTGGAGACGAATCCTGGCAGTGGCTCGGCCAGCATCCCGCTTTCTCGCCGTCGCGGCGGCAGGCGCAACCTTCACCCGCCGGTAAGGGGCTCGTCGACTTCACGCGCGCCATTGCATGTACTGAATATAGTACGTACAGTGGCGGTATGACGGCGGCGGAGGCGATCGAGGCGCTGCTGGTAGGTGGACTGACGAAGTCGGAACTCGCGGCGCGCTCGGGGATTTCCCGGTCGCTCCTGGACGGTTACTTGAGTGGCCGGATCCAGCCGTCTGTCGCTCAGTTGGCCCGGCTCGGTGCGAGTGTCGGCCGACGACTGGATCTGGCGTGGTCACCGGCGGTTGCACGTTCGGTTCCCGATTGGGCGCGGCCGAACGAGGCGATGCGTGCGACGCCACTGACGGTCCAGCAACGTGCCGAGGTACTGGAACGGGTGGTCGACATGGCGATGGCCCTGCCGCGACGACAGCGGCAGAGTTCGGGATATCCGCCGTTCAAGACCATCCGCGCCGGGGGAGCGCGATGAGCGGCCCGATCCTTCTCCAACGGACGATTACCGTCCATCACAGGTTGCGGCATGCCGGTATCCCGAATGCGGTCGGTGGAGCACTGGCGCTGGCTTACCACGTTGATGAGCCGCGGGCGACGCAGGACATCGATATCAACGTGTGGGTGCCGGCCGACCGTGCGTCGGATGTGCTCCATGCCCTACCTGCCGACGTGCCGCGGACCGACGAGACCCCGGCCGTGATCGCGCGCGACGAGCAGGTACGCATCTTCTGGCCCGTCACGTCGCAGGTACCGATCCCACTGGATCTGTTCTTCGCATCCGACGATCTGCACCGCGTCGCGGCGCAGCGGTGCCTCGCCGTGCCCATGCTCGAGACATCGGTGGAGGTCCTGTCCGCGACGGACCTGGCGATCTTCAAGGCACTGTTCGATCGCCCGAAGGACTGGCCGGACATCCTGGCCATGCGGGACGCGCACGATTCGACACTCGACCTGGCGGAGGTGATTCGCTGGGTGACCGATCTCGTGGGCGCCGACGATGATCGCGTCCGCAAGCTCCGCGATCTGTGTCGGCGCACCACCGGGTAGGTGTGTCCTGCTACGAGGCGCCGCGCTCGCCATCCCCAGTTGGGCGTCGCGACCATGGCACACGCGATTGCGAGCCAGGGCAGAGCGGCAGGCCGGGGCGAGGTTATCCACCGCTACATCATGAGGTGACATAATGTACATTATCGGCCAACGTTCCCGAACTATCGACCCGAGGTTTAGGTCCGCGGTGGCATGCCGCGCCAGCGCTCGATCTCTTCGAGCCGCGCCGTCGTCGCTGCGAGTTGCTGCGCCAGCATCCCGTTCGTCTCGGTCAGTCGCTTGATCTGCCGCAGCCGCCGCCGGTACAGCACGGCGACGACGACCAGCAGCACGACGAACAAGATCCCGCCGAGCCCCTGGGCGATCTGGAACGTGGCGGCGTCTGCGTCAGTCATGCCGATCCCATCGGCCACGACCCGGCAGACCTGAGCCGGCGATCGTTCAATACGTCATATGACGTATTGAGACACGTTGCGGGATAACGGGAATCGCGTCACGCCGCGACCTCTGACAGTTCTTCGGTGCCGGTCTCGAAGTCGAGGCGCGCAGCGACCCGCTGCACCCCGTCCGACGCGAACAGCGCCCCGGACCCGACGCCCAGGCGCTTGCCGAGCGCCTGGTACCGGTACTCGGTGCGCCGGCTCACGCCGGGACCGCCGAGTGCGTCCATCACGTAGCTGCCGAGCATGCGTGACGCGACCGATCGGCTGATCGTCTTCTCGGCCACCGCGCGGCGCAGGACGTCCACCGCGTGCACCGGTCCGGTGACCGGGTGACCCATCGCGGACCAGTCCCAGCGCTCGCGCGCGAGCCGCTCGACGCGGAACGGATCAAGGTCCGCAACGTGACGCATGTCACATCGTGCGAGCCAGTCTTTCCGGGCCTCGACCTCCCACCGGAGCGAGCCCTCGGGCGCGCCCTTGTCGGCGTAGGCGGCGTGCTGATCGTAGAGCCGGACCCCGCCGGCGCCGGAACCCACGAAGAGCGTTTGCGCGTTCGACCGGCCCGGGTCGTTGTACGTAAACGACCGCTTGGCCCACGGCCGGCGGATCGGCCCGAGGCCGGAGACGAACAGCGACGGCGACGTGATCCCACGGAAATCACGCGATACGTCCAATCGGGTGATGTTGGCGTCGAGAATGTCGCAGTCCGGCTCGACCAACTCGGATGCCCGAAGCCACATCGCGTGCACCGCCGGCCCGACCAGGCGCGGATCGAGCAGGCTGCATCCGGTCGGATCGGCGAACCGCGCGGGGTTCGTTTCGATCTTCCCCCATGGTCTGCCGGCGATCGTCGTCACACCGACCATAATTGTTGCGTTTTGGTAACGGCCGCGCTTATCACCTTTGTCGGGTTCGTCCGATTCAACCATGGAAAGCCGGGCCGAGGCGGTGTGCCGGCCGTCCTTCGGGCTGTAAGAAACCTGGTCCCACCTGGACCAAGGTGCCTGCCGGCGGAGCGGAAACGAGATCGACAGCCGGTCGATGCCAATGTCCGATTCGGTGTCAGGCATGGCGGATCTGTGCCAATTTGACACACTTTCCCCTTCTGTTAGATAGGGGAAAGCCCGCCCCGAGGGCGGGACCCGGGCCGGTGGCCCGGGCCGGCCTGCGGCCGGCGACGCGAGCCCGAAGACCATCACCGAGGCGGTGCGGTACCGGTCCGGTACCACGGGCCGACCCACGGTAAAGGGCACTCCGGGCCGACCCGTCCGGGTGAATTCCCGTCACCCATCTGCCACGCCGAGCGTTACGTACAGGAATCCACCCGGACCGGTGACCCTCCGACCCTTGACCGCGGGACCCTCGGCCCGAGGTACCCGACGCCCGGCGAGGCCCCACACAGTGGGCCTCGCGGGACTCAACCAGGAGGGGACCATGAGCATCGAGCCAACCACCGTCGAAAACCCGTTCGCGGGTATGACGCTCGCCCAGGTAAACGACCTGTGCGACGCGGCCGAGGGGCAACTCAAGGACGCCGCGATCGAACTCGCCGTGTACGCCGTGCACCACGGCGGCTTCATCATGCCCGACGATCGCTCCGAGGTGCTCCGGGCAGCGTTCGAGAACGCGCGGCGCAATTACCACGCATGCTGCGCGGCGGCGAGCCGGCGGAGCACCCGCCCGGCAGAATAGAGAATCGAGCATCACAACGCCCCCAAGCGATCCAAGGTGCTCACCAGTGGCGGGGCCGGCCCTCTCCAGCCGGCCCCGCCCGTGTGTTTCGGCCTCGCGGCTCGCATCGCGGCGGGCCAGCCAGGCG
>JAFIHI010000221.1 GCA_017848755.1 Nakamurella sp. | reverse complement strand
CGAGCTGGGGGGCTCGGTGCTCACGCCACCCACCCACGCGCCATGGGTGAACTATGCGGTGATCGCCGATCCGGCGGGCGCGACGTTCACCGTCAACCAATTCGTGGCTCCGAGTTGATAGTGCGCAGACCGGCCGCGGGGGGGCCGGCTGCCGCGGCTTGCGGTGAGCGAAACGACCGGTACTGACGGTCGCGCGGTCTCGGCGACGGTCCATGTCGGATGCCGGAATGATCACGCTATTCCCGGGGCGACCGCCGGTAGCCCGACGCTTCGGGCGGCATCGAGCAGCCGATCGTCATATGCGACGAAGCCCTCGAGCGGTTCCCTGCTGACGGTGACCACGTGTTCAGCCGTGGCGAGGTGGATGGCGTCGAGCGACCGGAGGCTCTCTTCGGAGTAGGCGGCGGCGCGCGCAACGACCGCAGGTGACAGGGTCACCGTTCCGACGCCCCGGAGGACTTCCGCTGCGCGGTGCAGCTTCTCGGGCGCGCTGCGCCGGGTGGCGCGGATCAGCTCCACTTCGATCAGCACCGACGACAGCACCGGATGGTGGGGGCGCTGTCTGAGCCAGTCCGAAAGGTCCTCGCTGTAGGTTTCGGGCCGCACGAGCTTTATTGCGGCGGACGTGTCGAGGTAGATCACGGTGGTTTACCAGCGCTCCCCGCCGTAGCGGTCCGCCAGGACGGCGTCCAGCCCGGCGGTGTCCGATGCGACGTGAGCTCCGGGGGCGAGCAGCGGAAGCTCGCCGCGGGCCGGGCGGAGATCGCCCGCTTCGATCAACGCGCTGAGCGGGTTCGGTTGCGCGGGTTCGATGATCGCGACGCTCACCCCGTTTCGCGTGATTTCGATCCGCTCGCCCCGCTCGACGCGCGCCAGCACATCGGCGGTGTGTTGATTCAGCTCGCGTACGGGTACTTGTCGCATGCCGGCAGTGTACTACGGTGGCGTACTACGCCCACAGAACGGTGTTGCTCTGGAAGTTTCGCTGACGCGAATGGCATGCGATGGGGGCACGCGCTGAAGATCGTGAGCGGTCAACGATGGCCGATCGACCGGGGCCGCGCCGGTCGCCGACTCACGGTCAGGCCACGGCGACGCCGGCGGCACTGACCGCGAGCGTGATCAGGTACGCGGCGGCGATCCCGGCGGTCGGGCCGATGATCCAACCGCGCAGGATGCCGTACAGGCTGGCGGTCTGCACGGTGTGGCGGCCGCGGGCCAGCCCGGCGCCAGCCATTGCCCCGACCAGCGCCTGGTTCATGGAGGTGAACAGGCCGAACGCAACCGCGCAGAGCACGACGACGGCCTGCACCAGTTGCGCGGCGGTGGCCATCGGCCGGTCGACGGTGACGATGTCGAACGCGACCTTGCGCAGCAGCGGCCGGCCCCAGGTCAGCACGCCGATCGCCAGGCCGGCGCCGCACACGGCGCCCGCGGTCAGCGCGGTGAACGTGCCGGTGCCCACCAGCGACCCGGCGGCGTTCGCGACGTCGTTGGCGCCCATCGTGAACGACGCGGCCGCGCCGACCGTCGTCAACGCGACCCCCACCACCGCCGCGCTCCGCAGGGTCGCCGACTCGGCCCGGGACGCGGTTGGCACAACGGGCACACCGGCGGCCGCCGGCTCGGCGCATCCCGTGACGACGGTGAGCGGGCGGATCCCGGGGACCAGGTCGAGCGCCCGAGTCGCGACGAACCCGACCGCCGCCGCGACCGGCGGCGCGATCACCCACACGACGGCGAGCGTGACGATCGTGCCCCAGCGCACCCCGGCATGCCCGGCGAGTGCCGCCCCGGCCACGCTGAACACCAGGATCTGGACCGTGGACGACGGTATCCGCAGCAGGTTGAACAGCGAGGTCAACGCGAACGCGACCCCCAGCACGATCACCGCCGCCGCGACCGTCAGTGGCCGGGTTACCAGATCGAAGCCGACCGTGTGCTGCACCCCGTGCGAGGCCAGCACCGCGCCGAGCATCGTCAGCGGCGCCATGGTCCACAGCGCGGCGCGTGCGGACACGGCACCGAGCGCGTGCGGCATGCCCATGCACGCGCCGGTGTAGTGCGCGCCCATGCTGATCGCGAACGCCACCGCCACGGCGACCAGCAGGATCGTCATACCCGTCGAACCGGCGCCGCGGTCACGTCGCCGGCGACGTCACGCACGGTGGCCACCCGATCACCCGCCCGCCTCCGAACACGATTGACGTCACATCGCAAGTCGCTGTCGTGCACGATCTCTCGCGGAGCACCGTCGCGATGCGCGTCCTGCACCACTCCCGCCTGCCGACCAGTGGACGCCGGTTTTTCGACGGCCCGAGTGTCCGCCGCGGCCTCCGACAAGGGGCAGAACCGAGTATGACGCTGTTCGTCGCCGTTCCGGCGAGCCGGGCCGGTTCCTTATCGCCGCGCCCCCTTGAGGCGCTCCTGTGGTCGCGGTGTCCCACCGGCCCGAGCGCGAGGGCTTACCACGTCGTCGCAGGAGACGCAGCGGCCGGCGCCCCCTCTGAGCGGGAGGCGTCTGTCCCTGTCGGGTTCTGGTTCTGCCCGTGCTGCCGGGACGGCCGTCCCTGGTCGGCGGGACCGTGCCGCGCGCATCCTCCCCCTGCGGCGATTCGGGCCGCAGGCCGACGAGAGGAGTCGATCATGATCGGACAGTGGGGCCCGCTGCGGCGGGTGGGTGTGGTGGTGGCGCTGCTGGCGGCGCCGGTCTGTTTCATCGTGCAGGGGTTGGCCGGCCCGGCCGGCAGTGACGACACCCGCACCGAGTTGAACCAGATTGCGGCGAACGTGTCGGGGGCGGGGCTGGCGGTGACGGCCGGGCTGGTCGGCACGATCTTCATGGTGCCAGCGCTGCTGGCGCTGACCAGTCTGGTGCGGACCCGGCATGCCGTGTTCGGCGATATCGGCGGCGGGATAGCCGTGGCGGGCGCGGTCGGTTTCGCGGCGTTGTGGGGGGTGGACATGGTGCAGATCACCCTCGTTGAGAGTCACGCCGACACTGGGCAGGTGGTGGCGGCGTGGGCGTCGCTGGAGGCGAGCACGCCGATGAGTCTGACGCTCGTGCTGTACATCGGCGGGCTGTCGCTGGGCGTGGTGCTGCTGGCGATCGGGCTGTGGCGCTGCCGGGTGGTGCCGCGTCTGGTAGCGGTGCCGCTGGTGGCTTTCGTGGTCGCGAACGCGATGAACTTGCCGACGGCGGCGGCCGCGGGGATCCTGCTGGTCGCCTTCGGCTGGATCGCCGGGTGTGTGCTGCGCCGCCCGGTCCGCGCCGAGACGGCATCCGATTCTCGCGTGAGTGCGTGACGGGCGCGGCCGGCGGGCGGATAATTCCGCGCATGATGCTCCGTGCACACCGTGCCGGAGTGCCGGCGCGGGTGATCCTGGTGCGGCACCGATGGGCGGTGTGGGCGGCCGGGGCGGGCATCCTCGCCCTGCTGGCTGCGGGCGTGTGGTGGACCGCCCGGGCGGGCGCCGACGGGCTGGTCGCAGCCAACGTCCTGCCCGACGCGATCGCCGCCGTGAGCGCCGGCATGATCGGGCTGCTGATCGGGCTGCGCCGACCGGGCAATGTGCTCGGTCCGCTGTTTCTGGTGATCGCGGCCAGTGGTGCGGCCTCGTTCGCCGCGAACCGGTACGTCACGCAGGCAGGCGCCTCCACCGCCGCGGTCTGGGCCGGTTGGGTCGGGTCGTGGGTGTGGCTGCCGGACGTACTCGTCACCGCCACCCTGGTCGTGGCGGCCTTTCCCGACGGCTCGTTCCGGTCGACGCGGTGGCGGCACGCCGCGCTGGCTACCGGCGGCTCGATCTTCGCGTTGATGGCGGTCATCGCCGTGCTCGACCCGACCACCGGCGAGGGCGGGCAGACGCTGCGCAACCCGCTCGCCGTGCCGCCCAGCGTGCGGCCGGTACTGCTCGCGGCGGCCGCTGTGCCCGCGATGGTGGTGGCGGCGATGACGGTGGCCGCGCTGGTGTCGCTGCTGCGCCGCTGGCGGCGCAGCCACGGTGTGGCCCGCACCCCGATCACCTACCTGCTGATCGGCGGCGTGCTGGCTATCGGATTGCAGGCCCCGGGCACGCCGAACCTGGCCAACGCGGTGGGCGTCGCGGCGATCCCGGTCGCGGTCGGGATCGCCGTGCTGCGGCACAACCTCTACGACCTCGACGTCGTGGTGAACCGCTCCTTGGTCTACCTCGCTCTCACCGCGGGCGTGGTCGGGGTCTACGTGGTCGCGGTGAGCTTCGTCGGCGATCGGCTCGGTGCCAACGGCACGCTGCGCTCGTCCGTGCTGGCCGCCGCCGTGGTCGCCGTGGCATTCCAGCCGGCGCGAAACTGGCTGCAGCGCTGGGTGGATCGGCTGCTGTACGGGCAGGGCCGCGACCCGTACGCGGCGGTCACCAGCCTGGTTCGCGGTCTGGAGGTGCAGACGGCGGACCCGTTGTCTGCCGCCGTGGCGACGATCGCCGGCGCGCTCCGGCTGGGCTGGGTTGCCGTCGAGCTGCCCGATGGGTCGTCCTGCTCGGTCGGCACACCGACCGGCATGGACGTGGTGCGGGTACCGCTCACCCACCGCGGACAACCGATCTGCATGCTCGCCGCGGCCGGCACGCCCGGGCGGAAGCTGGGCCGGCGCGATCGCCAGTTGCTGGCCGACCTCGCCCCGCACGTCGCGGCCACTTGGCGGGCGGCCGAGCTGGCCGAGCAATTACAACACTCGCGGGAACAGCTGGTGCTCGCCCGCGAAGACGAACGACGCCGGCTGCGCCGCGACCTCCACGACGGGCTCGGCCCCACGCTGGCCGGAATCGCGGCCGGACTCGAGGCGGTGCAGGCCAACGGCGCCGACCACCTGCCGCTGCTGGACCGGCTCAGCAGCGAAGCACAGGCCGCGATTCGCGACGTCCGCCGCGTGGTCGATGACCTACGCCCGCCCGCACTCGACGAACTGGGCTTGATCGGCGCCATCCGGCAACGCGCCGCGGCCCTGGGCGGTGCCTCGCCGTCCTGGCAGGTGCACGCGCCACCCGACCTGCCTCCGCTGCCCGCCGCGGTGGAGGTCGCCGCCTACCGGATCACTGCCGAGGCGCTCGCGAACGTCGCCCGGCACGCTCGCGCCACCATGTGCACGGTGCGGGTGGGCCTCACTGACGGTCGGCTCACACTGCGGATCGCTGACGACGGGACCGGGGTCGCAACCGCGCGGGACGGCGGCGTCGGGTTGATGTCGATGGCCGAGCGCGCCGCGGAGCTCGGCGGCCGGTGCACCGTGACCAGCACACCCGGGCACGGCACCGTGGTGTCGGCGAGCCTGCCGGCGGCGACTCGATGACACCGATACGGGTGCTGCTCGCCGACGACCACGAGCTGTTCACCACCGGACTGCAGGCGCTGCTCGCCACCGAACCCGGCGTACAACTCGTCGGCCTGGCGAGCACCGGACAGGAGGCCGTGCGTGCCACCGCAGAGCTGCACCCGGACGTGGTCGTCATGGACCTGCACATGCCCGGGCTGGACGGCATCGAGGCCACCCGGCAGATCGTTGCCGCTCAGCCCGACGTCGCGGTGCTGGTGCTCACCATGTTCGAGGACCCGGACACCGTGCTCACCGCGATGCGCGCCGGCGCCCGCGGCTACCTGCTGAAGGGGGCGAACCGCGCGCAGCTCTGCCAGGCGATCGCCACCGTCGCCGACGGCCAGGTCGTGCTCGGCACCGCACCCGCTGCGCACGTCCTGGCTGCCTCCGCCACATCCGGCGATCCGTATCCGTTCCCGAGACTCACCGACCGTGAACGGGACATCCTCGCGCTCGTCGCGACCGGCCTGGACAACCGGGCCATCGCCCGGCGACTGTCCTTGTCCGAGAAGACCATCCGCAACAACGTCTCCGCGATCCTGACCAAACTTGCCGTGCCCGACCGGTCCCGCGCCATCGTCGCCGCCCGCGACGCCGGCCTCAGCCATCACCACTGGCCAGCCCGGCCCGGGGGTCAGGACGCCGGGTCGTCGACGGCCGGGGTATCCGCCGCGGCCTCCGACATGCGGCGAGGCCGAGTATGACGCTATTCGTCGCCGTTCCGGCGAGCCGGGCCAGTTCCTCATCGCCGGGCCGAACCGGTCCTGTCGACCCATGAAGCGGCGCTGGATCGAGAGGGCTTTACGCAACCTGGTTGCATACCTCTGTATTGAGACGTCGTGACGACAACGTCGATGCCGCGGGAGCCCGCCTACCGGTTCGGCGATCTGCTCGCGCTAGGGAAACGCTGATTTGTGGCGGGCGGCGGGTCGGGGTTCGCCGGTTTTCGGTGGGACATGTTTTCAACGGTTCGTACTGGTTGACCTGGTCAAATGGGTGGATGAGTGGATCGCAGCGGTCGTTTACCGATGTCGAGTACTCACGTCGCCGGCGGGTGACCAGACGCCAGGAGTTCTTGTCCCGGATGGATTCGGTGATCCCGTGGGGCGAGTGGACGGCTCTGGTCGAGCCGCACTATTTCAACGGCAAGCGGGGACGGCGGCCGGTGCCGGTCGAGACGATGCTGCGCATGTATCTGCTGCAGGTGTGGTTCAACCTGTCCGATGAGGCCGTGGAGGACGCGGTCAACGATTCGTATGCGATGTGGCAGTTCATGCACCTGGACTTCGGGGTGCGGCAGGTTCCGGACGCGACCACGCTTTTGCATTTCCGGCACCTGATCGAAAAGCACGGCCTGGGCAAGGCCATGTTCGACGCGTTGGGCTGCGTGTTCGAGGCGAACGGCTGGGTCATGCGCGTCGGCACGGTGGTGGATGCGACGATCATCGCCGCCCCCGCGTCGACGAAAGACGCCGAAGGCGCCCGGGATCCGCAGATGCGCCAGACCGCGAAGGGCAACCAGTGGCACTTCGGCATGAAGGCGCATATCGGGGTGGATGCCGGCACCGGGTATGTGCACACCGTGACCGCGACCGCGGCGAACGTGTCCGACGTTTTTGGGGCCCGCAAGCTGATCCGGGCCGACGACGAGGTGGTGTACGCCGATTCCGGGTATCGGGGTATCGGCAAACGCCCCGAGATCACCGGCAACGCGCACCTGAACGCGGTCGAGTACCGGATCGCGGCCCGCAAGAGTCAGCTCAAGACCATGGCAGCGCCGGATAGGGTCGAGCAGAATCGGCTCTCCTCGGTCCGCGCCAAGGTTGAGCATCCGTTTCTGATCCTGAAACGTGACTTCGGCTTCGCCAAGACCCGCTACCGCGGCATCGCCAAGAACCTGAACCGGCTGCATGTCGCGTTCGCCTCGGCGAACCTGCTCATGCGGGCCCGCGCCGTGGCGATCATGACCGGATAGGCCACGGCGGAGCCCTGCCCGAAAGTAGCCGGCAGGCCCCGAAACCGGGACGAAACACCAAACAGCCCACGGAAGTCCACCGAAATCACCGCCAGAACGACCCGAACTGACACCGCAATACGACCGCGCCAACGATCACGCCAAAGATCAGCGCTTCCCTAGCGCGCCGGGATTGGATCGCCCTGCTGGCCGCTGCGCTGGCGGCCACCGACGTAGTGCTCCGTGCCGTGCTCACCGGCCGACGCGCCCGCACCCTGGCCGATCGCCTGCCCGCACCGTCCTGAGACCGGCCGCAGTGAGGGGATCGGTGGCAGGGTGGGTGACATGAGCGAGCAGCGGTTGAGCGGCGATCAGATCAGCGCCATGGGCCTTCCCGACTGGCGGTCGATGCACGAGGCGTTGCAGGCCCGGTTCGAGACCGGCGACTTCGCGACCGGGCTGAAACTGGTGAACGCGATCGGCGCGGCGGCCGAGGAGATGAACCATCACCCGGACCTCGACCTGCGTTACACGCACCTGAACGTCAAGCTGATGAGCCACGACGTGTACGGCAAGACCGACCGGGACGTCGCGCTGGCCCGGCGGATCAGTGAGCTGGCCGCCGATCTGGGTGTGCGGGCGAACCCGAGCGTGCTCTCCCGCGTCGAGATCGGGCTGGACACTTGGGATATCGACGAGATCAAACCGTTCTGGATGGCCGTACTCGGGCTGACGCAGCATCCGCGCTTCGGCGACGACCTGCGCGACGAGGCCGGTGACCTGCCGACCCTGTGGTTCCAGCAGACCGACCGGCACGCCGAGCCGCGGCAGCGGTTCCACCTCGATATCCGGGTGCCGCCCGAGGTCGCCGAGGCGCGCATCCGGGCCGCGCTGGACGCCGGCGGCACACTCGTGTCCGACCGGCGGGCGCCGACGTTCACGGTGCTGGCCGACCCGCAGGGCAACAAGGTCTGCGTCTGCACCCAGATCGGTCGCAGCGACTGAGCCGCGTGCCGTCGCGTCGTCGGCGGGACCGAATATGACGACGATCGCCGCCGTCTCGGCGATCGGGCTGTGCGCCCGGGCTGATCGCGAACGCCACCGCCGCCGCGACCAACGGGTTCGTCATGGCGCCGCGGACGCAGCCTCGCGCGCCTCCGGAATCGTCGGCTGGAACAATTCGACGAGGTTCCCGGACGGATCCTGGGCCAGGACCTACTTGCCACCCACGCCGCCGACGATCTCGGTGCGGCGATCGCGACAGGAGGAGGCGGCGATCTATGAAGGCTGAACGGTTCGACGCTCGTTTCGACGCCGAGGACGATATCACCGCCGAGCTCGACCTGACCAAGGCGTGCCGCCCGGGCCATGCGCACCGTCGCGTCAACGTCGATTTTCCGGTGTGGATGGTCGACGCGCTGGATCACGAGGCCAGGCGGCTCGGCGTGACGCGCCGGTCTGTGATCAAGATGTGGGTCGCCGACCGGCTGGATGCCGCCGGCCGGCCTGACGCGTGCCCCGCCGCTCGCAGCGCCGCACGCACCCGACGTTGAGCATGGCGGCATTCGCCCGGCCATGGGGACAGCGTCATTTTCGGAGATGCGGGCCGCGCGTCGTGATGCGCCGTTACTTGTAGTTCGGCGATTGTGGCGCCACAATGGCGCCATGACAAGTGTGCAGATCAAAGACGTCCCGCCGGAGACTCATGCCGTGCTCCGCCGGCGGGCGGCGGCCGCGCACCAGTCCCTCCAGGAGTACCTCCGAGGGCGGCTCATCGACGAGGCATCGACGCCGACGGTGGAGGAGATCATGCAGCGAGCGGGCGGCCGAGCCGGCGGATCGGTGACGTTCGCGGCGGCGGTCGAGGTGATTCGGGACGATCGTGATCGTCGTTGACGCGAGCGTGCTGGCGCCGTCGCTCGGCGACGACGACACGGACGGTGATCGTGCCCGCGCGCGACTCTCGGGAGAAGTGCTGGCGGCGCCGGAACTGGTCGACCTGGAGGTTTCCTCGGTATTCCGGCGGCTCGTTCGCTCCGGCGCGGTGCCGGCGCGCCGGGCCGAGTTGGCGTTGTCCGACCTCATGGCGCTTCCGTTACGGCGGGTGGCGCATCGGGACCTGTTGCCGCGATGTTGGGAACTTCGCGACAGCCTGACGACCTATGACGCCGCCTATGTGGCCTTGGCCGAGGTGCTCGGCTCGACCTTGGTGACCGCGGACATCCGCCTGTCGCGGGCGCACGGGCTGCGCTGTCACGTCGAGGTACTGGCCTAGGCTGGTGAGCCGTTCGCCCGTCGGGCACCGGCCGAATTGTCGGCGCGAACCCGGTGTGACGACCGGTCGCACGTCCCTGCCGCATAGCATCACGGCATGAGCCCGGCCACGAGAACAGCGTCATACCCGGAGATGCGGGCCAAGCGCCGCGACGCGCTGCGAGCGATGGTGCGGGCGCAGGACATGGACGCGCTACTGGTCACCGATCTCACGAACATCGGCTATCTCACCGGATTCACCGGATCCAATGCGGCGCTGCTGGTCTCGGCCGCCGGTGACGACGCCTCGCTGCTGTGCACCGACTCGCGGTACGCGATCCAGGCCCGGGACGAAGCACCTGACCTCAAGCTGCGCATCGACAAGGCCTGCGACACAGCGCTTCTCGCGAACGCCACGGCGAGGCGGATCGGCTTCGAGGAGCATGTCGTCACGGTGGCGCGACATCGGGTGCTGACCGGTGCGGCGGCGCCGGGCACCGCGCTGGTGCCCGCGAACGGCTGGGTCGAGAAGCTGCG
This sequence comes from Nakamurella sp., assembly GCA_017848755.1. Lineage (GTDB taxonomy): Bacteria > Actinomycetota > Actinomycetes > Mycobacteriales > Nakamurellaceae > Nakamurella. Next base: position 3,565 of record JAFIHI010000221.1, on the reverse strand, counting down.
CGAGGTGAAGGACGCGGGCGAGATCGCGATGCTCCGCCGCGCCTGCCAGGTCGCCGATGCGGCGCTCGCCGAGTTCCTCGCCGCGGGGGGACTGCGGCCCGGCCGCACCGAACGCGCCGCCGCGCTGGACCTCGACGAACGGATGCGCGCGCTCGGATCGGAGGACGTCTCCTTCCCGACAATCCTTGCGGCGGGCGAGAATTCGGCGATCCCGCATCACCGGCCGACGGGTCGCGAGATGCGCCTCGGCGACCTTGTCAAGATCGATTTCGGTGCCGTGGCCGACGGATACCACTCGGATATGACGAGGATGTTCGTGCTAGGCCCGCCCGCCGGTTGGCAGCTCGAGGTGCACGCTCTGGTGGCAGCCGCCCAGCAGGCCGGGCGCGACGCGGTGTGTGCGGGCGCCACGGCGTCCGCGGTGGATGCCGCCGCTCGCGACGTCATCGTCGCGGCCGGTCACGGGGAGCATTTCGGGCATGGGCTCGGCCATGGGGTGGGGCTGCAGGTGCACGAGGCGCCGTGGTTCGCACCCTCGTCGACCGGTATCATGGCCAGCGACATGACCGTCACCGTCGAACCGGGGGTGTACCTCCCGGGCCGCGGTGGCGTCCGCATCGAGGACAGCGGCGTGGTGGGTGCGGACGGGTTCGAACCGCTCACGCTCTCCCCCCGCGACCTGCTGGCGCTGTAGACCGCGCCGTGCGACGAGGCGCGTGCCGTCGCCGTCCCGCGCGGTGCGCGCGTCGCGTGGCCGCGCGGGACGGTCGCCACTCGACTGAAACACTCGACTACTGAAAGGACCTTGAGGGTTCTCCTATGGCCTCTACCAGCGACTTCCGAAACGGCCTCGTGCTCAACATCGACGGGCAACTGTGGACGATCACCGAGTTCCAGCACGTCAAGCCGGGCAAGGGCCCCGCGTTCGTGCGCACCACGCTGAAGAACGTGATGTCCGGCAAGACGGTCGACCGCACGTTCAACGCGGGCGTCAAGGTCGACACGGCGACCGTCGACAAGCGCGACATGACCTACCTGTACGCGGACGGCGACGCCTACGTCTTCATGGACGGCGAGACGTACGAGCAGATCTCGATCCCGGCGGCAACGGTGGGGGATGCGGCGAACTACCTGCTGGACAACCAGGAGGTGATGGTGGCGACCCACGACGGCACCGTGCTGTTCATCGAACTCCCCGCCTCGGTCGAGCTCACCATCTCGCACACCGATCCGGGCCTGCAGGGCGACCGCTCGACCGGTGGCACGAAGCCGGCGACCCTGGAGACCGGCGCCGAGATCCAGGTCCCGCTGTTCCTGAACACCGGCGACAAGATCAAGGTCGACACCCGCAGCGGCGCATACCTGAGCCGGGTCTCCAGCTGAGCGCTCGGCCCGGAACACCGTCATACCCGATCGGAATCGCCGATGTCCGCCAGGTCCAAGGCGCGTAAACGCGCGCTCGATGTGCTGTACGCCGCGGAGGCCCGGGACATCGACGCGCTCCGGCTGCTGGAGGAGCGCGCGGCGGACGCGGAGGCGGTGCCGATGGGCGCGTACGCCGAGTCGCTGGTGCACGGGGTTGTGGCGCATCTGGATCGCATCGACTCGCTGATCGCGCAGCACTCGATCGACTGGTCGATCGACCGGATGCCCGCGGTAGACCGGGCGATCCTGCGCATCGCGGTGTTCGAGCTGGTCTACGGGGACGTCGACGCTCCGGTGGCGGTTGACGAAGCGGTGGAGTTGGCGAAGAGCCTGTCGACGGACGAGTCCCCGCGGTTCATCAACGGGGTCCTCGCGCAGATCATGGCGCTCGTCCCGCAGCTGCGCGCCGGGGCTTAGTCGATCCCGGGGCTCAGTTGATCCCGGGGCTTAGTCGATCTCCGTGCCCTCCGGCAGGACGCCCCAGGAGACGAGCTGCCCGGCGAGTTCCGTCGGGGTCATGTCGTAGATCACCGCGAGTGAGCGAAGATCCTCGGTCCGGATCGTGAGCACCTTCCCGTTGTAATCGCCGCGCTGCGACTGGATCGCGGCCGCGTACCGGGCCAGCGGACCCGCCTTGTCCGGCGGCAGATCGGCCAGCTTCTGGAGGTCGATCATCAGCTTCGGCGTCGGGATCCCGCGCCGCCCGGCCCGGTGCTCGGGCAGCAGCTCAGCGATCGGCACCCCGTAGAAATCGGCTAGATCGGCGAGCTTTGCCACGGTGACCGCGCGGTCGCCGCGCTCGTAGGAGCCGATGACCACTGCCTTCCACTGGCCCTCGGACTTCTGCTCCACCGCGTGCAGGCTCAGGCCCTGTTGCACGCGGATCGCACGCAATCGGGCGCCCAGGGCGTGCGCATAGCTATCGGACATCCGATTCTCCCGTCACGGCGCTCACGGTCTGCTCTGCGGTGGCGGGAGCGCGCATGGCAACCGCAAGAAGACCACACAGAGTAGCCGTATTTTACCCGATTGGCACTGTCCGTATCTAGGCCTTCGACGACATCTGTGCCGAACTTGTCGGAATGGGTGGTTTCGGGAGGTTCTCTGCGCCGGTTTGGTCGCTCGCGTGGGTGCGCCGGGGGCGGTGATCGTCCAGGTCGGGCACGGCACGTCGCGGTGCCATCGAGTATGACGCTGTTCGCGGCCGTACCGGTTCGTGAAGTTTGACGCGGACGCGGCGGTCCTTCCGGGTTGGGAGCCCTCGCTCCCCGTGAACGCGCACAGGGCGCTGTGGAGGTGGCAGGAATCGAAACCGTTAGGCCTCGCTCCCCGTGAACGCGCACAGGGCGGCCGCGAGCAAGGCCGTCATATCCGCTAGATTGCGGGCACAGTTGGATGCAAGCATCATGTAAGCATGGTGAACATGTTGGTACGTGACGTGCCGGAGAGCGTCCACGCGGCTTTGCGACGCAAGGCGGAGAGTCGGCACCAGTCCTTGCAGCAGTATCTTGCCGCTGAGTTGCGGGAGCTGGCCGAGCGTCGGTCGATCGGCGAGATTCTTGACGAGGTCGAGACGCAGCGCGGGGGGCGGGTCGGGTTCGACGCGGCCGTCGCCGATCTGGACGAGGATCGGTCGCGATGAGCGCGGGGCGCATCGACGGCACGGTCCGGCATCCGGATGCGGCGGCCGGATGATCGTCGTCGATGCGTCGGTGCTCGCCAACGCGTTGGGCGACGATGAAGCCGACGGCGAGGTTGCTCGCCGCGAACTTCGAGCCGCGGGTGAGTTCACGGCTCCAGACCTGGTTGACGTGGAGACCGTGTCGGTATTGCGCAAGCGCTGGCTGAAGGGAACGCTGACCGACGTGCGGCTGAATGCGGCCGTGACTCATCTCGTGCAGTTGCGCTTCGACCGGGTCCCCACGCGGCTCCTCGTCCGACGCGCCGCCGAATTGCGTGCGAACCTCACCGCGTATGACGCCTGCTACGTCGCGCTCGCCGAGACGCTCGAATGTGAATTGGTGACCGCCGATGGGAAATTGGGAGCCGCACCAGGTCCGCGGTGTGTCATCCGCGTGATCCGGTGACAAGGCGGTCGGCGCGGCCGGGGTCCCGGGTTGGGTGCCTGTGGGTGCGCGAT
>JAFIHI010000028.1 GCA_017848755.1 Nakamurella sp. | reverse complement strand
TCCGCGATGATCTCGCCGACGCTCATGCCGTCGGCGAGATCATCGCCACCACGGACGCCACCGGGATGCGCAGGCCTCGCACACACGGCATTCCGCCCATGACTTCCGGGTCGGTGCTGATCCTCTCGAACGTCATGGCGTCATCGTATCTGCCGCATCGCCCCCTGAGACCGTTTCCGCTGAGTGGGGCACGGCCCGTCATCGGCGTTACCAGTGGCCGAAATGGGCGAGGTCCGTCACACCGCGGCGAGGCCGGTGCAGCGAGGCAGGCCGGTGGTCGGGGGCCGGGTAGCCGACCGACACGACGCCGACCGGCGTGTATTCGCCCGGGATGCCGAAGGCGTCGCGAAGCGCGCCGACGCGGTCGGCGGGTACACCGAAGAAGCACGCGCCGAGTTCCTGGTCGACGGCGTCGAGCAGCATCATGAGCGCGGCGAAGCCCGTGTCGATGTGCCAATACGGCACCGGCCAGCGGGTGTCGATGTCGTCCTCACGCTTATCCGGTTCGCCGTAGCGGTCGGCGTATGCCTGACGGTGCGAGAAGCACACGACGAGCAGTGGCGCGCGCCTCATGCCGGCGAGCCACCGCCCGGCCGGGATCGCGGTCGATCGACGCGCGTGCAGCGGAGGTTCCGGAGGCGCTGATGACGCCCTGCGCACGGCGGGAGTTGTTGCGGCCCAGAACGTCTCACGGTCCGCGGGGCTCTCCAGCACCAGGAGCTCCGTGCCCTGGGTGAACCCGGCGCTCGGCGCCCGCAGCGTCGCGCACAGCAGCCGATCACGGGCAGGCTGCGGAACCGGCCGGTCGGGGTCATAGTTGCGCACCATCCGTCGCCGCAGGATCACCTCGGAAAACTCCACAATGGGCAGGCTAGGCCGATAGGGGTGACAGCGGCGTTACGCGGAGGGCGAAACCGGCGATAGCGACCGCCGAAGTCGGGCAGCATGAGAGGTGTCACGTTTCGGACGCGATTTGCGCTCATGTGGGAACAACGCCCGCCCCGGCGGCGTCACATGAGATAGAACGTAACGACCGCCGAGACGGACAACGCAGGTGGCGCCACCGATCACGGCGGCGGTCAGACGGGAGGACGACCATGAACGCAACGATGACGAGCCCGATCACGCTGACCGCCGCCGACCGATGCGACCGCTGTGGGGCCGCTGCGACAGTGCGGGTCGTCCTCGCCGGCGGCGGCGAATTGCTGTTCTGTGGGCATCACGCGAACGAGCACCGGGCGCGGCTCGAAGAGTTGGCCGCCGTGGTGCACGACCACCGCGACCACAACTGACATCCCGCTGGCCGATCCCCCGAAGCCACCACGGTCCTACCGTGCGCTAGAGCATGCCGAGCAGGTGATCCCGGCGGTCCTCAAGGACTTCGACGCCGGCTGCCGCAGACACCGGGCCGGGCACATCACGTCGCAAGCGTGAGTGGATGGCCGCATGGCTCTCACCGGTCCGCGCCGCGAGTCGGCCGACGAGTTGGTTCACCTCACGGCGGAGGTCCGCGGCCCTGCGCCACCCGGCGCTGGTAGCCTCCACCGACACCGCGTCGTCGGTACCGGTAGCTGCCAGATGGTCCGCGCGGCCGGCGGCCACCCTGCGCCGCAGTTCGGAGTCCCGGCGCGCGAGCAGCACGGCGGTCTGTTCCGCAGTGAGCAGACCCGGCAGGCCGAGGAACTCTTCATCGTCGACTGTGAGTTCGTAACCCGTCGCCCCCGCGGTGGCCGTGACCGCCTGCCCGGAGGCGAGCACGTGCGCGAATGATGCGTCGGAATCCACGGTCTCGATGCCGAGGTTCGACCCCTGTTCAGCCGGCTCCGGCAGGTTCAGCGGATCGAGCCCGCCCTCGTCCGGGCCTGCATGCGGCATGACGACCGTGTTGCGCTCGGACTCCATCTCCGCCGCCAACGCCAACAGCGGCCGAACGGCCGGCAGGAAGACGGTCGCCACCTCGCCAGCGCGGCGGGCACGGACCACCCGGCCCACGGCTTGCGCGAAGAACAGCGGCGTCCGGTAGTTCGTCATCCACGCCAGGCAGGCGGCACGCGGAATGTCGACGCCCTCCGAGATCATCCGGACGCAGACGGCCATGCGCGTCGCGGCGCTGCGGAACCGCTCGATCTTCTTCGACGCCTTCGGATCGTCGGAGAGGATCAGCGCCGGCCGCTCACCCGTGATGGACCGGACCAGTTCGGCGTACGCGCGGGCGGAGTCCTGGTCGCTGGCCAGCAGCAGGCCGGCCGCGTCGGGCATGCCCGAGGCGCGTAGGTGGCTGATCCGCTCGTCCATCGCGGCGATGACGTGCGGTACCCAGCCGCCCTTCGGGTCCAGCGCTGTCTGCCAGGCCGCGGCCTCGACGGACTTCGTGCCGGCCTCGGACAGCGACGCGGCGATCACCTCACCGGCGCTGTTCCGCCACCGGGAGACGCCCGTGTAAGCAGCGAACACGACCGGCCGGACGACCGCGTCGGCCAGCGCCTCCCGGTAGCCGTACGTGTAGTCAGCGAGGGAGGTGAGCATGTCGCCGTCGGCGTGCTCGGTGATGTCGTACCGGACGAACGGGATCCGCTCGTCCGCGCGGGTGCGAAACGGCGTGCCCGTCAAGCACAGTCGGCGCGACACCTCGTCGAAAGCGTCGGCCACCGCGTTGCCCCAGCTCAGCCCGTCACCGGCGTGGTGGATCTCGTCCAGGATGACCAGCGTCTGCCGGGTGCGGCAGCGCGCCGCGTGGATCGCCGGGCGGCCGGCGACCTGTGCGTAGGTGGTGACATACCCGTCGGCACCGTCCCGGACCGGGCCGTCGGCGTTGGTCATGGTCGGGTCGAGGGTGAGGCCACTGTGCGCGGCGGCGTCCGCCCACTGGGTCCGCAGATGGTCGGTCGGGCACACGACGGCGACGCGCTGCACCAGGCGGCGATCGAGGAGATGACGAGCCACGGCCAGCGCGAAGGTGGTCTTGCCGGCGCCGGGTGTGGCCGTGACGAGGTAATCCTTGGGGAGTTGCTGCAGGTACCCGGTGATGGCGTCCGCCTGCCACGCGCGGAGCCTCGGCGGGGGTGTGTCACGCATTGCCGCCCCCGGTCCCTGCCGAACAATCCCCCGGCGTCCGGCCGGGCCATCACGATCCACGACGGTGCCCTACGAAGCACCGCAGGGCAGATTACGCCACCGCCGGCAACCCCTCGGCCCGTCCGGGCAATACCGCAGGTCGCTCCGGCGGGTCACAAGTTCGTCGCATCCAGGGTGTCGGGCTGCGGCGGCCCGCGATCAGCAGGCATGCTTCTGGAGTGAGGAGAGTGCCGGGTGAGCCGCGCCACGTCCCTGCCGGGCGCGGTGCCGAGAACGAGGCGTACCCGCTCATCGGCGCGGATGGCGGGAACGGCGCGAACGGCCGGAGCTCCGCGGAGCACGAGAGCACCGCAGCCCGCGAGAGCACCGCAGACCGTGACAGCAGCGCGGACGGCGCGAAGACGCCGAGTGGGCCCCGTTCGCACACGCACACTCCCCCGCCGGTTGAGCCACCGCCCCGAGCGGTCTCGCCCGGAACAGCCTCGCCCGAGCAGACCGGGCCCGAATCGGACGCGGCCACCGGAGGCGCGGCCAATCCGGCAGGGCGCGGCCACGAACAGCGTCATACCCGGCAGGTATCGGCGTTCCCGGGGCACCGCGACATCCTGCCGTGGCCCTATCCGGGACCGGGCACCATCCCCGCCGTCCACACGACGCGACGGCGACCGTTGAAGGTGATCGGCCGGACGGTGTCGAAGGCGTGGTCGGATTCGCTGTTCCGATTGAGCGCCGAAGGTGCGTTCTGGTCGGCGCTGTCCACCGCCCCGCTGCTGCTGGCGCTGCTGGGCCTGGTCGGCTTCGTCGGCCGCTGGTTCGGGCCGGACGCGATCGATGCGGTACAGAATCAGGTCCTGGTGGTGCTGCACGGCATCTTCTCGTCCGAGGTGGTCGACAACCTGCTGTCGGCGAACGTCGGCGCGATGCTGCACAACGGGCAGGCCGACCTGGTATCGGTGGGCTTTTTCATCAGCCTGTGGGCTGGCTCGTCGGCGATCTCCGCGTTCGTCGAATCGATCACGATCGCCTACGGCCAGTACGAGGTGCGCCACCCCGTGGCCGAGCGACTCTTCGCGCTCGGTCTCTATCTGATCGCGCTCATCGCGGGCACCGTGACGCTCCCGCTGCTGGCGATCGGGCCGGAGGCGCTGACGAAGCTCTTCCCGCCGTCGATCCGGGAGCAGGCGAGCACGGTGATCGCGGTCGTGTACTACCCGGGCCTGGTGGTGGCGCTGGTGCTGCTGCTCGCGACGCTGTACAAGGTGGCGCCGAGGCACAAACACCCGTGGCGGCGCGGCATTCCGGGCGCGGTGCTGGCGACGGCCGTGTTCGTGGTCGCGTCCTCGGGGCTGCGGATCTACGTGAGCTACGTCTACACGCACGGTCTGACGTACGGCGCGCTGGCCACGCCCATCACGTTCTTGCTGTTCTACTACATGATGTCGTTGGCGATCGTGCTCGGCGCGCAGTTCAACAACGCGACGCTCGAGTACTACCCGGCGCGGGTGACGCGGCGGGAGCTGCGCAAATGGCAGCGTTTCGAACCCGCTGAGCTGGAACAGGACGAGCCGGACGGGAAGCGGCCGGACGGGGACAGACCGAGCGACGACGGTTCCGACGAGGGCCGGAGCCGCTGAGCGGTGGCGCTGCGAGGTGACGCCGCCTACTGGCCGGCGGGCAGCGACCGGTAGATCCGCTCGCAGTCCGGGCACACGGGTGAGCCCGGTTTCGGAGACTTGGTGACCGGGAAGACCTCACCGCACAACGCGACGACAAAGGTTCCCATGACGGCGCTTTCAGCGATCTTGTCCTTCCTGACGTAATGGAACATCTCCGGCGCGTTGTCCGTGGTCTTCTCGACCGGCTTCTCCAGAACGTCCGTGGATGGTGCCGTCATGTCGCGCCTCTCCTCGATGTCCCGTTCGATGTCCCGTGCCCCACGAGATCTCCCCTGCGGCCTATCAGCCGGCCCGTTGCCATGATGCCACCCGTTACCACAACCGGGCCGCACAGTGCGCTTTGTCCACAATCCTGCAGGCGGCACTCCTAAACCGCGGCCGAATGTGGATAAGTGACGTCGGCCGGATTCTGCCGCGCGCATGCTGTGCCGCATGACGATCGATGCCCATGCGGCTTCCCAAGAACCCCTGCTCACCGAGCGCGACATGGTCACGCGCATCCGCGACCTGCTGGCGCCGGCGTCCAACCCGTCCCAACTGTGGGTGCTGGTATTGGACCGCGACGGGTACCAGACGCCCATCCTGATCCCGATCGATGAGCGCCCGGCGATGCCCGAACCGTCGCTCGTGGACGGACTGGTCGCGGCGCTCGGCACACTCATCGACGAGAACCTCGAGGGGGACGGCCAAGTGCTGTTCGTCGTCGAACGAAACGGCCCGTTCGGCCCGACGAACCAGGATCACTGTTGGGCCGCGGCGTTGTCCGGCTCATGTTCCCGCGCGGGGCTCCGCCTCGCCGGAACGTTCCTGCTCAGCCCCGGCGGCGTGTCACCAATCGCGGGCTGAGCCGTAGGCGCCGTCCGCGCACGTTCCTGCGCCGCCTGGTTCCGCGCCGTCGTCCGGCGCCGCTTCGATGACAGGACGTGCGGGTCCGGGCAGCGCGCGCTGGTTGTTCAGCACGCCCCGCCGTGCCCGAATAGGCTTACGCGCGGGGCCGTCATTGGCGATGAGAACCGCCATCCAAGGCAGCGGGATCGAGATCAGGATGATCAACACCGCCAGCCACGGCGTGTGGTACAGGGCGGCCGCCGCGATGAGACACGGCAGGCGAAGCCCCATCATGATCACGTAACGACGGCGGCGTGCGCGGAATTCGTCCTGGTAGGACGGCCGCGCCTCGGTGATGACGCTAACCTTCTCGTGCGCCGTCGCCGTGCCGTGTGTGCCGTCCGCCACCGGCGTTCCTCTCTCGCGCTGATGCCCGCCCCGCAGCATCGACGGTACTCTGCCCTGACACTTTGGCAGATACCTGGCAGATACGCTGCCTACGATGAGTACGCCCGCGCATCCGCTGACCGATCCGGCCGCTGTCGATCGGCTCGCCGCCGACCTGGCCGCCTGCGGGTACGACGCCGACCACGTCCCCGCGCTGCTGGGCGCCGACGCCCACAACGCACTCGGGCGCGGGCAACGATGGCCAGCGCTGCACGTCACCGGCCGGGCCGCCGCAGACGGCTCGGCGCTGGCCACCGTGACACGCCTGTTCCTGCTCGGCACGAGCGAGCCGGCAGACGCCGTGGCCGCGGCACTGCCCTTGCTCGGTATTCCGGGCGGAATCGCTTGCGGCGCACTGGAACTCGCCGACGTGCGCGAGGGGCATGGCGCCCACGGGACCGACAGCGCCGATCGCGACGGCAGCAACGGAGATGACGGCGCGAGCCATCCGGGCGCAGCGTTGATCCGCGCCGCCGTGGACATCCGCCCGCATGCCGACGACGAGCGCTCCTATCTGGTGGTGTCCGATTTCGACTCGGACTCTCGCCCCGGCGCGGTGCGCCGGGATCATGTGCTGGGTATCGGGGCCGCGTCCGTGACCTTGGCCCGCGCCGTCATCCGGCGGCCCGTCGACCGCGTCCTCGATCTCGGCACGGGGTGCGGGATCCAGGCACTGCACTGCGACGCGCACGCCGGATCGGTCACGGCCACCGATACCAATCCCCGAGCCCTCGCGCTCGCCGGCGCCACGGCGCGCCTCAACTCCCTTGACTGGGACCTGCGCGCCGGCTCGCTCTTCGAACCGGTGGCCGGCGAGCGGTTCGATCTGATCGTCTCCAATCCGCCGTTCGTGATCTCCTCCGGCACCCAGCGCTTCGAATACCGGGATTCCGGCCTGGCGGGCGACGAACTCTGCCGGCGTCTGGTACTCGGCATCCCGGACCATCTCACGCCCGGCGGCACAGCGCAGATCCTGGCGAACTGGCTGATCCGCGGCGACGGCGATTGGCGGATGGCCGTCGGCTCGTGGGTCGCGGCGACCGGCCTGGACGGTTGGGTGGTGCAGCGAGAGGTGGCGCCTCCGGCGCAGTACGTGGCGCTGTGGCTCCAAGACACCGGCGAGGCGTCCGAAGACGACGCGGAGGATCTCGCCGGCGAATGGCTCGACTACTTCGCACGGGAAAACGTCACGGGCATCGGCATGGGATCGATCACGCTCCGGCGGCCGGAACACTCCCGGGCGGGAACGCCGGACGTCATCTTCGACCAGCTCACCGCCGCCGGGGACATACTCACCGGGCCCGAGGTCGATGCGTTCCTCGCCCGCCGCGCGTATCTCGCCGCGGTGAGCGACGCCGACCTGCTCGACGTCCGGCTCTCGCTCGCCGACAGCGACATCCTGGAGCAGCGGCTACTTCCCGGCCGGGACGGTTGGACGACCGTGCTACGCATGCTGCACCGCCCCGGCGGACCGGGTGCGAGCGTGCAGCTGGACGAATGGGGCCAGGCGCTCTTCGCGGGCTGCCGGGGGGATGTCACCCTCCGCACCCTCGTCGAATTGCTGGCCACCGCGCACGCGCTCGATCCGGTCGCCTTGGCAGCGGCGGCGCTACCGACGATCCGGACGGCGATCGCGCGAGGGCTGCTGCATCCGGTCGACGGGATCGGCTGACGGCGATGCGAGTGGTGGCGACCCGGGTCACGTCCGCGAGCGTGACCGTGGATAGCACCGTTGTCGCAGACATCCGCGAGCCCGGTCTGCTGCTGCTCGTGGGGGCGACGAGGTCCGATACCGTCAAGGGCGCCCGCGCCATGGCAGCCAAGCTGTACCAGCTCCGGATCCTGCGCGACGAGCAGTCGTGTGCCACCACCGGCGCGCCCATCATCGTCGTGAGCCAATTCACGTTGTACGGCCGCACCGACAAGGGACGGCGCCCGAGTTGGTCGGATGCCGCACCCGGCGCCGTTGCCGAGCCGCTGATCGACGAGTTCGTTGCCGAACTTCGTAGCCTCGGGGCCCGCGTCGAGACCGGCGTCTTCGGCGCCCATATGACCGTGGCCAGCGTGAATGATGGGCCGTTCACCGTCCTGTTGGAGGGCTGAGCCGGGCGCCGGCACCGAACAGAAAGTCACATGCCGTTCGCATGCCGGTCATATCGGCTGCCCGAACATGTGACCGATGGTGAACCCAGTGAGACCGTTCTCCGGGAGGGCACACATGCAACCGGACTGCCGCGTGGGGCGTCTTGGGAACGAAATCACGTCGGCAGGCGTTTGAACATATGTCGCAAGGCAGCCACTGCCTTGAACGGCAGAGGCGATTGGAGGGAGCACGACATGGCAGCTTCCCAAACACTGACAACACCGTTGGCGGCCCGCGATCCGGAGTCCGCTCACACGACGGCGTGGGCTGCGGCACGCGACATCGAAGATCTCGACGCACAGGGTCCGGCGGCCGATCTGGTTCGTGTGTACTTGAACGGCATCGGGCGGACGCAGCTGCTCACCGCCGAACAAGAGGTGAAGCTCGCGAAGCGCATCGAGGCAGGCGTGTTCGCGCAGCACAAGCTGGAAACCGAGAAGCGCATCTCGCCGAGTCGGCGCGCGGACCTCAAGGCGATCGTTCGCGACGGCAATCGAGCGCGTAACCACCTGCTGGTGGCGAACCTGCGGTTGGTCGTGTCGCTGGCGAAGCGATACACCGGCCGCGGCATGCCCCTTTTGGACCTCATCCAGGAAGGCAACCTCGGTCTGATCCGCGCCGTCGAGAAGTTCGACTACACCAAGGGCTTCAAGTTCTCCACCTACGCGACATGGTGGATCCGGCAAGCGGTTTCGCGCGGCATGGCCGATCAGGCGCGGACGATCCGGCTGCCGGTGCATCTGGTGGAGCAGGTGAACAAGCTTTCCCGGCTCAAGCGCGAGTTGCATCAGCAGTTGGGCCGGGACGCGACCCTCGACGAACTCGCCGAGGAGTCCGGCATCCCGTCGGACAAGATCGCCGACCTGCTGGACCACGCGCGCGATCCGGTGAGCCTCGACATGCCGGTGGGTACCGACGAAGAGGCGCCGCTCGGCGACTTCATCGAGGACACCGAGTCGGTCTCGGCCGAGTCGGAGGTCGTGGCGGGTTTCATGCACCGCGACATCGACCGGGTGCTGGGCACCTTGGACGAGAGGGAACGCGACGTGGTGCGCATGCGCTACGGGCTGCTCGACGGCCGCCCGCGGACCCTCGACGAAATCGGCCGCGCCTTCGGGATCTCCCGCGAACGCGTCCGCCAGATCGAGCGCGATTCGATGGCGAAGCTGCGTTCCGACGATCGCTCCGAGGTGCTCCGGGAGTATGCAAGTTAGTCCTGCCCCGAGATGCGATCGAGTATGACGATGTTCCGGTCGTGGCGCCCACTGGAAACGGTGGGCGCCACAACTCGTTGACGCGCCCGATGGCCGTCGACTATCGCAGGCGGCGTCGCTCGTCGGGCGGTGCGGGCGGCGTGCCGATTCGGCCGGTGACACCGGTCACCGCGTATCCGGCCGCGCCGATCAGTACGGGCTGCAACTGCAGGAACCGGATCTCCGGAAGATCGTCGGCCAGCGCCGACAACCGCTGCGCCAGGTCGATGAGGGGTCGTCGGTCGACGGCGGGCGCGCCCCGATACCCGTCCAGCAGCGGTGCGGCACGGGGCGCGGCGATCAGTTCCGCCGCGTCCTGATCCGTGAGCGGTACTGCGCGATACGCACGATCGTCGAACAATTCCGTCGCGACCCCGCCGAGGCCGAACGAGACGAGTGCCCCGAACGACGGATCGGCCATCACGCCGAACACGGCCGACGCGATCCGGTCGGCGGCGCGAACCGCGCGCTGCACATAGACCTGCGGGCCGGTCGCTGCGGCCAACGCGGCGTATGCGGCCGCCACGGACGACGGGTCGGCCAGATCCAGCCGCACACCGATGCGGTCCTCCCGGTGACGCAGCGATTCGTCCGATGCCTTGAGCACCACCGGGAATCCGAGCTCCGTCGCCGCCGCAACGGCTTCGTCGCGCCCGCCGACCAGCCTGAAGTCCGTCACCGGAATCCCGTAGCAGTGCAGGATCCCGACCATCTCGGCGTCCGCCATCGGGCGCTCGCCGGAGGGCGGCACCATGGCGGCGACGAGCCGGCGCGCCGACTCCCGGTCGAGGTCCGCCAACGGCGCTACCGCCCCGGGCGGCGTGCGCAACCACTCGGCGTAGCGCGCCGCAGCGGCCAACGCCGCGACGGCACGTTCCGGCGACCGGTAGCTCGGCACGGATCCGCGCGCAGCTGCTTCCACGCCGTCCGACACAGCCAGGTGTTCTGGAACGCCTTCCACCGCAAGGAACGTCGACAGCACGGGTATCTGCGCCCCGCGAACGGCCGCACGGAGCGCCTCCGCGTGCGCGGCGCCGTCGGTCGCCACCGGCGGGACGAAAACGACCAGCACGGCTCCCACTCCGGACCGGGCGGCCCCGGCCACGGCCTCAGCCACCGCGGCCGCCATGTCGCCGGGGCTCACGGACGCCCCGAGGTCGACGGGCGCTCCGCCGGCTACGGTGAGGCCGGCGTCGAGGCAGGCGTCGAACGCGAGCAGGCCGAGCGCCGTGGAATTACCGATCACGGCGACAACGTCGCCGGCCGGAAGCGGCTGGCAGGCGAGCAACAACGCGACATCGAATGCCTGGGACAACGTGTCGGTACGGATCACGCCGGACTGGGCGAACAGCGAGGCGACGGCCGCATCCGAGATCGGAGAGACGTTGGCCTGCAATCCTGCTGGGAGCAGGGCATGGCGCCCCGACTTGACCGCGATCACCGGCTTCGAGCGGGCCAGCACTCGCGCGAGCCGGGCGAACTTCCGCGGATTTCCGAAGGACTCCAGATACAGCAGCACGACCTCGGTACGGTCGTCGGTCTGCCAGAACTGGAGCAGGTCGTTGCCGGACACATCCGCCCGGTTGCCGGCCGAGACGAACGAGGACAACCCGAGCCCGCGGGCCGCGGCGTCCGCCAGGATGGCGATGCCCAGCGCGCCCGATTGGCAGAAGAATCCGACCCGGCCGGCCGCCGGCACGAGCGGCGCGAGTGTCGCGTTGAGCCGCACCGCGGGGTCGGTGTTGGCCAGCCCGAGACAATTCGGCCCGAGCACCCGCATCCCGGACGCCCGCGCCAACCGCACCAGCGTGTGCTGCGCCGTCGCACCATCCTCGCCAGCGTCCGCGAACCCGGCCGAGACGACGACGAGCCCGTGCACGCCCTTGCGCCGGCAGGCCCGCATCACTTCCTCCACGCCGGCCGCGGGCACGGCGACCACGGCGAGGTCGACCGGATCCGGGATGTCCATGACGCCGGCGTACGCGCGAACCCCTTGCACAGACATCGATTCGGGATTCACCGGGTAGACCGGGCCGGCGAAGGAGCGCAGCAGGTTGACCAGCATCGCGTGCCCGATCTTCGCGGGATCGTTCGACGCCCCGATCACGGCGACCGAGCGCGGGGCGAGCAGCCGCGCGATCGATTGCGCCTCGGCACGCTGTTCCCGGGCGATCAACACCGCGCGCGAACCCACCGTCGGCGAGATGTCGAACGCGAGGTCCACCACCCCCGACGCGTATTCCCGCTGGACGGCGTACCCGGCATCGAGGAAGACCCGCAGCATCGCCTGGTTCTCGCTCAACCCCTCCGCCGTGAACCTGCTGATCCCGCATTCCTGAGCCGCCGCCGCCAGGTGCTCGAGGAGGATCGACCCGAGTCCGCGCCCCTGCTGGTCGTCCTGCACGGCGAACGCCACCTCTGCGCTGTGAGCCGACGGCGCAGCGAGATTCGGCCGTGGCTGCGAAGCAGCAGGCCGATCGAGCGGAGCCGGAGCGAACAATCCGGCACCGACCGGATTGTCGGTCCCGGCGTGGTAGGTGCCGGCGGCGACGATGTCGTCACCGTCGACCGCCACCAGACACACCCGGGTGCGGTAGTCGACGTCGGTGAACAGCTTGAGCTGCGCGTCCGAGAGTTCGCTCACCGCCGAGAAATAGCGCAGATACCGGCTTCGGGAGCTCATCCGGCGGTGCATGGCGCGGATGGCGTCGCCCTCGGCCGGGTCGTCGGCGCGCACCGGCCGTACCCGCATCACCGAACCGTCCAGCGTGAGGACGTCGGCCTCCCAACGCGTCGGATACGGCGCGGGGACAGGTCCGGCCGCACCCGGACCGGGCCGGATCTCAGTCACGAGGATCGAACGGATCGAGCCCGTACAGCGGGAAGATCTCCTTGCGAACCTGCATGATCACCCGATCGACCGGCGTCGCATCCTGTCCGTCCCACGGTTCGAAGCTTATGGGGCTGCCGCCGTTTTCGCTCATGAGGTGCGGCGCCGGCTCGGCCGGGCGGGCCGCTGTGGCGGACGCGATCCATTCCTCGCCGATCACCGTGGCGCCGTCCAGGTCGCGGTCCGAGACCAACGCCAGCAGATGTGTCCACGCGCGGGGTACGACGCGCACCACCGAGTAACCGCCCCCGCCGAGCGCGAGCCACCGTCCGCCGGACGCGTCGCTGGCCAGGTTGCGCAGAGCGCGATAGGAGGCGACCTGTCCGTCGACGGTCAGGTTCAGATCCGCAAGCGGATCATCACGGTGCGAATCGGCGCCGTGCTGGGTCACCAGCACGTCCGGCCGGAATTCGCGCACCACCGTCGGGACGACGGCGGAAAAGGCGCGCAGCCACGCGGAATCG
>JAFIHI010000220.1 GCA_017848755.1 Nakamurella sp. | reverse complement strand
TCGCCCTTGTAGATCCACACCTTCACGCCGATGCGGCCGAAGGTGGTACGGGCCTCGAAGAACCCGTAATCGATGTCGGCGCGCAGCGTGTGCAGCGGCACGCGACCCTCGTGCCGGAACTCGGAGCGGCTCATCTCCGCGCCGCCCAGCCGTCCCGAGCACTGGATCTTGATGCCCTTGATGGCACCCGAGCGCAGCGCCGACTGCATCGACTTCGTCATGGCGCGACGGAAGGCGACACGGTTGGACAGCTGCTCGGCGACGCCCTGCGCCACCAGCTGCGCATCGGACTCGGGGCTGCGGACCTCGAGGATGTTCAGCTGCACCTGCTTACCGGTGAGCTTCTCCAGCTCGCCGCGAAGGCGGTCGGCCTCCGCGCCGCGGCGCCCGATGACGATCCCGGGACGCGCAGTGTGGATGTCGACGCGGACCCGGTCGCGGGTGCGCTCGATCTCCACCTTGGAGATGCCGGCGCGCTCCATGCCGGTGTCGAGGAGCTTCCGGATCTTCACGTCCTCGGCGACATAGTCGGCGTAGGCCTTGTCTGCGTACCAGCGGGAGCTCCAGTCGGCGGAGATGCCGAGCCGGAAACCGTGCGGGTTGATCTTCTGGCCCACTACCGGGTCCTTCCCTTCGCTGCACCGCCGCGAGCGCGGCGCTTGGTCTCGACATCCGCCTTCTCGACGGAGACGAGTTCGATCGTGATGTGGCACGTCCGCTTGTTGATCCGGAACGCGCGGCCCTGGGCGCGGGGGCGGATCCGGCGCAGCGTCGGGCCTTCGTCGACCCACGCCGCCGCAACCTGGAGCGTGTCCGGGTTGACGCCGTTGTTGTTCTCCGCGTTGGCGACCGCGGACGCGATCACCTTGCCGACCACCTCGGCGGCGGCCTGCGGCGAGAACCGGCACACCGAGATCGCATCGGCGGCGGCGCGGCCCCGGATCAGGTTCACGATGCGCCGGGCCTTCATCGGCGTCATGCGCACATAGCGGGCCTGCGCGCGCACCCTGGGCAGCGGGGCGGCGTCCGCGTCGCGGACGGTCGCGGCCGTGTCTCTTGCAGCGGCATTCATCAACGATTCCTCTTTGTCAAAGCGGGCGGTTGGCGTGCGGCCTGGTCGGTCGACGCGCGCCGCGGTCATCAGCCTCGGCGGCTACGGCGGTCTTCCTTGACGTGCCCCTTGAAGGTGCGCGTCAACGCGAATTCGCCGAGTTTGTGGCCAACCATCGACTCGGTGATGAACACCGGGACGTGCTTGCGGCCGTCGTGCACGGCGATGGTGTGGCCGAGCATCTCGGGCACGATCATCGACCGGCGCGACCAGGTCTTGATCACGCTCTTGGAGTTCTTCTCATTCGCCGCGTCGACCTTCTTCAAGAGGTGGTCGTCGACGAACGGACCCTTTTTCAGGCTGCGAGGCATGTGCTGTGCTTTCTGGTCGGCTCAGCGCCATCGACGCGCTTCGCGAGATTCAACGTTGTCTGCATGGCGCTTCGCCTCAGCGCTTCTTTCCGGACTTGCGACGACGACGGACGATGAGCTTGTCGCTCGCCTTGTTCGGCCGTCGGGTGCGGCCCTCGGGCTTGCCGGCCGGGTTCACCGGGTGGCGACCGCCGGAGGTGCGTCCCTCGCCACCGCCGTGCGGGTGGTCGACCGGGTTCATGACGACACCGCGGGACTGCGGACGCTTGCCCTTCCAGCGCATGCGCCCGGCCTTGCCCCAGTTGATGTTCACCTGTTCGGCGTTGCCGACCTCGCCGATCGACGCGCGGCAGCGGGCATCGACATTGCGGATCTCACCGGACGGCATGCGCAGCTGCGCATAGGGGCCGTCCTTCGCGACAAGCTGCACCTTGGCGCCGGCCGAGCGGGCGATCTTCGCGCCGCCGCCCGGCCGCAGCTCGATCGCGTGCACCACGGTACCGACCGGTATGTTGCGGAGCGGCAGGTTGTTGCCCGGCTTGATGTCGGACTTCGGGCCGGTCTCCACCACGGCGCCCTGACGCAGCTTGTCCGGCGCGATGATGTAGCGCTTCTCGCCGTCCGCGTAGTGCAGCAGGGCGATCCGGGCCGTGCGGTTCGGGTCGTACTCGATATGCGCGACCGTCGCCGGTACGCCGTCCTTGTCGGCCCTGCGGAAATCGATCAGCCGGAACGCGCGCTTGTGCCCGCCGCCCTGGTGACGCGCCGTGATGCGGCCGTGGACGTTGCGCCCGCCCTTCGAGTGCAGCGGGCGGATCAGCGACTTCTCCGGAGTCGTGCGGGTCAGCTCGGCGAAATCGCTCACCGACGCCCCGCGACGCCCCGGCGTCGTCGGCTTGTACTTGCGAATACCCATGGTGTCAGTCGTCCCTTACGTTGACCTTCGGCGCCGGCACTCAGCCCGCGAAGATTTCGATCGGCTTGCTGTCCGCGGACAGGGTCACGATGGCGCGCTTGACGGAACGACGCTGGCCATAGCCGAATCGCGTGCGCTTGCGCTTGCCCTTGCGGTTGATCGTGTTCACCGACGTGACCTTGACCGCGAAGATCTGCTCGACGGCGATCTTCACCTGGGTCTTGTTGGCATCCGGATGCACCTCGAAGGTGTACTTTCCGTCCTCCAGCAGCCCGTAACTCTTCTCGGACACGACCGGCGAAATGATGATGTCGCGGGGATCGGAGATCACTGCGCGTCCTCCTCGTTGCTGTCAGCGGGTATGACGCTGTCCGCGGCTTCGCCGGATACTTCTTCCGCCGCACTCGGGGCCGCCGGCTTCTTCGCGGCCTTCGCACCCTTTGCTGCCTTCGCCGTCTCGTCCACCGACGTCTCGGTCGCGGCGGCAGTCTCGACGGCCGCCTCGGCTCCGGCCGCGCTCAGGAACTCATCCAGCGCCGCGCGGGTGAAGATGACGTCGTCGGCGCACAGCACGTCGTACGTGTTGAGCTGGTCCGCGGGCAGCAGGTGGATGCCGGGCAGGTTCCGCAGGCTCTTCCAGCCCGCGACGTCCTCACGGGTGATGACCACCAGCACGTTGCGCCCGGTCTCGATCGCAGCCAGGGTGGCCGCGGCGGCCTTCGTCGACGGCACCGCGCCGTCGACCACGGCGGACAGCACGTGCACCTTGCCGCCCCGCGCCCGGTCCGACAGGGCCCCGCGGAGGGCGGCGGCCTTCATCTTCTTCGGGGTGCGCTGCAGGTAGCCACGCGGCACCGGCCCGTGCGAGATACCGCCGCCGGCGAACTGCGGCGCGCGCGTGGAGCCCTGCCGGGCCCGGCCGGTGCCCTTCTGGCGGTACGGCTTCTTGCCGCCGCCGGAGACCTCGCCCCGCGTCTTCGTGGAATGCGTGCCCTGGCGCGCGGCAGCGAGCTGCGCGACGACCACCTGGTGCATCAACGGGATGTTCGCCTGGACGTCGAAGACCTCGGCGGGCACGGTGAGCGCGCCGTCCGTGGTGCCGCTCGGCGTCGTTACCGAAAGGGTCGTCATGCTGCGCCACCCATCTTGCTTGCGGATCGGACCATCACGAGTCCGCCCTTGGGGCCGGGAATCGCGCCCTTGATGAGCAGCAGGCCCGCATCGGCGTCGACCGCGTGCACGGTCAGGTTCTGGGTCGTGACGGTGCTGTTGCCCGCACGGCCGGCCATGCGCAGGCCCTTGAAGACGCGTCCCGGGGTGGAGCATCCGCCGATGGAGCCCGGCGAGCGGTGCTTGCGATGCACACCGTGCCCGGCGCCGAGGCCGGAAAACCCGTGCCGCTTCATGACGCCGGCCGTGCCCTTGCCCTTGGAGGTCCCGGTGACATCCACGACAGCGCCCGCGTCGAAGACCTCGGCGGCGGTGAGCTCCTGGCCCACTTGGTAGTCGGCCACAGCGTCCGTGCGCATCTCGACCAGGTGGCGGCGGGGAGTCACCCCGGCCTTGGCGAAGTGCCCAGCCTCGGGCTTGTTGACCCGCCGGGGATCGACCGCGCCGAAGGCCATCTGCACGGCGTTGTAGCCGTCCACATCCTGCGTGCGGATCGCGGTGACGACCACCGGACCGGCCGCGACCACGGTGACCGGAACGACCCGGTTGTCCGCGGCGAAAACCTGGGTCATCCCGAGTTTGTGGCCCAGGATCCCCTTCGTCGGTTGAGACATCTTTGAATTACCCATCTTCTGTGCGCCTGACGCACGTCGCAAGCGTCAGCCCGGTCGCGGTCGATTACTGAATGTTGACGTCGACGCTGGCCGGCAGGTCGATGCGCATCAGCGCGTCCACCGTGCGGGGCGTGGGGTCGACGATGTCGATCAGGCGCTTGTGCGTGCGCATCTCGAAGTGCTCGCGCGAGTCCTTGTACTTGTGCGGCGAGCGGATCACGCAATAGACGTTCTTCTCCGTCGGCAGCGGCACCGGGCCCACGACGCGCGCACCGGTACGGGTGACCGTCTCCACGATCTTGCGCGCCGACGCGTCGATGGCCTCGTGATCGTAGGCCTTGAGCCGGATGCGGATCTTCTGTCCCGCCACGTACGTCCCTTTCGTGCCTGTGCCGGAGCACAGCGTTGTCGTGGGCTCGCTCGAGCCCTCGCGGTGTTCATGCCGCGCCCCACGGGGTCCTCTTCAGAAGTCCCGCTGCCCTGTTCAGCTGCAAACCACTGCCGCCATGCGCCGCTTTCGCGACACCGACGCCGTCGTGGTGACCGATCCACGCGGTCGGGCGTGTCGCCCGCAGCGCTCACGCGTCGGCCCGAAGAATCCTAGCCGACTGACGAGAACCGGTCGCGCCCCGGTCCGATCGCCGAACCGAACGCCTCACCCGTACTGCCATGGATGATGGCTGCCCCACCTCGCCTGTGCCGTGACGGCGCCATGACAGTGTCATGACGAAGCCGTGACGGCCCAACCGCAAGATGGGCAACCGCTCAAGTATGGCGGAAGCCCCCGGCCGATTTCAAATCGAGGCCGACAGTTCCGGTAGCCCCGCGCTGTGATGCTGGTCTCGCGTCGGGCCGGGGCGCGCGGCAGGTGGTCAGTCCGTGGTTTCCGGCGCCTGCCCGGCGGCGGGCGGCTTCAGTTGCTGAGCGACTGCGACGACGGCGTCGTCGCCCGCGGACGCCGACCTTGCGGCGGCCTGGTTGGCGCGCTGCAGTTCCAGGTAGACCTCTTCGCGATGGACCGTCACCGAACGCGGCGCCTGGATGCCGATCCGAACCGCATCTCCCCGCATCTCCAGCACGGAGATCACGATGTGGTCGCCGACGACGATGTTCTCGCCGACGCGGCGGGTGAGGATCAGCACAGCCCAGAGCCTAGCGAATCGGGCGCGCCGCAGGAGGCATCGATCCGGTTCGCGGCGCAGAACGACGTCAGGGCGCCCAGCGCCTCATCGGGGACGATCAGCTCCGCGACCACACGCTCGCCGTACTCGATGCGCTCGACCGTCGCCCCGTTCCGGTCGCACCACAGGCGCATCGGTTGCTCCTGCGCAAAGTCCAGGAACAACGTCATATGCGACACCGGTACCTGCGCGGTCACCTCCACGGCGGACAGCACGGCCTCCGCAGCCGCCGCATAGGCGCGCACCAACCCGCCCGCGCCGAGCTTGATCCCGCCGAAATACCGCGTCACGACGACGAGGACGTCGCTCATCCCCTTGTGCGAGATCACCCCGAAGATCGGCTTCCCCGCGGTTCCGGACGGTTCGCCGTCATCGCTCATCGCCGCCTGGGCGGATGCCGGCGGGCCGATCAGGTAGGCGTAACAGTGGTGGGTCGCCGCCGGGTGCTCGGACTGCGCCAGCGCCAGCGCCGCCAAGGCCTGATCCCGGCTGGCGACGGGCCGCAACCACGCGATGAAACGGCTCTTGCTGATGACGATCTCGCGGTCCACCGGGCCGGCCGGGACCGGATAAGGGCGGCGGGGTTGCGTCGTCATCCCACCTATCACAGCACGGATATCCATCGTTGATGACGATGTTCGCGCTGCATACGACCGGACGATGTCGATCGCCCGAACCCGCGAGGGCCTGCGCGGCCGCTACTCGGTCGGCAGCGGATGCCGCAGCGGGAGCGAGCTGTCGTCGAGGATCACCTGGACGGCCCGGCCGCTCGCCGCGTCGACCACCAGCGGGGCCCGCAGGTTCGCGGTCGTGTCGACCAGTGAGCTTCCGATCGTCAGCAGGACGTACAGCCGCAGCCGCGCGTCGGCCTCGGTCGTCGCCAGTGCCGTCGCCACCGGCGCCGTGATCACCGGCTGCACAGCATCGCGGTAGCCGGCGAAGAACACCTCTGCCGGGCTCACCACGAATCGCAGGTCCGGGTCGCGCACGGAACGCAGCGACTGCAGGACACCGCCGTCGTCGATCGGGCTGAGCGTGAAGTCGATGTCCGCCTCGAAACCGGCCATCGGCTCGATCATGGTCACCGCAGTCGTGTCCCGGATCGGCGAATCCACGGTCGGCGAAACGGCCGACATGTCGGTCATGGTGCCCTCCCCCATGGATCGACGGGGCCGCGGCAACGAATGGACTGCTGGAGCGGTAGCGGTCACGGCCGGTCCCTTCCGGTAATCACTTGAGGAAGTTGAGCAGCGAGAGCTGCCGGATGTTCGCGGTCGTCTGCAGGGATGCCTGGTAGACGACCTGGGCGGTATTCATCTGGATCGCGACCTCGGCGAGGTCGATGTCCTGAACATCGGACAGGTTCGACTGGATGGTGACCTTGTTCGTGGCCTGGGTGGCCTGCGCCGACTGCACCCGGGCCAGGGCGGCACCGGAGGCGGCGCGGGCGCTGGTGAGGTCGTTGATCGACTTGTCGATGTCGGAGAGCGCCGTGGAACTCGGCGCCCCGGACGTCGTCAGGTCGTTGACGATGCCGTCGAGCAGGCTGAAGAGGCCGGTACTTCCGTCCGCCGGCGTGCCGAATGCCTGTGTCCCGGTCTGGCTGATGGTGACGTCGTTCTTGTCGCCGATCGACCGGGTGACGCTGCCGGTGTCTCCGACGTACTTGACCGTTCCGCCGACGTCCTGGAATGCGACCCCGCCTGCCGTCGTCCCACCGAAGATCGGCCGGTTGTTGTAGGTGGTATTGGACAGCTTGAGGATGGCCTCCTTGAGGGCCTTGATCTGGTCGGCGATCGCGCTCGCGGATTGGCCGGTGGATGCGCCCGTGTTCGCCGCCTGCACAGTGAGCGTGCGCACCTTCTGCACCAGGTCGGTGATCTGCCCGTAGGCGGTGTCGGCGACCGACAACCACGCGGAGGCATCGGATGCGTTGCGTGCGTACTGCGCGTTGCGCTTCAGGTCGCCGCGCAGCTCCAGCGCACGGACGGTGCCGGCCGGATCGTCTGACGGCTGCGAGATCTGTTGTCCCGTCGAGAGTTTCTGCTGCCATGAGGCGAGCGTGTTCGACGACGCCTGCAGCCCGGCCAGCGAGGCGGCCGAGGCGGAGCCGACCGTGACGCGAATCGTCATACCTTACCCACCAATCCGGTGTGGTTGATCAGCGTGTCCAGCATCGAGTCGAGGGTGGTGAGCACCCGCGACGACGCCTGGAACGCCATTTGATACGTCAGCATGTTGCTGACCTCCTCGTCGTAGCTCACGCCGGACGTGGATGCGCGCAGCGTGTCGACGCTGGAGGCGATCACGCCCTGGGTCGCCTGCTGCTGCTTCGCGGACGCGGACGCCCGGCCCAGGTCGCCGACCAGTGAGCTGTAGGCCGTGTCAGGGCCTGTCCCCAGCGAACCCGCCTTGGCTGCAGCGAGCGCGTTGCCGCCATCGAGGTTTCCCGACGCGGAGGGCGCCCCGCTGGCGGCCACGTTCTTCCACGTGAATGCGGGATCCACGGTGATCGACGATGCGGTCGTGCCCGTGAACATGTCCGGACCGCTCGCGCCGTCCAGTTGATATCCGGAGCTCTGCAAGCCGTTCACCGTGTCGTGCAAGGCCTTGGCCACATCGTCGAGTTGACCCCGGTACTTCGGCACGGTGTCAGTCAGCGTCTTGGCCTCCGCGGCCGCAGTGGAATCGTTCAACGTCACCGCAGTGCCGTCCACGGCGAAGTCGACTGCCACGTGCGTCGGGTCGGTCACCGTCATGCTCGCGGTGAGTTGCTTGGCCTCGAACTGGGGGGTGCCTCCGGCACCGACCTTGACGAGGTCCTGACTGCCCACCGTCACCGACGCCGTGCCGTTGTCGTAGATCTTCGCCACCCCGCCGACCGTGCTGGACAGTTTGTCCAGCAGCACATCTCGCTGGTCGAGCAGCGCGTTCACGTTCACGCTGGTCGCATTGCCGATGTCGATCTTGCGGTTGAGCTCGGCGAGGTCACCCGCCGCCGTGTTCGCCGCTGTCACCTGGGCGTCCAGCGAGTTCTTCGCCGCGGTCGCCACCGAATCGAGCGCCGAGTCCATCGAGTGCAACGTGGTCACGGTGGCCTGCCCCGACTGGATCAACATCTCCCGCGGCACCTGCGCCCCCGGGTCGTTGGCCACATCGCCCCACGCGTTCCAAAAGTCGTGCAACTGCTCGGCCAAGCCGTTGTCGGAGGGCTCGCGGAAGATGTTCTCAATATCGGCCAGCCGGGCCGCGTTCGTGTCCACGTTCGCGGACTTCGCGTGTTCGTCGCGTGCCCGGATATCCAGGATGGGGTCATTCAGCCGGTCCGCCCCGGTCGCGCGGACTCCGCCGTTTGCGACCGTTCCGCTATGGATGGTCGGCACCCCGACGGCCGTGCCCACGGCGGCCTGCCGGGATGCCTGTCGGGTGTAACCGGGTGTATTCGCGTTGGCGATGTTCTGCCCGGTGACCTCGAGCCCGTAGCGGGCCGCGGTCAGCGCGTCGTTGGCGCCGTAGATACCGGCGAAGAAGTTCGTCATACGTGCTCGTCCAGTAACGACGGCCCCTCGCCGCGGTGCACGGTCTCACCCCGCGCGTCGTAGGTCGAGGAGAAGGACCCGAGCCGGGCGAGGGTGTCGCCGATGGCCTGTGCACCGGCCTTGAGCAGCCGCCGGTTCTCGGTGACGGTGGTATCGATCTCCGCCGCGAGGCTTCGCAGCGCCACGCGATGGTCGCGGAGCGTCATCGACCACGGCTCGGGCGCTGCGTCGGCGAGTTCCGCGAGCGACACCTCGCCGGATACACCGAGTTTCGACGCGAGCGAGGCAACCTCGATGGCTCGCAGCACTTCCGCGTCCCGGAAGGCCGCTAGCGCAGCATTGATGTCTGTGTCCGCGTGGCCCAACCACCGCGTCTGCCCGGAGGTGAGCAGCAGCTGCTGGCTGACCAGGCAGTAGAGCAGCCGTTCCATCTCGCGACGTTCGTCCCAGAGGATTGCCGCGAGCGACGCGAGTGCTGACTCGTCCATGCCCCCATGGTGCCGCACGGGGGACGGAATCAAGGAATAGGGCGTCGGTCGGGCCATGACTCATCGATCGGCGCCCCGCGGCGAGTCTTGAGCGCCAGCGCGGCGAACATTCGGGCGAACATTCGACAGTTTCATCCGACGGTTGTTTCCGGCTGCTCCATCCGGAGGAGCGAGCCGGCCAGATGTCCCGCCCTCCGACCATGACGCCGACCATGACGCCGATCGTGACCCGATCGTGACAGCTTCGTTACGCTTCGTGACGCGACTATGACGATGTGTCGGCATCCGCGGTCATGTTGACAGGGATAACCCCCATGTGGCGCCACCGGAACGCCCGTCACGACGGCGCGGCCGGTGTGTGGGAGTTGGGCGGGACGTCCAGCACGCCGGTTACCGTCATCGCAGATCACAAGCGTGTAACTCGTCCGAATCGGCGCTCGCGGCATCGCTCTGTTCACCGACCGTAGTCGGCAAAAGGCACTTGAGTTCTCTGCCGAGTGATTCTTATAAACGGGCTTGCCTGGACTACTTTCCGTAGTTCAAACTTCACGCTGTGCTACACAATATCGGGCATACGTGACGAGGCGCCCCCGCCACGCAGACCTGGACAAGGCACATCGGACCTCTCCCGGACCGATCGCACTTCGGCACCACACGCATGACAGAGCACTGCACCACAAACTGCACCACACGGTTCGAGGTTGAACCCACCCGCAAGAGTTACTCCACCCGGAGGTCACCATGCCCGCACCGCTGCCGCCGGCTCCCCAGCTCGGCCGGCCGGCCGACACGCAGGCGGCCGCACCCAGCGCCGCTGCGAGGGAGCTTATCGAAACCCACCTCCCATTGGTGGGACATCTGGTCCGCGAGTTGGCAGGTCGACTGCCGGCGCATGTCAATCGCGACGACCTGACCTCGGCCGGCATGATGGCGCTCGTCACGAGCGCGCAAGGCTTCGATTCCTCACGCGGTGTGCCGTTCGGCCGTTTCGCGACGATCCGCATCCGCGGGGCGCTCACCGACGAGCTTCGGTCGATGGACTGGGCCAGTCGTGGCGTGCGCAGCAGGGCGCGGGAGGTGGAGTCGGTGACCGGGCAGTTGACCGCGGCGCTCGGACGCACGCCCCGCCGCGAGGAGATCGCCAAGACGATAGGCGTGGCCGTCGCCGAACTCGACACGCTGGAGGCCGACGTGCATCGCGCCGCGACACTGAGCGTCGAGGGGCTAGCGGATGCCGCCGGCGGGGACCTGGTGCCGAGCAAGGACGAGGGCCCGGAGGTATTGCTGATCCGGCGCGAGCAGATCGGGCTGCTGCACGACGCGATCGCCGAACTGCCCGACCGTCTTCGCTCCGTCATCGAGGAGTACTTCTACGGCAACCGCCGCATGTCGGACATTGCAGCCGATCTGGGTGTGACCGAGTCTCGCGTCTCGCAGCTCCGTACCGAGGCGCTCGCGCTGCTGCGCGACGGACTCGCCGGACAGGACACCGAGAGTTCCGCCGTGCCCGGGCCGCGTCGGGCCGAGGGGCAGAGCCCCGCGATTTCGGCCGCTGCACGACGCCGGGTCGCCGATGTGCACGCGGTCGCCGCCGACAAGCCCTCGCGGCGCGACGTGGCCCGCCGCGCCTACGTGGCCGCGATCGCGTCGCGTTCCACGCTCGCCTCCCGACTGTCCGTCACCACATCCATGGGCGAAACCCGCGCCGAAACCGTCGAAGGACTGCGCGCCGCGCAATAGTCACGATCCACAGTCACGATCCGCAGCCACGATCCGCACAGCGGGGGTGGGTAGTGCGGCCGACGGGGCTGATGTTCCGCCGCGTAGTGAACCACAGTGGGTGTGAGTGCGGGCGGATGCATTGAGCCGCAAGGAGCGGTGTTCCGCCGCGTGGTGGGTCACTGTTCTGCTTGGCTGTTCTGCTTGGCGTTAACCCCGTCCTGGCACTATTGACCGCGCCGCGCTTCGCTCCGCGGCACCGCCACGGATAGGCCGCCGTGGGTGCGCAGCTGCCCGCCGGGTTCTCGGTTGGTGTCGGGCTGCCTGTCAGTGTCGTCGTCGGTGGGTGAGTTCGAGGATTCGGAAGTGGTTGTTG
>JAFIHI010000027.1 GCA_017848755.1 Nakamurella sp. | reverse complement strand
GCGGGCCTTCATGGCGGCGGTGTAGCTGCCGTGTGAGGACGCCACCGCCCAGGTCGCCGCACACACGACGATCATCAGCACGGCGACGATCAGCACGATCGTCATCAGCGCGCCGATCACGGTCTTGAGCTGCCCGACACCGCCGACACCGTTGAGGTTCGGGTACACGTCAGCAGAGGCAAGAACAGACGCCAACAGGGGAAACGCGGTTGAGGTGGTCACGCCGATCAGGTGCACGGAGCCTGTCAGGATGGCCATGTCAGCCGAGGCGGCGGACGGTGGCAATTTCGTCGCCGAACTCGGACAGGGTGCCGTAGCGGACGTTCTCGCCGGTTTGGGGTGCTTGCACGATCTTGTTGCCGCCGAGGTAGATGACGACGTGGTGGGGTTCGCTGTCGCCGGGGTAGGTGTAGAAGATCAAGTCGCCGGGTTGTTTGTCTGCCCAGGCGACGGGAGTGCCGTCGTGGATTTGGTCGCCGGTGTAGTGCGGTAGCCGGAGCTTCCCGCCGGAGGCCTGATAGGCGGCGTAGAGCACCAGGCCGGAGCAGTCGAAGCCGATGCCGGAAGGTCCGGTGTAGGTGCCCCCGCCCCACACATACGGCAGGCCGACTTCTTTCTCCGCCGCGGCGATCAGCGCGCCCGCGAACCCCGGCGGCAGGCTTCCCGGCGGATTGCCCCCAGCGCCGCCGGTCAGGCACTGGCTACCGCCGGTCAGGCTACCGCCGGTCAGGGTGACGCCGGTCAGGGTGACGCCGGTCAGCGTGGAGGCGATCTTCTCCGCGACCGGCTGATAGTTGGCGTACCGGTCGGGGTAGGCGGAGACCTCGACTGCTTGGGCCGCCGCGCCGAGCGAAAGGTGCTGCCAGTTGGGGATGTCCAGCAGCCCGGCCGGGTTGCCGTGGTTCGGACCATCGGGGCCGCCGTAGAACGCGCGGGAGGACCAGATCGGGTCCATCAGGTTCGCCACGCTGCCCCAGCCGGCCTGGGGCCGCATCTGAAACAGCCCAAGGCTGTCGTGATCGGAGCCGTCGTCATCGTGCGGATAGTCGGCCGAGTCCTGGTACGCGGTCACGTTGGACAGCACGCGCAGGCTGGACTCGGTGAGCGCGGCCATGAGCGCGATGACTTGGCTGTTGGCGTCGATGTTCTCGCTGTTGCCGGTCGCGAGGATCGCCGCCGCGTGTTCGAGCTGCGTGTGATTCAGCGTGATCGTGTGCCCGTCCGCGGTGGTCGCGGTCAGGCTTTGCGGGATCGTGCCCGACACGGACAGCGACGGCTCGGACAACCCACTCCCAGCGTCACTGCTTCCACTGCTGCCGCTGCTGTTGTCGGTTGTGCAGGTGGCGGCTTGCGCGATGGCCGGGTCGAGCAACGCGCCGAGCGCGAGCAGACCCACGCCGGGAAGCAGGAACACCAGGGCTGTCTCGACTATCAGGGCTTTGCGCCACATCGCTCGCTCACCCGCCTACTTGAGCGGGTCGTTGAGTTCGGACAGCCGCAGCGTGTGACAGCGGGGCCACGCCGGGGTGCACGCCTCGAAGATCGTGAACGACACCGGCTCACTCGTGCTGGCTTTGTCGCCGTACCAGACGCCGGTGCGGTGCCGGGTGCCGGTGATCGTGACCGCGGTCGTGCCCGGCCGCAATTGCCCGTGCGCCTGCGCCAGCGCCTGCGGCCAGCTCGACGGGACGACGGCACTGCTGATCGTCAGATGCTGGGCTACGTCCATCGTGGCGAGCCGGGTCCACTGATCGGTGGTGGGCTCGTAGCTGGCGACATCCCCGATCAGCGCGGAGGTCTCCTCCCCGGACGGGTCCGCGTCCGCGAGCACCGGGGCCTCGTAGTCCGAGGGCGTGTACCCGGCGGTGGTGTACCAATCGAACAACGCCGCCGCGACCGCTCTCGCGTACGCGGTCGGGTCGTCGGTCTGCGGCAGGGTCGCCGGGCCGACCGTGCTGGAAGGATTTGCCGGACCGGTCCCGGCCCCGGTGCTGCCGGCTGGTGACCCGGCGCCTGCTGAGGTCGCCGGGTGGGCCGGCCCGCGGACCAGGCCATAGACACCGGCACCGATGGCCGCCAGCACGAGGACACCGGCCACGATCAGGGCAACGAGCCGGCTCCGTGTCGCGGGCGCAGGAATGCGGGAAGTCTTCATGCCCGGTAGGTGCGCCGCACGACCACCAGGTGGTGTTAGAGGGCGCGCAGGTGGCCTCGCGCCGATGCCACCTGCACCGATCGGGCGTCAGTCCCGGCGTCGGTGCCAGTGGCTGCGGTGTGGGCGGCGGCGAGGTGGTCGGCGAAGGTGCTGGTGCCCTGCGCGGTGTGCAGGAACGAGTCGATCTGCTCGTCGGTCAGAGCCGTCGCCAGTTCGTCGATGTCGTAGTGCTCCCACCAGTTCTCGAGTTCACCCCAGGTGGCGATGAACGCCCGCACCGGATACCGCGCCGCCGCATCACCCTCGGGTGAAGGGATGCGGTGGTGGCCGCCACGGCGCTTGCCGGCGGCGGCGTGCTTGGCGCGGGCGAGGGCCTGCCGGGCCAGGGCGTCGAGGTCCGCGTCGTGTTCCGCGTTGGCCTGCGCGGTGGCGGCCTGGATCGTCTCGCGCAGCGCCTCGTAGATCGGGTGCACCGGCGCGCCGGCCTCGATCCGCGCCAGCTCGTCGGTGACGTGCTGGCGGAGCTGGTCGGGCTGGTTTGGGTCGTTGGCGAGGGCTTGCAGGTGCCCGATCTTCTCCAGCGTGGTGTAGGAGGCGCGGCCGGTGACCATCCGGGCTGCCTGCTCGCGCGACCTGCCGAGAGGCCCGAGTGACGGGGGTGCCGATTTGGCACCCCCGTCAGTTCCCGGCTGGTTCTCGGTGCTGAAGCGGGTGGCGGCGTCGCGGCGGGCGGCGTCTTCGGCCATCACCTGCTTCAGCTCGCGGTAGAGGCCGGCGGCTTCGAGTTGGGTCAGGGGCTTGTGGAGCATGTTGTCGTCTTGCTCGGCCATGAGCTGTCCGAGCCGGTCGGAGATGCCGGAGCGGACCCACACGTTGACGGTGCGCCACCGCAACCGCCCGATCGCGGCCAGCCTGCGTCGCCCGCACACCAGCACCCCGTCCGGGGTGATCGTCGGAGGCTGCAACAGTCCTTCCCGGTCGATCGAGGCGGCCAGTGCGTCCAGGTCGCCCAGGTCGGTGCGGTGCCGGCGCCCGACGATGATCGAGTCCACGGCCCGTTCCAGTTCGATGTGCCCGGCCGGGGTGCTCATGGCCGGCCCCTGCGGGTCGGGGCGGCCAGCGACACCGCCAGCACGAGGTCGTCGTCGCGCAGCAGGATCGGCAGGCTCTCACCGATCAGCAGCCGCAGCAGCACACCCCGGCCGGCGCTGGTCGCGGCGTAGGCCGGGTGCAGATTCCCGAGCAGGGTCCGCAGCAGCACCGACCACGACCGGCCGGAGATATCGAGCAGGGCGCGGGCATACCGGTCCCGGCGCAGCGACTCGTAGGCGGTCTGCCGGCTGCCGGTCTTCGCCAACCCGGCGCACACATGCTCCACGCCGGCCCGCGCCGTCTCGGGCGGCCACCCCAGCAGGACCAGGAACCTGATCGCGTGCTCGACCGCGGTCTGCGCCGAGGTCCGCGGCTCCGCCGAGACCGGCACCGGATCGTCGTCCAGGATGTCGAACAGGCCGATGCCTTCGGTCTGGTCGGGGTGGTCGGAGGTCTGGAGCGACGGGTGGTAGTCGGTCAGCGGGTTGTCCCGGTCGCTGAACCGCTCCGGATCGTGGAACGCGGAGACGTGCGGGCGGCGGGCCTGATGCACCGAGCAGAGCAGTCCTTGGGCACGCTCCTCTGCGATGCAGGTGATCCGCACCGCGTGGGTGATGACCGCCCACGGATCATCCGCGTTCCGCGCGGCCTTGGTGCGCATCACGTCGAATGCCGCCGACGCGGCCTCCCACGGGTCCAGACCGTGCTTGCGGGCCAGGGTCGCGTACTTCTCCGCCGCGAAGGCCATCAACTGTGCGGCTACCGGGTCGTGCTCCCACGCTCCCGGCCCCACATCGCGCAGCCGGCGCAGCAGCGCCCGCAGGCCCTCCCTGGTGCGGTAGTCCTCCGCCCCGGCCATCGTGCGAGCCGCATAAGGGTCCTGAGCGTCGGTGGTTGGCGGGTTGTTGTTGTCGGTCATGGTGTGGGCACCTCCCGGCAGGCAGGTGCACCCGGCGCCCCCAGCGCCGCCGCATCCGATGCCCGGCCGGCCCATCGACCATCACCGCCCCTTTTACCGCATCCCGGCCCCGGACCGCACCGGACCCGTCTGCGCCCCGCGACGCCCGAACGCCGATGCCGGCGGCAGACGCCGCGCCCGCCCGGTAAGCCGGCCCGCGACCTGACGCGCACTCTCGTGTGCCGCGGTTCGGGTGCGGCGGGCCAGTTCGGTGTGCAGGTCGAGCACGCGCCCGGCCAGTCGCGAGGAGGAGCGAGCGATCAGATCGGTCGGGCGGACCCACTCCACGCCCCAGCCCCGCGCCTTCCCCAGCATCGCCGTCGCTCGCTGGTGGCCGAGTGCCGCCTCCTTGACCGCATCCGGGATGCCCGCCGGTTCCTCAACCTGCACCGGTGCTCGCAACGGCCGGCCGGCCCCGGCGTGCCGGTGTTCCTGCTCGATCGGGCCGATGTATTCGGTCATGGGGTGACTCCCTCCGTCACAGTCACAAGCTCAGACCCCGACGGGCCGGGGCCATCGGGTTGGTACGCGCCGGCAAACCACCGGCCCACCGCCGAGGGACGCACCCCCAACTCGCGGGCGATCCGCTTGTTCGACCACCCCAGGCGGTGCAACTCCACCGCCCGCTGACGGCGACCCAGCACCGGCGCGGCACCGGCCACGGCCTCGCGCCGCCGGGGTGCGGGCAACTCGCCCACGGCAGAGACGACAGATGCCTCGTCGGCGACCATCAGACCTGCCGGTTCAGGGACGGGACTCTCGACGGTCGAGTTCCGGGTCAGTACGACCGTCAGGTGCGTGATCGCCAGCAGCACCATCGGCGGCACCGCGGCCACGCAGGCGGCGAGCCCGCCGGGAACGGTCGCATCCGCCGCGACCACAGCGTGCAGCGCGTTGGCGGTCACCGAGACCAGCGCGCCGCCGATCAGCAGCGCCCACGGATACCACGCCGCCCGAGTCCCACCCAGGGCGACGACCGCGACCGTGGCGACCACAATGATCCCGTCCACGATCAACGGCCACGCCCACGCCTCACCAATGTCGATGCCTGACCGGCGCGCCAGGTCGGCCAGGGAGGTGAAGCTGAGCCAGAACGCGCCGGCCGCGATGAACACCGTCCCCGCCACCGCGGTCACCACCGCCCACCGCCGGCCAGTCCCGCCGGGCATCACAACCCCCGCGCGACATCCGCCGCCCGGCACGACGCGGAGCCGTCGCCGATCCCTCCGCTCGGGTCCGGCGCCCGCGGCGCCAGGGCGGGGTGCACTGTCCGGTACGCCGAGCGGACCGTCGCGGTGATCTCCCGTTCGGCCAGCCCAGCTCGGCCTGCCGCGGCGGCCAACACATCCAACGCATCCGAGGGCCGAATGCCGTTCTCCGCCAACCGGCACGCCGCCCAGAACAGCCCCCGGTTCCGTTCACCCGCGACACGGTTCGCGACCCACGCCGCCAACCGGGACGCATCCGCCCCGTACCCCAGCCGAGCTGTCGCGCGGGACGTTGGCACCGGGCGGGGGTCCACGAAGTCCCGCAACCGCTCCGCATCCAAAACGTCGGCAGGCTCGGTTCCGACCATCCGCACCCGGTAGCAGAGGAGTCCGTTGTCACTGGCCGTTCTTGAGGGAGGGACGATGACGTAGCCTCCGTCGCCACGAAAGTCGATCCCGGCACGGGCCGCCTGCCAGCACGGCTGCGTCACATCGGATGTGGCCGGGTAGTAGGCGTGCATCCCACCCGAGGGGGTGTCCACCATGACGGTCCACCCGTCGATCAGTCCGGCGTAGGTGGCCCGCTCGAACGCGGCGAACCCGCTCACCGGCCCGTGCACGTCCACGTCGACGACCACCAAACCCGAGGCGGCGCCGGTTGCCACGCCGATGTTCGCCGCCGGCCACCGCCGCCACCACGCCGCAACCCGTTCCGGGTCGGTGGTCGCGTCGTGGAAGCCGTGGACGGTCGCCGGGCGTTTCCCACCCGGCACGCAGGGAAACACCGGCACCCCCGCGGCAGCCAGCATCCCGGCCGCATCCGGCAGCGCCCGGCCCGACACCCCGCTGAACAGTCGCGCCGGGTTCATCACAGCCCCCTGGCAGCCGACGCATGTGCCTGCCGTGGTTGGGCCGTCACCGGCGGCTTCGCGTGCATCGTGTCGTGCTGCTCGGCCCGTTCGGAGCCAGGGCCGTTGCGGGTCAGCCCCGGCGGATCGCCGCCGCCCACCTGAGCCGTGGGCAGCGCGTCCAGGATCGCCACGGCCGCGGCACGGACGCGTTCACCGGTGGCCTTGACCACCTCGACCGGAGAAGAGTCCTTGACCGTGGACGCCCACCCCGCCACGTACGGGATTGTGTAATCGCTGGTGTCCATGCCATGCGCGGCGGCGATCATCAACGCCACCGAGTCGGCCTCCACCTCACCGATCCCGCGATGCCGGCGGGCATCCTGATTGTCCGGGCCGTGCATCCGCACATGCGCCAGCTCATGGGCCAGGGTCTTCACCTGGGCGGCCGAGTCCATGTTCGTGCGTACCGAGACCGTCCTGGTCTCGAAGTCCGTCATTCCGTTCGCGCCACGGATCGCCAGCTCGTCCGGCACCCGCAACACAGAGAACCCGGCGGACTCCACGAGTCCGGCCAGCGAGTCCCACAACCCTTCCGGCGCCTGGCCTTTCAGCAGCCGCGGCGCGGGACGTTCGGGCACCGGATCACCGGAAGTCTGCGACACGTCCCACACGTAGGCCGGCTTCGCCCCCACCACACGGGAACGCACCGTCTCGCCCGGCTTCGGCTTCTCGAACCGGCCCAGCCGCCGCCACGAGCCGGGGTCCTGCGGTATGGTCGTGGCGAACCTGCCCCGGACCGGGGCGAAGATCATGTACCCGGCCTGCCCCTTAGACACCTGCCGGCCCAGCGACTGCCACTGCTTGGACCCCGCCACATACGACGGCACCGGCCCTGGGACACGGCCCTTCTCGTAGGCGTCAAGATGCTGCGCAGCGATGAGCAGAAGGTTGTTGAAGGACCGGGCCCGGAACCGAGCCGCGAACTCCAGCGCGCGCTTCCAGTCCTTCCCGGACACCAGCGCCTCGACCTCGCCCGTCAGCCGCTCATGCAGCGCATCGAGCTTCGCGTCCCGCGCCGCCCGCGTTTCCTCCCACGTCGTCATCACCTGACCTCCCTCCGGCGAAAGCCACTCCGCCGGGAGTGACCGTGCGACCACGAGGTACGCCGGAAGGATCAGGAAGACGGCGCGGACCAGGAACGAGACTGTGACCGGCAGGCTGCGGGATGAACCCGACGAGTCCCTACCGGATTACCTGACCAACGAGACTTGCGGACGTGGACAGCCGGGATGATCCCCATATCGGAACCACCCATGACCGGATCGGGATCGTGCCGGGTCAGTTCCCGCTGACATCGAGCCGGCGGTACGCACCAGGCGTGACGCCGACATACTGCCGGAACAACTTGGCGGCGTGGCCTCGGCTGTGCCAACCGACCTGCCGCATCGCCGTCTCAATCGACATGTCCGTCTCGCGCAGCAGACGGGCCAACTGCTCGGCGCGCAGCATCGTCAGAAACGCTAGCGGCGTCTTGCCGTACGCGTCGGTGAACACGCGCGACAGTTGCGAGGCGGAGAGGTGCACCTCGGTCGCGAGTGCTTCGAGAGTCCACCGACGGGTCGGACTCACCCGGAGAAGTTCCGCCGCCTGTCGTGCCTCCGCCCGCAGCGGCGCAAAGCGCCGGTCCCGCGGCAACGTGGGCCGGGTGTGCGCGCGCTGCGACTGCG
Organism: Nakamurella sp.; assembly: GCA_017848755.1. GTDB lineage: Bacteria > Actinomycetota > Actinomycetes > Mycobacteriales > Nakamurellaceae > Nakamurella. The sequence continues at coordinate 12,749 of JAFIHI010000027.1, read as the reverse complement.
AGACCCGCACGGGGGACACGTTGACGAACGGGGTGATCACGTCCGCGATCGCGAACCACAGTGCTTGCATCCGGTTGAAGCGGTCACGGAAGCCGTTGCTGATGCTCAGGGCGACCAGCTCGTCCAGCCAGGGCATCAGCATCCCGGCGCGGTCCTCACCGATCCGCAGGAACTGTGTCGGTTCGGCGTACATCGTCTCGGCGAAGTCGCGGGCGTCGAGGCGGTCGCACAACGAGCCGGCGTGCTGCCAGAACACCTGATCGACCACGTAGTCGATATCGAGGTAGACGGTCGTGACGGTGATATGGCCCTCGGGCTCGCTGCCGCACAGCACGTTCGCGCCGAGCAGGATCACGTCGCCGATGTTGATTGGCTGCTGCCCGAACTCGCCGAACAAGATCGCGCTACCGTCACGGACCACGATGACCTTCACGCAGTCGTAGGCGACCGGCCCGACCGGACGATGCACCGTCCGCGTCCGCGCGAGGATCGGTTGAAAGGGACGGGCCGAACGCATGGCGAGTCATCCAGAGTGCCCGAGGAGCTTCTCGGGTCTCATCCGCTTGTGGTCGGCGCCGCCGGCGGCTTGGGCTGGTCGCGGTGGACGGCGACGCCGGCGATGACCAGGCCGATCCCGATCAGGTCCTGCCAGGTCGGGACTTGGGCGAGGATCAGCAGGCCCATGAGGGCGGCGGCGGCGGGTAGCAGGGCGAGCATGAGCGCGAAGGTCGCTCGGGGAAGTCGGGCCATGGCGAGCTGGTCGGTGATGTAGGGGATGACGGATGAGCAGATGCCGACGCCGATGCCCCAGACCAGCCACAGCGGGTGGGTGAAGGCGGCGCTGGCGTCGGCGATTCCGAACGGGGTGATCACGACCGCGGCGACGAGCATCGCCGCGCCGAGTTGGTCGATGCCGCTCATATCCACACTCGGTTCCGTGCCGGTCGGCTGACTGAGGCGGGTGTTGGCAATGCGGTGGCCGAGGATGACGTAGAGCATGAAGCCGGCGCAGTTGGCGAAGGCGAACACGAACCCCCAGGGGGCGTTCGCCAGCCGCAGTTCGGTGAGCGCGACGACTCCTGCCACGGCGAGCAGCAGGGCGAGCAGGTTGCGGCGGGTGCGGGTGCCGAACGCGGCCAGTGCCACGGTGCCGAGGAATTCGATGGCGCCGACTGTGGCCAGCGGCAACTCGGCTAGGGCGAGGTAGAACACGAGGTTCATGCCGGCCAGAACCACACCGAGGGCCAGTAGCACCGCCCGTTGCTGTGCCTTCATGCGCCGCAGCAGCCGCCACGGTCGCCGCCAGAGGGCGAACACCACGGCGGCGGTGGCGATGCGCCACCACGCCGTGCCCAAGGGACCCAGCGCGGCGAACAGCAGCACGGCCAGGGACGGACCCAGGTAGTGGAAGACCGCGCTGGTGAGGAAGAAGGACGTCGGTGGCGCGGTGGCGACCATGTGGCCGAACCGCCGCCGTATCGTTGGGTGTGAGGATGGCTTTCTGTCAAGCATGGTGCAATCATTGAAGGTGTGAGAGCGCAACAGAATAGACATCTACAGGTGGGATGATCGAAGTGTCTTTAGAATCATGGAAAAATAGTCGATCTGCCTACAGCGCCGCCGATGGGTTGCTGGATGAGATCAACGTCCGGTTGCTGCGCGAGCTGCATAGCGATCCGCGGATCAGCATGTCTGCGCTCGCTCGCCGTGTCTCCATGAGCGCACCGGCGGTGACCGAGCGCGTGCAACGCCTGGAACGCGCCGGAGTGATCACGGGCTACCGGATGGAGGTCGACCCGGCGGCGCTCGGAATGCCCGTTAGCGCTTACGTGCGGATCAAACCGGCACCGGGGCAGCTGCCGAAGATCGCCGCCTTGGCCAAGGAGATACCCGAAGTCAGCGAGTGCCACCGAATCACCGGCGACGACTGCTTCCTGCTGAGGGTCTACGTGCCCGCGGTCGACGAACTAGAGGTCGTGCTCGACAAGTTCCTCCTCTACGGCCAGACCACCACCTCGATCGTGCAATCCAGTCCAGTGCCGCCCCGCCCCCTGCCCATCGAGCCGAATGGCATCCGGCCAGCCAAAGAACCAGCATGATCCATCCCGGGCAGCGTTACGGCTTCCACCTGAACCGCCGGACGAGGTGCATATGGTCCCCTCGGGGATCACTGCTGCAACCGCAACGGGCACGCGAGACGAACGCGATAGGGCCACCCTCGCCGCCCGCGACTGGTCCGCCTACATCGCCCACGCGATCAATAGGGCTCGCGCTCAAATATCGCGCATGGCCAATGACCGGGCCAAGGCGGCGTGTTTCACGAGTGGATCGCTGAACGGGATAGTTGTTCCCGTGCTGCTCAGCGGTGCGAGCGTCCGCGGCCGTGGCCGGGACACCAGCCGGTGCTCGTTGTGCTGAAGTTATGCCGACCCAGTGGCGGTGGTCGCCATCCGTGCAGCTGCCCGTCGATGCTCCAATGCAGAAACTCTTCTCGCCACGGCTGGTTGAGTAGCAGCAGGCGCTCATGCAATTCCACGCTGGTGGCGAAGAAATCTCGTAACCCGCGCCATAGACCGTCTCGTTCAGGGCTCATACTCGACCGCCTTAAAATGACGAGGAGTGGCTCGGATGTTTGTCAGCTGCGGCAGGAGTGGGCACAGGTAGTGGAATACCGCGCTGTTCAGAAGGAAGCAGGTCGGGAGAAAGCTGGCGATCAGGCGCCCCATCCGACGCACCAGGCCTGGCCGGGGGTTCTGCCGTCGCCGGGGCCGACTCGCGCCCCGATGCTCGTACTCGCGAAGCCATGAGACAATCTTCAAAGGAACAACTCGCGGAAGGAAGAGCCACTTGAAGGCGCGGTAATCGAAAGGACCTACGAACCCACGGACAAACGCGCAGCGCGCCTACAACAACGAGAATGACCTGCTGAACGAGATCAATCGCCGCCTACTGGCCGAGCTGCAGGCTAAGAGATGGGTCAGCGCCGCACCAGCCCGGTGACCGCAGTAAGAACCTCATTGCGCTGACCACCGCCGGCGACGATCTCCTACGTCGCGCCACCAGGGTCATCGACGACTGCGAACACACATTCCTTGCCGTGCTCAGCACGCCGGACGCCGACCACCTCAAGAGCGCGCTCGACACCGTGATCGAGACCAAGCAGTAGCCCGCGCGCACACTCCAACGCCGATGCCCACTACGGGAGCAGAGCGCCGAGCGCGACAGCAGCTTGTAGCGGCAGTACACCGTTGCCGAGGGCGGTGGTCTGCTGGTTGGCAGACAGTTCGTGCACCGGGTCTATAACCCAGTCGGGTAGCAGCCCCACCAGCCACTCGACAAAGGCCGGTGCTGGTCGCGGTCCACTGTCGTGGCTCAAGAGTGCCGGTGCCGGCGCAGGTCGGCCGGTGATGTGTTCCCACCTGGCGACGGTGTGAGCGTAGCGTCCCCAGCGTCGAAGATGTCTTCGATCAGGGACCACAGCGTCTCCGACTCGGTGCTCTTGGTCTGCGAGCCAGCCGGCCCGTTGAGTGCGAGGTCGATGATCTGGTGCGAGAGGGCGATCGTTCCTCGCCTCGCCCGTACTTGTTCCAGTGATTCGCCGCCGCGGGTCGAGTCGGTCGCCAGCGGCGTCCGGAACAGCGCCTTGGCGCCGGGCGAGAATGAAGACGCGGAGCCTTGGATGAGGAGCGCCGACAAGGGCCGCCGGTAGGCCGATCCATTGCGCGTCCATCCGCAGGTCGGCCAGATCGCCGAGCACGGCGCCGGCTGCCCGAAGAGGTCGGGCTGCATCGTCTCCCAGACCCCACGGGTCGGGTTCCAGGTTGCGAAGGGTTGCGGGGCCGGGGGTTGCGTCGTTGGGTTTGCGTTGCTCATCGTCGTCTCGTTCCTGCTGGGTGCGGATGGCCGGTGAGGACAGCAGGCCACGCACGTTCTCGATGACGACCAGCTCAGGTTGCAGTGCCTCGATCGCGGCGGCCATGTGCGACCAGAGTCCGGAACGGGTGCCGGGTGCGAGGCCTGCACGCTTGCCCACAGTCGATACGTCTTGGCAGGGGAAGCCTCCGCAGAGCACATCGACCGGCGGCAAGGCCCGCCAGTCGATAGTGGTGATGTCGCCGAGGTTGGGGGCCTCAGGCCAGTGGTGGGCGAAGACACGGGCGACGGGCTCGTTGTTCTCGGAGAACCAGATTGTCTCGGCGTTGAGGGCGTGTTCGACAGCGAGGTCGAGTCCGCCGTAGCCGGAGAACAGCGATCCGACCCGCAGGCGACTGTCGGCGTGCTCGCTGATGGGTTCGCGCATGAGGACTCCGGCAGGTTCGTGATCCCGGCCTCTGTCTCCTCGACGCGATACCGGTTTGGTCAGCTGCCAGGTGCTCGCAACATCTCCCGCACGGCTCAAGGCAGCCTCGCCGGAGCCCCCGAAGCGGCCTCGTCTCTGAGCTGCCACGCCTCTTGCAGATCGAGGAAGCCGCCTTCGGCGGGCTGTCGCTCACCTCCCCGGCGAGCGGGAGGAGGCGGTATGGGTGACGGTCTCGATGCGCGTCATGTCCGCGGGCGACGGATACAAGTACCTGCTACGAACGGTCGCCGCGGGTGACGGCGACCGATCATTGAGCACGCCGCTGACGAGGTACTACAGCGCTGAGGGAACCCCACCGGGCCGCTGGCTCGGAAGCGGCCTTCCCGGTCTTGGTGCCGGGCAGATCAGGGTGGGTGCCCAGGTTTCGGAGGCGCAGCTCCAACTCCTTGTCGGGATGGGCCGTGACCCGATCACCGGCGACCCGCTCGGCCGCGCTTACCCCGAATACAAGTCCGTCACCGATCGGATCAACGACCGGGTGGCCGACCTCGACCCCGACCTTGGCCCTGCCGGCCGCGGGCAGGCGGTGGCGGCGATCGAGGCCGAGGAGTCCGAGCGCGGGACGCGGCGGGCAGTGGCGGGCTTCGACTTCACCTTCTCGATCCCCAAGTCGGCCTCCGTGCTCTGGGCAGTCGCGGACGCTGGCACGCAGGCCCTGATCGCGCAGGCGCATCACGCGGCGGTTGCGGAGGTGGTTGCGTTCATGGAGCGCGAGGTTGCGGCCACCCGCACCGGCGCAACCGGCCGCGACGGCGCGGTCGCACAGGTCGACGTGATGGGGGTGATCGCGACCGCCTACGACCACTACGACTCCCGTGCCGGTGACCCGCACCTGCATACGCACGTGGTCATCAGCAACAAGGTGCAGACCGTCCTGGACGGCAAGTGGCGTTCGCTGGATGGGCGGCCGATGCACGCCGCCGTGGTCGCGTTGTCCGAGCTGCACGAGGCCGTATTCGCCGACCACCTGACCCGCATGTTCGGCGTCGAATGGGAAGCCCGGGATATGGGCCGGGACCGGAACCCGGCATGGGCCGTCGTCGGCGTGCCGGAGGAGCTGGTGGCCGAGTTCTCCACCCGCGCCCGGCATATCGACGCCGAGACCGACCGTCTCATCGAGCACTACGTGACTGAGCACGGGCGGCGGCCGGCGCCGGCCACGATCATGAAGCTGCGCGCCCAAGCCACCCTCTCGACCCGGCCGGAGAAGGAGGTCCACTCACTGGCGGAGCTGACCGCCGGCTGGCGTGATCGTGCCGGCCGGGTCCTCGGTGCGGATGCGAGCGGGTGGGCGCGCACCATCACCACCAACGAGGCTCCGTTGTTGTTGCGGGCCGACGACGTGCCGTTGGACGTGATCGCCGAACTCGGACAGGAGGTGGTCGAGGCGGTGGGTGAGAAGAGGTCCACCTGGCGTCGCTGGAACCTGACTGCCGAGGCCGCCCGGCAGACGATGGACTACCGATTCGCCTCGATCGAGGACCGTGGGGCCGTCGTCGGCATGATGGTGGACGCCGCCGAAGCCGCCTCCCTGCGCCTGACGCCACCCGAGCTCACGATGAGTCCGGCGGTGTTCCAGCGACCGGACGGGACGAGCGTGTTCCGGCCGAAGCACTCGACGGTGTTCTCCTCCGAGGTGTTGTTGGCGGCCGAGGACCGTCTCCTCGAGCGCGCCCGCACCACCACCGGACCGACCGTCACTCTGGCCGCGATCGAGAAGATCGCGAGCCGGCCCGACGCCGAGGGCCGGATGCTCGGTGAGGACCAGGCCGACGCGCTCGCCAAGGTCGCAGTCTCGGGCCGCCAGATCGACGTACTGGTCGGCCCCGCAGGAGCCGGGAAGACCACCGCCATGAACGCGCTGCGTCGGGCATGGGAGACCGAACACAGCGAAGGATCGGTGGTCGGTTTGGCGCCCTCCGCGGTCGCGGCGCAGGTCCTCGCCGACGACCTCGGCATCGAGACGGAGAACACCGCGAAGTGGTGGCAGAACCACCTCATGCACGGCGACACCTTCGAGGCGGGCCAGTTGGTGATCCTGGATGAAGCCTCCCTCGCCGGCACGCTCTCTTTGGATCGCATCACCGCGCTCGTGGCCGAGGCGGGGGCGAAGGTGCTGCTCGTGGGGGACTACGCCCAACTCCAATCGGTCGACGCGGGTGGCGCCTTCGGACTCTTGGTCAGTGACCGTGCCTCGGATGGGGATGGTGCCCCGGAGCTGGTCGACATCCGCCGCTTCAAGAACACGTGGGAGAAGACCGCCTCCCTCGGCCTGCGGCACGGCCACGCGCAGGTCATCGACACCTACATCGACCACGACCGGATCATCGACGGCGACACCGAGGCCATGATCGACACCGCCTATACCGCGTGGCGGGCCGACATGCTTGCCGGAAAGGCGACCGTACTGGTCACCGATTCCACCGAAGCAGTCACCGCGCTCAACGTGCGGGCGCGTACCGACCTGATCCTGGACGGCACCGTCCACGGGCCGCGTGAGGTCGAGCTGCACGACGGCACCCAAGCGGCGGTCGGGGATACGGTCATCACCCGGCACAACGACCGCCGCCTGCGCGCTGGCCGGTCCTGGGTCCGCAACGGCGACCGCTGGACCGTGACCGGTGTCCGTGGCGACGGGTCGGTCACCCTGCGCCGTAACGGCAAGCGGTGGGGCGTCTCGGTGGTGCTGCCGGCCGACTACGTGGCGGAGTACCTGGACCTGGGTTACGCGGTCACCTCCTACCGTGCGCAGGGCATCACCACCGATACCGCGCACGTGCTGGTCGACGCCGCGATGACGCGGGAGAACCTGTACGTCGCACTGACCCGTGGCCGCGAACGGAACATGGCCTACGTCGCGGTCGACAAGCCCGACCCCGCTCACGAAGGGGCGCATCCCGGCGACAATCCCGAGGCGACCGGCAGGTCGGTGCTGTTCGGGGTGCTGCAGCACGTCGGCGCCGAACTGTCGGCCCACGAGACCATCACCGCCGAACAAGAGCAGTGGTCGAGCATCGCCCAGCTCGCCGCGGAGTACGAGACCATCGCCGCCGCCGCCCAACACGACCGATGGGTCACCCTCATCCGCGCCTCCGGGCTCACCGAGGAAGAAGCCGACGACGCCATCGCCTCCGAAGCGTTCGGGGCGCTGGCCGTCGAGCTGCGCCGCGCCGAAGCCAACCGCCATGACGTGGCGACCCTGCTGCCCCGCCTGGTGGCAGCGCGCGGCTTCGGCGACGCCGACGACATCGCCGCCGTCCTCCACCACCGCCTCGCCACGGCCACCGCCCGGCCCGCCGGGTCTGGTCGCACCCGCAAACCCCCGCGCCTGATCGCCGGCCTGATCCCCGAAGCCACCGGCGCCATGAGCCCCGACATGCACCAGGCGCTCACCGAACGACGCGACCTCATCGAAGCCCGCGCCGACGCGATCCTCGACCAAGCCCTCACCGAACACCAGAACTGGACGAGTGCGCTCGGCACCCCACCCAGCGACAAGCGGACCGCGGCAGAGTGGCGACGCTACGCCCGCACCGTGGCCGCCTACCGCGACCGCTACACCATCACCGACTCCGCGCCCCTGGGCGCACCGGCCGAGAGCACGACGCAGAAGATCGACGCCGCCCGCGCCAGCACCGCCCTCACCAGGGCGCGGGAGCTGGCCCGCGCAGAATCGTCAGTAGAAGAACGTCGTCCCAGCGTGGTCCACCGTGGACCAAGCATGTAAGCCGCCATGTCCAGGTATTGGTCAACGATTGAGGACCGGCGCGATCGACGAAGGCGACTTCCAGGTGAGCGATCGGCCTCCTCTGGGCCTCCCTGCGCGACCATGTTCGGAGTGGGGTGTCAGCACAAGTCGCAGAGCAGTCCGGCGGACGGACTCGGCCCACACTGTCCGATAATGTCAGTCACAGGGCCACCGGCACCGAGCCCTTCCACGCCTAGATACGAGGAGGGCCGCGAGCATGTGGATCTCACGCATCCGAGTCACTGGCGGCTTCCTCAACGGGCTCGACGTATCGCTGAGCCAAGGGCTGAACGTGGTTGTCGGGCCGCGAGGGGCAGGCAAGACTACCTTCTTGGAGTTGCTCCGACATGCCGTCGGTGCGCAGCACGCCGAGCAGAGTCCCGCTGCGGTTCGCGGCAGACAGACGTTCCTCGACGCTGTGCTCGGCGCTGGGGAAGTTGTTGTTGATGTGGAGTCTGACGACGGCGGGCGCCACCTCGTGGTTGACGCGAAAGGCGGGGGCCAACGAACCGATCTGTCCAAGTCGGTGCTCGTCCTTGGCCAGAATGAGCTCGAAGAGATCGCATCGGACGCGCCCAGCAGGCTGAACCTCCTTGACCTTCGTACCGGCGCCGGCACTGCGCTACCCGACCCTGGCGAGATCGCGGTGCTCACCGGCGAGATATTCGATGTCCGAACTGAACTGATTGAGCGCCGAGAAGAGTCACGAAAGCGCGAGCGACTCGTCGCTGATCGAGAGCTTCTACTCTCGCAAGAGACCGCCCTACTTGGGGGCAGCACCGCACAGTTGTCTGAACAACGTGATCTGCTCCGGCAGGCAGAAGAACGCGTGATCGCCAGCGGACAGGCGCTGGAACGCATCGAGGGGATGCGGCGAGATGTCACAGAGTTGCTGACGTCCCACCGCCATCAACTCGACAGACTGAGAGTCATCGCAGAACGAGCCGCAAATCTTTCACAGATGCCGGCGGTGCGCGACGCCCTCACCCAGGCTGCGAACCTCTCAGAGGGTGTCGTCACAGCCCTTCTCGACGCTCAGACGAGCCTTGACACCGCTGACGCTGAGACCCGCGAGCGAAACATCAATGCGCGCGAAGCAGCAGCTCCGATCAGAGAAGAACTTGAACAAGCCGAAGCCGGCCTTGGCCAGATCACGGCGCAACTGAGGAATGTTGATACCGCCCTGCGAGCGCTCGACGAGAACGACGCCGCCGTGCGTGAACTCAAAGCCCGGCACAAGAATCTCGTGGAACGTCGTGGCCAACTGCTCGATGCAGCCGAGCAAGCAGAAGAAGCACTCTACGAAACCAGGGCCGAGGTCGCCCGCTCCACAACCGCACAGATCGCTAACAACGTCGTTGTAGTCGTAGACCACCTCGCCGATGCAGCTGACTTCCGCAAATTTCTCCAGGATTCACTTCGCGGTAGCAGTACCCGCGCGACCCTAATCGACGCCGTCGCCGACCGGGTACTGCCACGACAGCTCCTAGAGATGGTCGAAGACAGCGATGCAAAGGGACTCGCAGCGGTGGCTGACATTGCTGATGACCGAGCGCAGAAGTTGATCGAGAACTTGGACGACCGAGAGTTCCTCCAAGGTCTGAGCCGCTTGCGTCTGACCGACAGCGTTGACTTTCGACTGAGGGACGGATCAGTAGACAAGAGCGTTGACGCACTCTCCACTGGCCAGAAATGCGCCGTCACCCTGCCTATCGTCTTGTCGGAGCAGGAACGCACTCTGATCCTCGACCAACCCGAAGATCACCTCGACAATGCCTTCCTAGTTACCAATATCGTGAGCGGCCTCAACGCACGGCGGCAGGACGGTGCCCAGACAATCGTTGCCACGCACAACGCCAACATCCCCGTGCTCGGCTCTGCCGACAATGTCGTCGTCTTGACCAGCGATGGCAAGACCGGCAGCGTCGACGTACAGGGCGCGTTCGATTCGGATGCCATCGTCGACAAGATCACTCGCTTGATGGAAGGCGGCCGCGAAGCATTCGCTCGCCGGTCGGCCTTCTACACCGAACATGGTGGCCTTGAATGACGGCGGACATACCCAGCGAGCTCCAAGGACTCGGGTCAGCCGCTCCAAGTGAGCGGGCGAGAGCTGCGGGTTGGCTTGTTCAAAACCCACAGGGAATCACCACGCGGGCGCTCATGAGAGCGCTCCAAACCGAGACTGTTCCCCAGGTACGTAGGTTGCTACTCCAAGTCCTGGAATCGCGCCAGAGGTCCACCCTGTCCTCCCACGGGAGCGCAACCGTTTCCTCTCCACGGGTGGGCGAACCCGCGGCGAGCGACGCCACGGTGTCCGAACAAGTCGACATCGCTGCCTTGGTTCGCCATGAACTCTCGCCCGCTGTGGGGTGGATCAGGCTTGCCGCGGACAGTGAAATCAAGTCCTTCGGGACCAGCAAGACCAACGAGGCCGTTCGCAAACTCCAGCGGCGGATCGACGGGCTGGTAGCGATCATCAAGTCTGGCGAGGAGTTGAACCTCCGTGGGCTCAGCCTTCCGCACGTTCTCATCGACAACTGGCCGGACACCCACACGACACCCACCGTGACACCCAGCGCGGAGGAAGCAAGCATCGACATCGAGACCGACGAAGGGCTGTTCTCGATCCTGCTGTCGAACGTCTTTCAGAACGCTATTGACGCCTCGATCGACGCGACCGGGTCAGCCACTGCCCAAATAACGTGGGGATACACGGACCAGAACTACTGGGTAAGAATCACCAATCCATTCAAGGGCGACCGATTCACTCTCGCGGACGTGGCCGACATCGGAAACTCCTCCAAGATGGCACACCAGGGGCAAGGACTGTCTCTAACAAAGACCGTGGCCGAGCGTCTCGGACTCGCCATCACCTTGGAGGCCGTGAGCGGGACAGCATCATTCTCGCTAAGCGGAACACGTCATCATGAGTAACCCGATCGCGGTGCTAGTAGAAGACGACTCCCAGCAAGCAGACGTCTCACGAGGAGTGCTCGAAGCGGCCGGATTTGAGGTCCGAGGTTTCGACTCAATCGCACCGGTACTCGAATATCTTCATGCGTCCACCGATCTGATTGATCTGTTTGTGCTTGACCGTCGGCTCCCTGTGAACATGGGCGAGCCCGCGACAGACGAACTCGGTGACGAGTTGCTCAACGAGGTTCGCTCGAACTATCCCGATGCCAGGCTCATTGTCTTCACCGGCTTCGCAACTATCCGACACGTCCAAGATGCTCTACAAGGGAGCGGGCAGCTTCCAGCGCAAGATGGTCAACCCATAGACCGAGTCACTGTCCTGGAGAAAGACCAGTCTCTGGAGTTCAAGGCACAGGTCGAGCAACTCCGCCAACTTCTGCAATCACTCGACGACATCGAGATCATCACTTCGTCTGGCATGGCCACGCTGAGCGACCTGGACAAGAGAGTTCTTCGGCGCCTCGCTTTCGACTACCGGGCTGTCTCCATCTCAGTATCCTCGCTCGGCGGCGGCCTAACGGATGCGAGCGTTTGGCGCTGTGACGTGAACCGCACTGAAGGCCATATTGCGAAGGTCGTCGCGAAGCGAGTCAAGTCAAGCCTCGCACGAGGTGGTCTCCCAGAACTTCTACCCCGCGCGAACACGACCTCCACCACTGCGACGCTATCTGGGCTGATGGCAGGAAGCCGACTCAACGTCCTCCAAATCGCTGGGGACGCGCCATACGCGCTAATGGACATCATCGCCCAGGAACCTGCGCGTGCCGTCGAGCTTGCCAAACCGATTTGGGATGTTCTACATGGAGTCACAGCTCAGCAAAAGACACTCAGCGTGGCGGAGCTTTGCGACTCACTCATCGCGTGGCACGAGTTGCCAGGGCTACTCAATCCACACGGAGTCCAAGTGCCCGCGGGCACCCTTACAGCCACGACTCGGGTCGGTGTGCGTCACGGCGACCTCCACCCTGGGAATGTCCTGATCGACAATGACCAGGCAGTCCTCATCGACTTCGACAGCACAACTTTCGCTGCCGGCGTGCTCGACCCGATCACAATGCTGCTCTCGACACTGGTCCATCCAGATTCGCCGATCCGCGGCGCCTTGTGGCCTGACGTCTCCGAGATCAACCTACGGTTTGCCACGGCCGACTTCGGACAAAATCACGTCTGTGGCCCCTGGTTCCGTGGCGTTCACGAGTGGGTTGAGGAGTGCAGGAGCAGTCAGCGAGAGCATTGGGCACTCGTACTTGCCTATACCGGTCGGCAACTTCGCTACAACGACGTCCTCGACGACCCCGAAACCGTAAGCAGAGTCGTCGCGATCGCCCAGCGCGCCGCAGACGCCCTCGCAGCCTCGTGAGTTGAGGTGCGGAGACAGCGCAACTCTGCAAGGACAAGGCTCATCAGCTATTCCGAGCCCGGCGGCGACAGGGAGATGTCGGTAGCAACGTGATCGTGATGTGTAGCCACACAGGCCCAGCGCTTCACCGACCACGTTCACGCCTCCTGAGGCGAACGGGTTGAACCGTCCTGGGTTTGGTGCTCACTTCCTTAGTTGGGAAGGTGGGCATCATGCCGATGAAGTACGACGAGGAGTTCCGGGCGAAGGCTGTTCGTCTGGTTCTCGATCATGCCGTGGATTATCCGAGCCAGTGGGCCGCG
>JAFIHI010000219.1 GCA_017848755.1 Nakamurella sp. | reverse complement strand
GCAACGGCGTAGGGGGCGGCACGTGAGCGTGGCGACCGATCTGGTGAGCATCGATGAGATCCGGGCGGCGGCCGGGCGGATCGAACGGTACGCGGTGCGCACGCCCTTGCTGGCTCCGCCGCTGGGCCGGCCAATGGGCACAGGATGGGCTGGCCTGTACCTGAAACCCGAAGTACTGCAGCCGATGGGGGCGTTCAAGATCCGCGGGGCGGTGAACGCGGTGGCTGCGCTGGACCCGGAGGTGCGCGCTCGGGGGGTAGTGGCGCACTCGTCGGGGAACCACGCGCAGGCCGTGGCGTTTGCCGCACGGGCCTTCGGCATCGCCGCGCACATCGTCATACCCGAGAACGCACCCACGCGGAAAGTCGAGGCGACGCGGGCGTACGGGGCGACGGTGGATCTGGTGCCGGTGGCCGAGCGGGTGACGCGGGCGGAGCAGGTGGTGCGTGAGACGGGGATGACGATGATCCCGCCGTTCGACCACCGGGACGTGATCGCAGGGCAGGGCACCATCGGGCTCGAGATCGCCGAAGACACAGCGGATCTGGGCGAGCCGATCGCGGCGGTGCTGGTGCCGGTGTCGGGCGGGGGGCTGATCTCCGGGATCGCGGCAGCGCTGGCCGCGCTGGCGCCCGAGGTGGCGGTGATCGGGGTGGAGCCGGAGCTGGCGGGCGACGCGGCCGAGTCGTTCCGGGCGGGGCGGCGGATCGCGTGGCGCGCGGAGGACACTGGGCGGACGTGCGCCGATGGACTGCGGGTGCCCTGCGTCGGCGAGTTGACGTGGGCGCACATCCGCTCGTACGTGCGCGACATCATCACGGTAACCGAGGACGAGATCCTTGCTGCGACACGGGCTCTCGCGCTGGACGAGCGGATCGTCGCCGAGCCGAGCGGGGCGACGAGCGTGGCGGCGCACCTGTTCCACGGAGCCGAGTTGCCGACCGGCGCGCGGGTCGCGGTGGTGTCCGGTGGGAACATCGACCCGGCGCTGCTGGCCCGGCTGCTGTGTGGCTCTTAGTACTGGGCGACTCTTAAACAGCGGCGGCGGCGCGCTCGCCAGCGGTGTCTCGGGTGTCCCGGATGCGCCGGAGCACGCCGAGGCCGAGCAGTAGCTGCGCCGCGAAGTAGGTCGACATGATGACCAGCCCCTGAGGGGCGCCCGTCAACGGCCACCAGTCGACGAAGGTGCGCAGCGCGATCAGGCCGTCGGAGACCAGGAACAGCGCGCCGCCGACCCAGGTGATTCCGTTGAGCCCGGTGGCGAGCACAGCCATGGTGACGAGCAGCACGCCGTAGACGACGACCGCGGGGGCGAGCACGCCGGCGCTCGGCAGGCAGGCCGCCAGCAGCGCGACGAAGACCGCGGCGTAGACGGCAAGCCAGCCCCGGCGCAGACGCAGGATGCTCGTCGCCGCGAACGGTCTCAGCGCCACGATGTACGCGATCTGGGCGAGCAGGAAGCCGCCGACCATCGCCAGGAACGCCGCGTCGCCGTCAAGGAACCGCGGGACCGTATCGCCGAGCCAGGACATCGCCAGTGCGACGATCGTCCAGCGGACCGGCCGCGACCGATTCCGCCGCGCGGCGACCACGGCCGCCAGGATCGGCATGGCCAGGATCTGGGTGACGGACGCTGGAGTGCTCTGCCCTGCCACCAGGAAGACCAGATGCGCGGCGGCGACCGCCAGGAAGCACGCGAGCAGGGCCCGGAACAGCGTCATGGGCGGTGAGCGTAACAGTGCGTCACACGTTGTGAAGCCTGTACGCTAGGGGCACGACAGACTCATGATTCCGGGGCCGTCGGCGCTTCTACGTGCCCGGCCGCCCCGCCGGTATGCGCAAGGGGGTCCGCCATGGGGCGCGGCCGTCAGAAGGCGAAGCACCAGAAGGTCGCTCGGCAGTTGAAGTACCACACGTCGACGATCGACGTTTCTGCCTTGGAGCGCGAACTGGCGGGTGAGCAGGGCGATCGCGAGTTCGACGACCTCGGCGACTACGACGACTCCGAAGACGACGACGCATACGCCGGCTATGACGAGGATGACGAAGACGACGAAGACGGCACCGCCGACACTGCCGAGAACGATCGCCGCTAGAACTTCGGGTGCTCGCCGGTGAGCACGACGCGCGGCGCATCAACATCACCATCCGCGGTCCCGGGCTTCTCGATCGTCCCGAGTGTGACCGACGGGATGTGCCGGGCGGTAAGCACAGCTAGCGCCCGATCGGCGTCCTCGGCGGAGACCACGGCGACCATGCCGATGCCCATGTTGAACGTCTTTTCCATCTCGGCGCGTTCCACCCGCCCGCGCGCGGCGACATAGCCGAACACCGGAAGCGGCGTCCACGCCCGGCGATCCAGGTGTGCGGTGAGCCCGGGCGGGATCACCCGCGCCAGGTTCCCGGCCAAGCCGCCCCCGGTGATGTGCGCAAACGCGTGCACGTCCGTCTCCCGCTGCAGGGCCAGGCAGTCCAGCGCATAGATGCGGCAAGGTTCGAGCAGCTCCTCGCCGAGCGTACGGCCGAACTCCTCGACATGCCCCTCCAGCGGGAGCCGGCCGATGTCGAGCAACACGTGCCGCACCATCGAAAAGCCGTTGGCGTGCAGGCCCGACGATTTCAAGCCGATGACGACGTCCCCCTCCCGGACACGGTGCGATCCGAGAACATCGTCATACTCGACAACCCCGACGGCGGTGGCGGCGAGGTCGTAATCGTCGGGGTCCATCAGGCCGGGGTGCTCGGCAGTCTCCCCGCCGACGAGCGCGCAGCCGGCCCGCACACAGCCCTCGGCGACGCCGGCGACGATCGTGGCGATCTTCTCCGGGCGCACCTTGCCGCAGGCGATGTAATCCTGGACGAAGAGCGGCTCGGCGCCGCACGGGACGAGGTCGTCGACCACCATCGCGACCAGGTCGATGCCGATGGTGTCGTGCTTGTCGAGCGCCTGCGCGATCGCGGGTTTCGTGCCCACCCCGTCAGAGGCCGAGGCCAGCACCGGCTGCTGGTACTTGCCCACGGGCAGGCGGAACAGGGAGGCGAAACCGCCGATGCCACCGATCACCTCGGGCCTGGTGGCGCGCTCGGTGTGCGGCTTGATCAGATCGACGGCGGCCTCACCGGCCGCGATCGACACCCCCGCGCCGTCGTAGGTCGAGCCCGAGATCGGGTAGTGGGTCATCGTTACCTCCGTTATGGCCGGCGCTGGGCCTTCTCTCGGGCCTATCTAGGGCCGACTGAGCGCGTCGCCGGAACCTTCCAGGACGTGCTTGCCCAGCGCCGGGGGGATCGGGATCGGGTACTCGCCCGTGAAACACGCGGTGCACAGGCGGCTGATCGGTTGTTCGGACGCCGCGACCATGTCCTCGAGCGATACGTAGGCGAGGCTGTCCGCGCCGATCACCCTGCGCACGGCCTCGGTATCGCTCGGGCCGCTGGCGCCGCCGGTGACGGAGCCAGCGGGGCCGGCGTTGGCGATGAGCTCGGCGCGGGACGGGAAGTCGACCCCGTAGAAACACGGCCAGCGCACCGGCGGCGACGCGATGCGCACGTGCACCTCGACGGCGCCGGCCTCGCGCAGCATGCGGACCAGCGCGCGCTGAGTGTTGCCGCGCACGATGGAATCGTCGACGATGATCAGCCGCTTGCCGCGGATGACGCTCTTCAGCGGGTTGAGCTTGAGCCTGATGCCGAGCTGCCGGATGGTCTGCGACGGCTGGATGAACGTGCGCCCGACATAGGCGTTCTTCACCAGACCCTGGCCGTAGGGGATCTTGGATGCCTCGGCGTAGCCGATCGCGGCGGGCGTGCCGGACTCCGGGGTCGGGATCACCATGTCGGCGTCGACCGGGTCGACCAGGGCCAGGCGCCGGCCGACCTCGACCCGGGTGGCGTAGATGCTGCGGCCACCGATCTGGGTGTCCGGCCGCGCGAGGTAGACGAATTCGAAGAGGCAGCCCTTCGGTGTCGCCGCCGCGAAATGCGAGCTGCGCAGGCCGTCCGAGTCGATCGCCAGCAGCTCCCCCGGCTCTACCTCCCGGACGAACGTCGCGCCGACGATGTCGAGCGCCGCGGTCTCCGAGGCGACGACCCAGCCGCGTTCGAGCCTGCCCAGGACGAGCGGGTGCAGGCCGTGCCGATCGCGCGCCGCGTACAAGGTGGTCTCGTCGCAGAACACCAGGCTGAACGCGCCCTGAAGGTCCGGGAGCAGCATCATGGCCGCCTCGGTGAGGTTCGCCACCGGGCTGGCCGCCGCGAGCAGCCGGGTCATGATGTTGGAGTCGGTGGTGGCCGTCCTGGTGCGGGTATCCGGAGCCGGCCGGCGCGCCGACCCGTTGCCGGCTGGCCCAGTGATGGCGTCCAGGCGCTCGGCGAGTTCCGTTGTGTTGACGAGGTTTCCGTTGTGCCCGAGCGCGATTCCGGTGCCGGCGGCGGTGGTGGCGAAGATCGGCTGGGCGTTCTCCCACGTGTTGGAGCCGGTGGTGGAATACCGGCAGTGGCCGACGGCGATGTGCCCCTTGAGGCTGGACAGGTTCTGCTCGTCGAACACCTGAGACACCAGGCCGAGGTCCTTGACGACCACGATCTGGGCGCCGTCCGCCACGGCGATGCCGGCGGCCTCCTGGCCGCGATGCTGTAGCGCGTACAGACCGAAATACGTCAGCTTGGCGACATCCTCACCCGGCGCGAAAACGCCGAAGACGCCGCATTCTTCGCCGGGCCGGTCGCCGGACACGTCCCCGGGCACCTCACTGAGCACGATGCCTCACTCTACCGTCAGCGGGAGCACGGTGGAAATGTCCGCCCGGGTGCCGCTCGCCTTCAGGCTCCCGTCGGCGACGGCGTCGGCCCAGGTGCGGCGGCCTGCGACGAGCGCGAGCCAGGTGCGGGCGTCCGTCTCCACGACGTTCGGCGGCGTGCCGCGGGTGTGCCGCAGCCCCCCGAACGCCTGCACGGCGATGTAGGGCGGAATCCGGATCTCCACCGTCTTCCCGGGGTGCCGCTCCGCGATCGCCTGGGCGGTGACGCGGACGGCGGTGCGCACGGCTGTCGGATCCGGGCCGGGTTCGGTGCCGGCGGCCTTGCCGGACGCTGCTGCGACGGCCTCGGTGGCGGCATCAGTGACAGCCTCGGCGACGGCCAGCGCCGCGCGAATATCGGCCGCTGTCACAGCTTTTCGGGGCATCAGGCGACAGTAGGCGCAGCGGCGCGGTGGCGGTCTCGCGGACCGGTGTTGACGGCGGCGCTGCCGGCCGTGTTGCCGGTGGTGTCAGGCGTCGTGCTTACCCCGCTTGGTGAGGGCCGTGACCGCGACGGCGGCGCAGAGCAACGCGGCCATGCCCAGCCACAGCACGCCGGGCAGGAAGTAGTTCGTGTTCGTCGCGCTGATGGCCCCGACGTTGTTGATCCGCGCCTGCCGGTCCCCCGCCTCGGCCACCACGCCGAACGCCGCGAGCCAGGTGAGGGTGACGGCGAGTTTGCGGCCTCCCCGGTGCCCTCCCCCGTGGTCACCGCGCAAAAGCAGGACGGCGGCACCCACCAGGGCGACGGCGCCGACGACGTTGAGGGTGACCTGATAGCCGCGGAGCGCGTGCAACGCCGCGAACGTCCCCGCGACGATGCCGAGCGCGACGAGTATGACGATGATCGCGGCCGCACGTATGCGGCCGGTCACGCGCGCGGACGGGCGACGCTGCACGGACGGCCGATGTTGCAGGGTGGTCATGGCGGCTAGTGTGCCATGCCGGGGCGCTATCCGAACAGGGCCGGCAGCGTCCCGGTCCATGCCTCGCGCATCTCCGCCACCGAGATGTCGGCGACCCCGCTGATCTCCAGCCTGGGCCGCGTCGGCGTGACGGTGCCCAGCGCGCTGGACGGTTGGCTGTGCTCCTCGCAGAGCTGTGCGAACTCGCCGAGCCGGGACGTCGGCACCGCCACCAGGATGCGGGCGGGCGTTTCCGAGAACAGCGCCACGAAGGGGTTCGGCGGCGGCACCGTGATCGCGGCGCCGCAGTCCGAGAGGACGCACATCTCGACGAGGGCCTGGGCGAGGCCGCCCTCGGACAGGTCGTGTGCCGCGGTGACGAGACCGGCCTTCGCGGCCTGCGCCATGACGCCCGCCAGCCGCTGCTCGGCTGCGAGGTCGACCAGTGGGGGGACGCCGCCCAGGTGGCCGTGGACGACACGCGCCCACTCGGAGCCGTCGAGCTCGTCGCGGGTCTCGCCGAGCAGGAAGAGCATCTCGGAGGTCCGACCCTGCCCGAATCGGGGGCCGATCCGCCGAGCGACATCGTCGATGACGCCGAGCACGCCGACCACCGGAGTCGGCAGGATGGCCTCGGACCCGGTCTGGTTGTAGAAGCTGACATTGCCGCCGGTGACGGGTATCCCGAGTTCCGCGCAGCCGTCGGCGAGGCCGTGCACCGCCTCGCGGAACTGCCACATGACGCCCGGGTCCTCGGGGGATCCGAAGTTCAGGCAGTTGGTCACCGCGAGGGGCGTGGCGCCGGAGGTGGCCACGTTCCGGTACGCCTCGGCGAGCGCGAGTTGGGTGCCGCGGTACGGGTCCAGGGCCGTGAGGCGGGCGTTGCAGTCGCTGGCCATCGCCAGGCCCAGGCTGGTCTCATCGTCCACGCGGACCATGCCGGCGTCCGACCGCTGCGCCAGGACGGTGTGGCCGCGGACGTAGCGGTCGTATTGGTCGGTGATCCAGCCCTTGGCGCATAGGTTCTCGGACGCGGCGAGGCGGAGGATGAGGCCGCCGAGTTCGTCGTCGGCCGGCCGCGGCAGATTTGCAGAAGTGTTGGCCTGCAACGCATCCTGCGAGTCGGGGCGGTGGAACGGACGCCGGTAGACGGGGCCGTCGTGGGCGACGGTGCGCGGCGGTACGTCGACCACCACCTCACCGCGGTGCGAGATCACCAGGCGGCCCGTGTCGGTGACCTCGCCGATCACCACGGCGGGCACATCCCACTTCGCGCAGACGGCAAGGAAGGCGTCGACCTTGGCGGGCTCGACGATCGCGCACATGCGCTCCTGGGATTCGGAAGTGAGGATCTCGGCGGCGGACATCCCTTCCGCGCGCAACGGCACGGTATCCAGGTCGACTATCATGCCGCCGTCGCCTGCGGAGGCGAGTTCCGATGTGGCACAGGCGAGTCCGGCGGCGCCCAGATCCGAGATGCCGGCGACCAGATCGGCGGCGAAGAGCTCCAGGGTGCACTCGATGAGCACCTTCTCGGCGAACGGGTCGCCGACCTGGACACTGGGTAGCTTGCGGCGGGCGCCTCCGTCGGCCGCGTCGGAGAAGGTCGCCGAGGCGAGGACGGAGGCGCCCCCGATGCCGTCCAACCCCGTGCGGGAGCCGTACAGAACGACCTTGTTGCCGACGCCGGAGGCGTGCGCGGTGTACATGTCGCTGGCGCGCAGCACTCCGATGCAGCCGGCGTTCACCAAAGGGGTGCCTGCGTAGCTCGCAGCGAAGTGGGTCTCGCCGCCGATGTTGGCCCGCCCCAACGCGTTTCCGTGCCCAGAGATGCCGGCGACCACGCCGGGCAGCACGCGGGCGGTGTCCCCGGCGTCGGCCGGGCCGAACCGGAGCTGATCGGTGACGGCGACCGGGCGGGCGCCCATGGCGAGGATGTCCCGCACGATGCCGCCGACGCCGGTGGCTGCGCCCTGGTACGGCTCGACGTAGGAGGGGTGGTTGTGCGACTCGATCTTGAACGTGGCCGCCCAGCCGTCGCCGATCTCCACCACGCCGGCGTTCTCGCCGATGCCGGCCAGCATCTTCTCGCGCATCGCGTCGGTGGTGGTCTCGCCGAAATAGGCGAGGTGCACCTTGGAGGACTTGTACGAGCAGTGCTCCGACCACATCACGGAGTACATGGCGAGCTCGGCCTCGGTGGGCCGGCGCCCGAGAATGCTTCTGATACGCGCATACTCGTCGTCCTTCAGCCCGAGTTCCGCGTAGGGCTGCGGTTTCTCGGGGCTGGCGGCGGCGAGTATGACGGTGTCCTGGGCAATCTCGCTGCCCGTCAGGTCATTGCCCGTCGTGCTTGTGGTCGTCATGCCACCGCTGGTCATGCCGGTGCTTGTCATGACGCAGCCCCGACCAGCGAGTCCATCAGCGAGGAGAACATGCCGAGGCCGTCCGTGCCCGGCCCGGTGAGCGCGTCGATGGCGTGCTCGGGGTGTGGCATGAGGCCGGCGATGCGCCCGTCGGCCGAGCAGATGCCGGCGATGTCCCGCAGGCTGCCGTTCGGGTTGTCGCCGTGGTAACGGAACAGCACCCGGTCCTCGGCCTCGAGCGCGTCGAGATCGTGTTCGGTTGCGACATAACGACCTTCGGCATGTTTGAGCGGGATGAGTATGGGCCGAACGTCGTCATACTCGCTGCGATACCTGCTGGTCCATACGCTTGAGGTGCGTTCGACGGTGAGCTGCTGGTCGATGCAGCGGAAGCGCAGGCCGGCGTTGCGAACGAGCGCACCGGGCAGCAGGCCGGCCTCGCAGAGCACCTGGAAGCCGTTGCAGATGCCCAGTACCGGCAGGCCCCCGCGGGCGGCGTCGACCACCGACCGCATGACGGGCGCCTGCGCGGCGATGGCGCCGGCGCGCAAATAGTCGCCGTAGGAGAACCCGCCGGGGATGATGACGGCGTCGACCCCGTGCAGGTCGGCATCGGCGTGCCAGAGCGAAACCGGTTCGGCGCCAACGATTTTGGCGGCCCGTAGAGCGTCGACGTCATCGAGGCTGCCGGGGAAGGTGATGACGCCGATACGGACGGTCACCGGGCTTCCCCGTCCGCGAGCCGGGTGACGGTCCAGGTCTCGATGACTGGGTTCGCGAGGATGGAGCCGGCGAGGCGTTCGAGCTCCTCGTCGGTGACGGCGCCGTCCACGTCGAGCTCGAAGTGTTTGCCGGCGCGGACCTCCGTGACGCCGGCGTGGCCGGACCTGGCGAGCGCGGCCTGGATCGCCTTGCCCTGCGGGTCGAGGATCTCCGGTTTGATGACGACATCGACTGCCACGCGGGCCACGGCGTGCTCCTGTCTGGAACGGTATCGGCGATCCCAGACTACCGGTGGCGGGCTCCCGGTCGGGCGGGCGGCGGGGAGCCGCGCCAAGAACAAGAACACAATCAGTGATCACTCCGTGACATTGCGGCAATGTAATGGCACTATCACACTGTGTCGGTGTAAGGGCCGCGTGACATCTGCTGCGGGCTCGCGTCGCGGAAGGAAGGTCTCGTGGAACTGGTCGAAACGGTGCGCGACATCGGCGTGCTGGCGCGAGCCGCTCGTATCGCACGGGGCTGGAGCCAGCAAGACGCGGCAGATGCTGCGGGCGTCTCCCGCCGGTTCGTCAACATGATTGAAGGCGGCCAGCACGTCAACGCCGAGGTAGGGCGGATACTGGCGCTGCTTCGCGCCCTGGACGTGCGCATCACTGCCGCGCTGCCGGCCGACGACCCGGTGACCATGCCGGAAGCACCCCACCGGGACACCGCCGAGCCGGATGAGATCGACCTCGATGCGTACCTGTCGACGTTTCGCACCCAGCCGAGGCCGATATGACGATCCCGCCCGGGGACCGCCGCGTACCGCTACAGCGGGGCCTTGTCGGGCCACAGCTGCACGTCGTCATGGACGGTGAGACGATCGCGATGGTGACCAGCGCGCGGGCTGGACGGGCAAAGCTGACCTACCTGCCAGGTGCCAGCGCCGTGACACGAGGGTTGTCGTGCAGCATGAAGACGACCACGGTGAGGCATTCGGGCACACCTGTGATCAATTGGATCAGCGGCCTGCTGCCGGACCGCGGCGAGGTTTTGGCCCGGTGGCGCTCGCGATTCGGGCTGAAGCGGATGGACGCCTATGCCTTGCTGTGGCATGTCGGTGAGGACGTGGCCGGGGCGGCGCGGTTCGTCCGACCCGACCGGCTGGACCACCTGGACGACGGCGCCGCCGAGCCTGTCACGGACGAGGCGATCGGCGAGCGAATC
This sequence comes from Nakamurella sp., assembly GCA_017848755.1. Lineage (GTDB taxonomy): Bacteria > Actinomycetota > Actinomycetes > Mycobacteriales > Nakamurellaceae > Nakamurella. Next base: position 4,803 of record JAFIHI010000219.1, on the reverse strand, counting down.
CGGGCGCTGACCGTCGATGCGTCCGCATGGGTTCCGTCGCCCGGCACAGGGCAGTTCAGCCTCGCCGGAGCCCAGGCCAAGTTCGCCCTCGCCCGCACCGACGACGGGCAGTGGGCCGAAACGACCGGTGCCAGGCCGACCACGCACGTCTTCAAACCGGCGATCCCGGGCATGGTCGATCAGGATCTCGATGAGCACCTCACGATGCGGCTGGCCGCCGCCGCGGGGCTTCCCGTCGCCCACACCGAGGTAATGGAATTCGCCGGTGCACGCTGCCTGGTCGTCACGCGCTTCGATCGCTACCAAGGGCCCGACGGGACGTGGCGGCGGCTGCACCAGGAGGACGCGGTACAGGCGCTGGGTCTATCACCACTGCTCAAAAACGAGCAGAACGGCGGCCCGGGGGTACGGGCCATCGTGAATCTGTTGCGGGACAACGTGACCGGCGAACACAGCGGCGAAGATGTCGACTCTTTCATCGACGCGACGGCATTCAACTGGCTCGTCGCCGGCACCGACGCCCACGCACGCAATTTCTCGCTCCTGCACACCCGCCGCAGCACCCGATTGGCGCCCCTGTACGACCTGAACTCGTTCCTGCCCTACGGGGCGGACCGGCCGCTGGGCCTCGCCATGAAGATCGGCTACACCGAACGGGATCCGGCTCGCATCAGTGCACGGCACTGGACGGAACTGGCCCGCGACTGCGGCGTCGACCCCGATGTCACCCTGGCCCGCGTGAAAGCCCTGGCCGAAGGCCTGCTCGCCGCGATCGACGGCGTTGTGACAGACGCCTCGATCCGCCGGTGGGACTCTCCTCTCCCGGGCAGACTGCGGGACCTGCTCGCGGCCCACATCACGGCATGCCAGCGGCGAATGTGAAGACATGCCTCGGCCCCCGTGCGCGTCGCGACACCGCAGGGTCTTTCACTCACCAGTGAGCACCATCCAGAAAGTCTGAACACACTCCCGCAAGAGGTACGGGCGACCGCCTCAAGCAGACGATCGTCCAGTCGCTCACCAGTCGAGTTGCGTAGAGCCCACCTCGACGCCCTCGGCGCGGGCGCCCTGAACGGAGTCGACGGAAGGGCACCCTTGTCGCTGCGGAAACAGGGGCCTGTCGGGGGAATGCCGTCATAGGCGGTTCGGTTACGTTGAGACGTGCCATCACCCGCCGAACCAGCCCGGCCCGCGCGTTTCGCGGCGCTGAAAAACCGCGATTGCAGCATCTATCTCGGCGGCGGGGCGCTGGCCATGATGGCGGACAACATCGAGCACGTGATCACTTACTGGGTGCTGTGGGAGATGTTCCACTCCCCCGCGCTGGTGGCGTTCGAGGTGGTGAGCCACTGGACGCCGTTCCTGCTCGGCTCGGTGCACGCCGGGGCGCTGGCGGACCGGTTCGACTGCCGCCGGGTGATCCAGGTCGCGCAGATCATGTTTATGACGGTGTCCCTGGGCTGGGCGCTGGCGATCGCGACCGGCACGCTGTCGATTCCGCTGGCGTGCGTGCTGCTCACGGTGCACGGCATGGCCGGGGCGCTGTGGGGGCCGGCCGAGCAGCTGATGCTGCAGGACTTCGTCGGGCGGGGTGAGCTGGAGAGCGCGGTTCGGTTGAACGCGACGGCGCGGTCGCTGGGGATCCTGTTCGGGCCGGTGGTCGGGTCTGCGCTGCTGCTCGGACTCGGACCGACCGGCGGGATGTTCGCGAACATGGCCATCTATCTGCCGCTGACGACGTTCCTGGCGGTGACGAAGTACACCGGACACCGCCGGGGCGGGATCGTGGCGCGCTCGCGGATGACGTTCCGTCAGGCCGGGCAGGTGATCCGCTTCGCCGCACACGATCCCGTGCTGATGGCGATGATCGTGCTCGGTGGGCTTGGCTCGTTCTTCATCGGCGCCGCCCTGCAATCGGTGATGCCGATCTTCGCGGACAAGCTGGGCGCCGGGTCAGCGGGCGTGACGTACGGGGTGCTGCTGTTCGCGGCCGGAGCCGGGGGCGTGCTCGGCGGATTGCTGCTGGAGCTGTTCCGCTTCCTCAAGCCGACGGTTCCCGCGGCGGTGATATCGACGCTCGCGTACGGGTTTTCGACGCTGGTGTTCGCGCTTACCGGAAGCTACGCGCTGGCGGTGGCCATGCTGTTCGTGGCCGGAGTGGCGAACCTGGCGGCGATGTCCATCTCGCAGACCGTGGTGCAGCTGATGGCACCGCCGGAGATCCGCGGCAAGGTGATCGGCGTGTACGGGATGTCCGCGAGCGGGCTGCGGATCGGGTCCGGATTCACCGTCGGACTGATGGCCGGCGCGGTCGGGGCCTCGTGGGCGCTGGGACTCTCGGCCGCGGCGCTGTGCGTCGGCACGGTGATACTCGTCGCCGTGATCCGGCGCGGGCGGCGGGCCGGCGGGGCCGCGAGCCGGACCGGGCTGGCGCTCGCGGACTGACCCGCCGGCTCTGCTGCCGGTGGCGGGCGCCTCGCGGTTACGCGGGAGCCTCGCCGGCCTCCAGCGCGTCGGCGAACTCGCAAAAGGCGCTGTAGGCGCGCGGGCCGTAGATGGTCGCCGGGCCGCCCTTCATCAGGAACGTGACGCCGATCGCCTCGGCGGCCTCCTGGCGGGTGGCACCGGCCCGGGCGGCCGCCTGAGCATGGGAGGCGATGCAGCCGTCGCATCCGTCGACCACGGCGATCGCCACGGCGATGAGCTCCTTGATCTTGGTCTCCAGCTCGCCGGCGGCGAACGCGGCGTGATGCAGCTCGCCAAAGCCCTTGTACACGTCCGGGATCGCCCGGCGCAGTTCGCGGTGCAGCGGACTGAGGGCCTTCAGCACGGCCTTGCCGTGCGGCGAGGGGGCGGTCCCGGTCTGCGCCGTGGGCTGTGTTTTCGGCTCGGTGATGGCCTGCGTCATGGTGACTCCTTGATCGGTGGAAGGGCGCGGCGATCGGTGAAAGGTGGCGGCGCCATGACCACCCTAACATACCCCTGGGGGTATCTACCGATCCGCGCGGGCGAGCTGCACCAGCGCGGCGGCCGCGCCGTCCGGCCGAGTGCCGCGCAGCCACACCGCACGCAGTCGGCGGCGCAGCATCAGGCCGGCGACCGTCACGACCACCAGCCGGCCGGCGGCGAGATCTCCGCGGACCGTGAGTTCCGAGAGCACTGCCGGTGCCGCACCGGCCGCTGCCGCGGTGCGGATCGCGGTGGTGGTGGAGAGTTGCAGCGCCGGTGGGGCGAGGTTCGCCGCTCCCCCGACGGCGCGTTCCAACACCTGCCGGGTGCCCGATCCTGGCTCGCGCAACAGCAGCGGCGTCGCGCAGAACTCGGCCATCGGCAGCGCCGACCGGCGCCGCGCCCATGGATGCGCGGGAGAGACCACGACCAGGAGCCGATCGGTGCCCACCTCGATCCGGGCCAGCGTCTTCGGGATCGACGGCCCCTCCACGAACCCGACCGGAACGGAGCCGGTCTGCACCGCCGCGATCACGTCGGTCGAGTTCGCGACCCGCAGATTCACGGCGAGGCCGGGATGTTCGGCATGCAGGCGCACCAGCCATTCCGGCAGCAGGTACTCGGCGATGCTCAGCGACGCGGCGACCGCGAGCTCGGCGGATCGCTTCCGGCGCAAGGCTTCTGCCCCGCGCGAGAGTTCTTCTATCGCCAGCAGGACCGGCTCCGCCCAGCCGACCACCAGCTCGCCGGCCGCGGTGAGCCCGGACCCCGTCGATCGCCTCACCAGAAGTGGCAGGCCGAGTCGCCGCTCCAGCGCGTCGATCCGCGCGCTGGCCGACGGCTGGCTGATGCCGTGTGCCGCAGCGGCCTTGCCGAGGCTGCCGCGCTCCGCCACGCTCGCGAGCAGCGCCAGGGAATCGATATCCGGGTGCGGCGCAAACCTCGTCATAGATAAATCCTATGACGGCGCCAGGCAAACGGCGGCTACCGGACTCCGTCGCGGGCTGTGAGGCTGAGTGGTGTTACGACTCAGGCACAGTCAGGCGGTTGGTCAAATGGGTGGTCCGGTGGAGGCTCAGGCGAATGGTTGGGTGAATACGCTCGCCGCGGAACGTCGTCATACTCGGATGCTCGGCGCGATCCGGCCGCGGATACCCGGGCTGGCCGTCGCCGCCGGGGCCGTCGCGGTCGCCTTCGCGGTGAACCGGGCGCTGCCGTCGCTGAGCCCGCTGACGATCGCCGTGATCCTGGGCGCCGTCCTCGGCAACGTGGGCGTGGACCTGGCCGTGCTGAAACCCGGCCTCGGGTATGCCGCGAAGAAGCTGCTGCGGGTCGGGATCGTGCTGCTGGGCCTCAAACTCGCGATCGGGGACGTGCTGCACCTGGGTGGGCGCGGCCTGGCGATGGTCGTGGTGGTGGTGACCATCACGTTCTTCGGCACGCAGCTTCTCGGCCGCGCGATGGGCCTGTCCAGGGGGACGAGTCTTCTTGTGGCGACTGGGTTCTCGATCTGCGGGGCCTCCGCCGTGGCCGCGATGGACGGCGTGACGAAAAGCCGCGAGGAGGAGGTGGTGACGGCGATCGCGTTGGTGACGATGTGCGGCAGCCTCGCCATCGTCGTGCTGCCGTTGCTCAAGGGGCCGCTCGGGCTGTCGGACGCGGCTTTCGGATCGTGGGTCGGCGCCAGCGTGCACGACGTCGCCCAGGTGGTGGCCACCGCATCGGTGATCGGGCCGGCGGCGCTCGCCCCGGCGGTGATCGTGAAGCTGACCCGCGTGGTGCTGCTCGCGCCGCTGGTCGCCGGGATGAGCCTGTGGCAGCGGAGGGGCTCGGCGCGCACCAACCGGGTCCCCG